>NZ_JBEYWQ010000055.1:0-32255 GCF_040644495.1 Microbispora sp. NPDC046973 | reverse complement strand
CGCTGCGGCGCACGATCCAGCGCGAGCTGGAGGACACGCTGTCGGAGAAGATCCTCTACGGCGAGCTGCGGCCGGGCCAGGTCGTCAAGATCGACGTCGAGGGCGAAGGCGACGCCGCGAAGTTCGTCTTCACCGGCGAGACCGCGCCGGCCGTCGCCGCGCCGACCACCGCCGCGTCGAACGGCTGATCCCGGCGTATGGCCGGCCAGCAGGCGTTCTGGATCGACGGCCGATCCGACCGGGAGCGTGTCCGCTACGGCGGCGTCAGCCACTATTCCGAGCGTGTGTGGGAGAACATCGGCGAGTTCGAGGGGGTGTGGGGGGACATCGCCCCGGTCGCGTTCGCGTGCGCGGCCTGGCGGATCGCCACCCCGCCCCTGACCTCGCCGGGGTTCGTGCGCTGGCACCGGCGGATCCTGTCGGCCTCCTGCGAGCGCAACACCTGGGACGGATCGCTGACGGCGCGTGTCACGATCGTCTCTCCGCCGCCGGCCGCGCTGACGGTGTCGCGCGACTGGTGGCGCGACCGCGGCTGGCGGGACTGGCCGGAGATCTTCGGCCAGTTCGTCGAGCCCGCCGAGCAGGACCTCGCGAAGGTCCCCTATCTGCGTCCGACCCTGCTCGTGGACGCCCCGGTGCCGCTGGACGACCTGCCCGCCGCGCCGGACGGGCCCGCGCACGACCTGGCCGAGACCGCGCACCGCGCGCTCGCGGTCCTCGTACGGGAGTTGAACGACCTGCTCGCCCCGGTCGTCACCCAACTGGAGCAAGGCCTGCGCTGACCGGCAGGTGACATCCCTCACTGCAGCCCTTGACAGTGGCCCTGCACGGCCCCAGTCTGTTGCGCATAGTGCTATGTGTTTCGCCTTGCACAACTAATGCACGCCGACTGATCGAGGGAAAGAGAGACCATGGCGCACGAAGTCCGCGGGGTCGTCGCGAGGGGCAAGGGACAGCGGGTCAGCCTGGAGACCGTCGTCGTCCCCGACCCGGGCCCGGGTGAGGCACTCGTGGCCGTGCAGGCCTGCGGGGTGTGCCACACCGACCTGCACTATCGCGAGGGCGGCATCAACGACGAGTTCCCGTTCCTCCTCGGGCACGAGGCGGCCGGAGTGGTCGAGGCCGTCGGCGAGGGGGTGACCGACGTCGCCCCCGGCGACTTCGTCATCCTCAACTGGCGCGCCGTCTGCGGCGCCTGCCGTGCCTGCCTGCGCGGACGCCCGCAGTACTGCTTCGCGACCCACAACGCCACCCAGAAGATGACGCTGGCCGACGGCACCCCGCTGTCCCCGGCGCTCGGGATCGGCGCGTTCGCCGACAAGACGCTCGTCGCGGCCGGACAGTGCACCAAGGTCGACCCGAGCGCGTCGCCGGTCGCCGTCGGCCTGCTCGGCTGCGGGGTCATGGCGGGGCTCGGCGCGGCCATCAACACCGGCGGGGTGACCCGTGGCGACTCGGTCGCCGTCATCGGCTGCGGCGGCGTGGGCGACGCCGCCGTCGCGGGCGCGCACCTGGCCGGCGCGACCACGATCATCGCGGTGGACGTGGACGACACCAAGCTCGAATGGGCCCGCCGCTTCGGCGCCACGCACACCGTGAACTCCCGCGAGACCGATCCGGTGGAGGCCGTCCGCGAGCTGACCGGCGGGTTCGGGGCCGACGTCGTGATCGAGGCGGTGGGCCGTCCGGAGACGTACACGCAGGCCTTCTACGCCCGCGACCTGGCCGGGACCGTCGTGCTGGTCGGCGTGCCGACCCCGGAGATGCGGCTCGAACTGCCGCTGCTCGACGTCTTCGGCCGCGGCGGCGCGCTCAAGTCCTCCTGGTACGGCGACTGCCTGCCCAGCCGCGACTTCCCCATGCTCGTGTCCCTCTACCAGCAGGGCAGGCTCGACCTGGACGCGTTCGTCACCGAGACGATCGCGCTCGAGGACGTCGAGGAGGCCTTCGAGAAGATGCACCGCGGCGAGGTGCTGCGCTCCGTCGTGGTGCTCTGACCGGCTCTCCACATCGACCGGCTCTCCGCACTCCGACCGTCTTCCCCTGACCATCTCAGTTCCGCGACGCGCCACGCACGACCACTGTGCACGACCACCAGGAGCCAAAGTGAGCACCACGAGCCTGCCCCCCAGCCTGATGGCCACGCTGCCGGGCGAGCACTACACCGATCCCCAGGTCTTCGCGTCGGAGCAGAAGCGCATCTTCGAGTCGATGTGGTTCTGCGCGGTCCGGGCCGCCGATCTGCCCAAGCCCGGCGCGTTCAGGACCGTCCAGGTCGGCACGGAGAGCATCCTGATCACGCGGGCGCGGGACAACTCGATCCGCGCCTTCTACAACGTCTGCCGTCACCGCGGCGCGCGGATCTGCACGGAGGACTCCGGCGAGGTCAAGCGGGCCTTCCAGTGCCCGTACCATGCCTGGACGTACGACCTGGAGGGCAAGCTCATCGCCGCCCCCAACCTCACCAAGATGCCCGACCTCGACCGGGTCGAGTACGGCCTGGTCAACGTGGCGGTGCGCGAGTGGCTGGGCTACGTGTGGGTGTGCCTGGCCGACGAGCCGCCCTCGTTCGAGGACACCGTGCTCGGCGAGGTGCGCACGCGCCTCGGTGACGTGGCCTCCCTCGACAACTACGACGTCGCCAACCTGGCGCTCGGCCGCCGGATCGTGTACGACGTGAAGGCGAACTGGAAGCTCATCGTCGAGAACTTCATGGAGTGCTACCACTGCGCGACCATCCACCCCGAGCTGACCGAGGTGCTGCCGGAGTTCGCCGACGGCTACGCGGCGCAGTACTACGTGGGCCACGGCGCGCTGTTCGGCGAGGGCATCCAGGGGTTCACGGTCGACGGCTCGGAGGGGCTCGACCGCATCCCGACGATCAGCGAGGAGCAGGACCGGCGCTACTACGCGATCACGATCAAGCCGCAGGTGTTCGTCAACATGGTGCCCGACCACGTGATCGTCCACCGGATGTTCCCGCTCGCGGTCGACCGCACGGTGGTGGAGTGCGACTGGCTCTACCTGCCGGAGGTCGTGGCCTCGGGCAAGGACATCAGCCGGTCGGTGGAGCTGTTCCACCGGGTCAACGAGCAGGACTTCGACGCCTGCGAGCGCACCCAGCCCTCGATGAGCTCCCGCACGTACGCGAAGGGCGGCGTGCTGGTGCCGAGCGAGCACCACATCGGCCTGTTCCATGATTGGGTGCGTGGCAAGCTCGGCGAGTGAGTTCGGAGGAGATGCGGAGTGACACGTGAGGCGCCTCGGGAGGACGTCGGAGACGAACGTCTGGAGATCGGCTCGCCCAAGACCTGGGCGGGAGGGCTCCCGGCGGTCGGCCACGCGCTCGGCACGGCGTACCGGCAGATGGGCGCGGGGCGGACGGTGCTGACCCTGCTGCGGGTCAACCAGAAGTCCGGCTTCGACTGCCCGGGATGCGCCTGGCCCGAGGGCGACGGTCACCGCAGTCCCGCCGAGTTCTGCGAGAACGGCGCGAAGGCGGTGGCCGAGGAGGCGACGGTCCGCAGGGTCACCCGCGACTTCTTCGCGGAGCATCCGGTGGACGAGCTGGCCCGGCGCAGCGACTACTGGCTCGGCCAGCAGGGCCGGCTCACCGAGCCCATGTACAAGCCGGCGGGCTCGGACCACTACGAGCCGATCTCGTGGGAGGACGCCTTCGGCGTCGTCGCGCGCGAACTGCGCGCGCTCGACCACCCCGGACAGGCCGTCTTCTACACCTCCGGCCGCACCTCCAACGAGGCCGCCTTCGCCTACCAGCTTCTCGTCCGCCGCTTCGGCACCAACAACCTGCCCGACTGCTCCAACATGTGCCACGAGTCGAGCGGCTCGGCGCTGACCGAGACGCTCGGCATCGGCAAGGGCACGGTGCTGCTGGAGGACCTGCACCGGGCCGACCTGATCTTCGTGGTGGGCCAGAACCCCGGCACCAACCACCCGCGCATGCTCACCGCGCTGGAGCGGGCCAAGCGCAACGGCGCCCGGATCGTGGCGGTCAACCCGCTGCCGGAGGCGGGGCTGCTGCGTTTCCGCAACCCGCAGCGGCCGTCCGGAGTCGTGGGCGGCGGCACGGCGCTGTCCGACCGGTTCCTGCAGATCCGCCTCGGCGGCGACCTGGCGCTGTTCCAGGCGCTGTCGCTGCTCCTGCTGGAGGCCGAGGACGCCGCGCCGGGCACGGTCGTGGACCGCGAGTTCGTCGAGGCGCACACGCACGGCTTCGACGCCTGGGAGAAGCACGTACGCGGGCTCGACTGGCCGCAGGTGCTGGAGGCGACCGGGCTGACCCGCGCCGAGATCGAGGAGACGGCCCGCGACGTGCTCGCCGCCCGCTCGGTCGTGGTCTGCTGGGCGATGGGCCTCACCCAGCACCGCAAGTCGGTCCCGACGATCCGGGAGGTCGTCAACTTCCTGCTGCTGCGCGGCAACGTGGGACGGCCCGGTGCGGGCGTGTGCCCCGTACGCGGGCACTCCAACGTGCAGGGCGATCGGACGATGGGCATCTACGAGAAGCCCAAACCCGAGTTCCTCGACGCGCTGGAGACGGAGTTCGGCTTCCCGCCGCCGCGCGAGCACGGCCACGACACCGTCGAGGCCATCCGCGCCATGCGCGACGGGGACGCCAGGGTGTTCTTCGCCATGGGCGGCAACTTCGTCTCCGCGACGCCGGACACCGCCGCGACGGAGGCGGCTCTGCGCCGCTGCCGGCTCACCGTGCAGGTGTCGACCAAGCTGAACCGGTCGCACGCCGTGTGCGGCGAGCAGGCGCTCATCCTGCCCACACTCGGCCGCACCGAGCGGGACGTCCAGGCCGGCGGCGAGCAGTTCGTCACGGTCGAGGACTCGATGGGCGCGGTGCACGCCTCGCGGGGGCGGCTGCGCCCGGCGTCGGACGCGCTGCTGTCCGAGGTGGCCATCGTGTGCCGGCTGGCCCGCGAGCTGCTCGGCGACGACCCGCACGTGCCGTGGGCCGAGTTCGAGGCGGGATACGACACGATCAGGGAGCGCATCGAGCGGGTGGTGCCCGGGTTCGACGACTTCAACGCGAGAGTGCGCAGGCCGGGCGGCTTCCTGCTGCCGAACGCGCCGCGCGACGAGCGCCGCTTCCCCACGGCCACGGGGAAGGCGAACTTCACGGTCAACCCGCTGGAGGTGCTGCGCGTGCCCCCGGGCCGCCTCCTGCTGCAGACCGTGCGCAGCCACGACCAGTACAACACCACGATCTACGGGCTGAACGACCGCTACCGGGGTATCGCAGGCGGGCGGAGGGTGGTGTTCGTGCACCCCGACGACCTGGCCGAGCGCGGTCTCGCCGACGGCGACATGCTCGACCTCGTCAGCGAGTGGCCGGACGGCGAGCGTGTGGCCGAGGGGTTCCGGGCCGTCGCCTATCCGACGGCGCGGGGCTGCTGCGCGGCCTACTTCCCCGAGACCAACGTGCTGGTGCCCCTGGACTCGGTGGCGGAGACGTCGAACACGCCCACGTCCAAGAGCGTCGTCGTACGGCTGCGCCGCGCGGCCGAGGCGACGGCCGGCTAGCCGCCGAGGCGGTGACTGATCTCCTCGGCTCCCTTGACGAGGACGGGGGCCAGCTCCCGCATGCGGCCCTCGCTGAACCGGTAGGCGGGCCCTGACGCGCTGATCGCGGCCACGACCTCTCCACCGAAGGAGCGGACGGGCGCGGCGAGCGCGTTCAGGCCCACCTCCAGCTCCTCCCGCGTCAGCGCGTAGCCGTGCTCGCGCACCTCCGCCAGCTCCCGCTCCAGGTCCTCCATCGAGGTCACCGTGTTCGGCGTGTAGCGGTCGAGGCCCGCGGCCCGCAGCAGGTCGTCGCGGCGCTGCCGGTCCACGTACGCCAGCAGGACCTTGCCGCTCGACGTCGCGTGCAGGGGCGTGAGCTGACCGACCCAGTTGTAGGCGGTGACGGCGGAGGGGCCGCGCACCTGGTCGAGGTTGACGGCGTAGTGCGAGCGCAGGACGGCGATGTTCACCGTCTCGCCGATCTCCTCCGCCAGGCGCTGGCAGACCGGCCTGCTCTGCTGGGTGACGTCCATCCGCATGGAGACGCTGCCGGCGAGGCGGACGAGCCCGAAGCCGAGGCGATACTTGCCGCGGTCCTCGGTCTGCTCCACGAGCCCGCGGGACTCCAGGGCGCCCAGCAGGCGGAACGCGGTGGACTTGTGGACCTCGATCTCGGCGGCGATCTCGGTGACCCCGGCCTCCCCACGGCTGGCGAGGATCTCCATGATGCTGATCGCCCGGTCCACGGACTGCACACCGCCGCCGGCCTCGGTCCTGGCGGCCGAAGCGTCGTTGCTCATAGCGGGACTGTAGCGCTTGACGCAACGCTGAGCTGCGACGTCGCGTGATTCGCAGGGGAGATCCTCCGCTTCCTCCAACCGTTGCGCGTGCCGGAGGCGGATCGTCCCGGCCTGTGCGGTGCCTCGGCACGGCCATGCCGGGCCGGTGGAAACGAGGTCTAGCGGAAGACGACGGTGCGGTCGCCGTTGAGCAGCACGCGGTTCTCGCAGTGCCAGCGCACGGCCCTGGCGAGCACCTGCGCCTCCACGTCGCGGCCCACCGTCACGAGTTCGCCCGGGTCGAGCGAGTGGTCGACGCGCGCCACGTCCTGCTCGATGATCGGCCCCTCGTCGAGGTCGGCGGTGACGTAGTGCGCGGTCGCGCCGATCAGCTTGACGCCGCGCTCGTGGGCCTGGTGGTACGGCTTGGCGCCCTTGAACCCCGGCAGGAACGAGTGGTGGATGTTGATCGCCCGGCCCTCCAGGCGCTTGCACATGTCGTCGCTCAGGATCTGCATGTAGCGGGCGAGCACGACCAGATCGGTGTCGAGCTCCTCGGCCAGCTCGAGGATGCGCTGCTCGGCCTCGGGCTTGGTGCCGGGTGTGACGGGCACGTGGTGGAACGGCACGCCGTAGAACTCGGCCAGCGGTTCGAGGTCCCGGTGGTTGGAGACGATCGCGGGGATCTCGACGTTCAGCGCGCCGACCCGCTGGCGGTAGAGCAGGTCGTTCACGCAGTGGCCGAACTTCGACACGAGCACGAGCGTCCTCGTCGGCGTCGCCGCGTCCTTGAGCTGCCAGGTCATGTGGAAGGAGTCGCCGACATAGGAGAAGCCGCGGCGCAGCTCCTCGATGTCGCCGCGGCCCTCGGGCACCGCGAAGTGGACCCGCATGAAGAAGTGGCCGTTCGTCCGGTCGTTGAACTCCTGGCTCTGCAGGATGTCGCCCGCGTGCTGGACGAGGAAACCGCTCACCGCGTAGACGATCCCCGGCCGGTCGACACAGGAGAACGTGAGGACGAACTCGCGACCCGGGCGAGCGGACATGGAGCCTCCTGAGTGCGTCATACGCAACATGGTGACGTATACGCAACAGACTGGCTCGTCCTGTGGAACGGGTCAAGAGTCTGGTGCGTAATACGCGTAGAGTTGTGCCATGAGCAACGGGTCGGGTGACGGGGCGGCCGTACAGTCCGTCGACCGCGCACTCACCATCCTGAAGTTGCTCGCCCGGGACGGCGAGCTCGGCGTCAGCGAGCTCGCCGCCAGCCTCGGCGTGCACAGGTCCACCGCGTTCCGCCTGGTGGCGACGCTGGAGAGCCACGATCTGGTGGAGCAGGACGGCGACCGCGGCGGATATCGGCTCGGCGTGGGCGTGGTCAGGCTCGCCGGGGCGACCAGCGCGCGGCTCGACCTGGTGGGCGAGAGCCGTGCCGTGACGCCGGCGCTCGCCCGCGCGGTGGGGGAGACCGTCAACGTGGCCGTCCTCGCCGGCCGGGAGGCGCTGTACGTCGACCAGGTCACCGGGCCGTCCGCGCTCCAGCTGCACCACTGGGTGGGCCAGCGGATCCCCCTGCACGCCACCTCGAACGGCAAGGTGCTGCTCGCGCACGCGCCCGCCGCGCTGTGCGAGGAGGTGATCGAGGCCGGGCTGCCCGTCCTCGCCGTCCGGACCGTCACCGATCCCGCCCGGCTGCGCGCGGAACTCGCCGAGGTGCGCCTGCGTGGGTACGCGACGGCGGTGGACGAGCTGGAGGACGGCCTGAGCGCGGTCGCGGCGCCCGTCCTCGGCGCGGACGGCTCCGTCATCGCCTCGCTCAGCGCGTCCGGCCCGTCCTTCCGGATGCCCGAAACGGCGATCGCCGCCGTCGCCGAGCAGGTCATGGCGGCGGCCCGAGAGGTATCTGGCCGAATGGGATGGTTTGGGGCGCGAGTGTAAAGACCCTCCCCGGCCGGGAGAAGTGTCGAGGTCCCGATCGTGTCCGGGACCTCACCCGGTGCCCGGCGCCGATCGTCCTTCTGATCGGCGGCAGGCACACTTTTGTCGTGTTTTTTGGTGCTTGACACCCGCAATGCGACGCGTCACGCTTGTTGCGTTAAACGCATAATGTTGCAAATTACGCAACAACATATGCAGCAACGGAGGTGGGTATGACGGGCCCGCGCGTCGTCATCATCGGAGCAGGCGTCGTCGGTGCGGCGCTCGCCGACGAGCTGTCGGCCCGGGGCTGGACGGACGTCACCGTGGTCGACCAGGGCCCGGTGCCCGCGACCGGGGGCTCCTCCTCCCACGCCCCGGGACTGGTCTTCCAGATCAACGGGTCAAAGACGATGACCGAGATGGCGCGCTACACCGTCGAGAAGCTCTGCTCGCTCGACCTCGACGGCGAGCCCTGCTTCCTGCAGGTCGGCGGGCTGGAGGTCGCGACCACCCCCGAACGGCTCGCCGAGCTGCACCGCAGGCACGGCTGGGCCACGTCCTGGGGTGTCGAGTCGCGCCTGCTCACCCCCGCCGAGTGCGCCGAGCACCACCCCCTGATCGACCCTGGCGCCGTGCTGGGCGGCCTGTTCATCCCCACCGACGGTCTCGCCAAGGCTGTACGCGCGGTCGACGCCCAGCTCAGGCGGGCGCGGTCGCGCGGCGTGCGGGTGCTGGAGCGGCACGAGGTGCTCGACGTCCGCACCGAGGACGGCCGGGTGGCCGGCGTGGTGACCGACCAGGGCGAGATCCCCGCCGACGTCGTGGTCTGCTGCGCCGGCATCTGGGGCCCGAAGATCGCCGGCATGGTCGGCATGCCGCTGCCGCTGACCCCGCTCGCACATCAGCTCGCCTGGACCGGCCAGGTGCCCGACCTCGCCGGACGCGAGGAGGAGGCGACGCTGCCGATCCTGCGCCACCAGGACGCCGACCTCTACTACCGCCAGCGGTTCGACGGCATCGGCATCGGCTACTACGGCCACCGGCCGATGCCGGTGAGCCCCGAGGACCTGCTGTCCGTGGACGAGGCCGAGGTCATGCCGTCGGTGCTCACGTTCACCCCCGAGGACTTCGAGGACGCCTGGACCGAGACCCGGCGGTTGCTGCCCGGCACCCGCGCGGCGAAGATCGACGAGGGCATCAACGGACTGTTCTCCTTCACGCAGGACCACATGCCGCTGATGGGCGAGTCGCCGGACGTGAAGGGCTTCTGGGTCGCCGAGGCGGTCTGGGTGACCCACTCCGCCGGCGTCGGCAAGGCGATGGCCGAGTGGCTGGTCGACGGCCACTGCTCGTCGTTTGATTTGCACGAGTGCGACGTCAATCGGTTCGAGCCGCACCAGCTCGCCCCCGACTACGTGCTGGCCCGCGACTGTCAGAACTTCGTCGAGGTCTACGACATCATCCATCCGCTCCAGCCGATGGAGGAGCCGCGGCCGGTGCGCCTCAGCCCCTTCCACGCGCGGCAGCGCGAGCTGGACGCCTTCTTCCTGGAGGCCGTCGGCTACGAGCGGCCGCAGTGGTACGGCGCGAACGCCCGGCTGCTGGACGGCCGCGACATCCCCACGCCCAACGACTGGGCGGCGCGCTACTGGTCGCCGATCGTCGGCGCGGAGGCCCAGGCGTCCCGCGAGTCCGTCGCGCTGTACGACATGACCGCGCTGAAGCGGCTGGAGGTCGCGGGCCCCGGCGCCCTCGCCTTCCTGCAGCGGCTGACGACCGGCCAGATGGACAAGTCGGTCGGCTCGGTGACCTACTGCCTGCTGCTCGGCGAGGACGGCGGCATCCGCAGCGACGTGACCGTCGCCCGGCTGGGCCGCGACGTGTTCCAGGTCGGCGCCAACGGCAACCTCGACCTCGACTGGTTCCACCGGCACCTGCCCGCGGACGGCTCGGTCATGGTCCGCGACATCACGGCAGGCACCTGCTGCCTCGGCGTCTGGGGTCCCCGCGCCCGCGACCTCGTGCAGCCGCTGACCGACGCCGACTTCTCCAACCAGGGCTTCCGCTACTTCCGGGCGAAGAAGGCGTACATCGGCACCGTGCCGGTCACCGCGCTGCGGCTGTCGTACATCGGCGAGCTGGGCTGGGAGCTCTACACCACCGCCGACCTGGGCGCCAAGCTGTGGGACACGCTCTGGGAGGCCGGTCAGCAGCACGGGATCATCGCCGGCGGGCGCGGCGCGTTCGCGAGCCTGCGGCTGGAGAAGGGCTACCGGTCCTTCGGCACCGACATGACCTTCGAGCACGACCCGTACGAGGCCGGGCTCGGGTTCGCGGTGAAGACCGACAAGGGCGACTTCATCGGCCGCGAGGCGCTGGAGCGGCGCAGGGAGAACGTGCGACGCCGCCTGGCCTGCCTGACCATCGACGACCCCACCCAGGTCGTCATGGGCAGGGAGCCGGTCTACGACGGTGACACCGGCGTCGGCTACGTCACCAGCGCGGCCTTCGGCTACACGATCGGCAAGGGCATCGCCTACGCCTGGCTGCCCGCCGAGCTGGTCACGCCGGGACGCACGCTGGAGATCGGCTACATCGACCGGCGGGTGACCGCCGTGGTCGCCGAGGAGCCCCTGTTCGACCCCGCCATGGAACGCCTGCGCAGCTAGTGAGGACTGAAGTGAACGATTCGGTGATGGACGCGCCGCTCGCCGAGGCCGACCCGGAGGTGGCGGCGGCGATCGGCGAGGAGACCCGCCGCCAGCGGTCCACCCTGGAGATGATCGCCTCGGAGAACTTCGCGCCCGTCTCGGTGATGCAGGCGCAGGGCTCGGTGCTCACCAACAAGTACGCCGAGGGCTACCCCGGCAGGCGCTACTACGGCGGCTGCGAGCACGTCGACGTGATCGAGCGGCTCGCGATCGACCGGGTCAAGGCGCTGTTCGGCGCCGAGGCGGCCAACGTGCAGCCCCACTCGGGGGCGCAGGCCAACGCGGCGGCGATGTCGGCGCTGCTGGAGCCGGGCGACACGATCCTCGGCCTCGACCTCGCGCACGGCGGCCACCTCACCCATGGCATGCGGATCAACTTCTCCGGCCGGCTCTACAACGTCGTGGCCTACCACGTCCGTGAGAGCGACAGCCTCGTGGACATGGACGAGGTCGAGCGGCTCGCCCGCGAGCACCGGCCCAAGCTGATCATCGCCGGCTGGTCGGCCTACCCCCGCCACCTCGACTTCGCCGCCTTCCGGCGCGTCGCCGACGAGGTCGGGGCCTACCTGATGGTCGACATGGCGCACTTCGCCGGGCTGGTCGCGGCGGGGCTCCACCCGTCGCCGGTCCCGCACGCGCACGTCGTCACCACGACCACCCACAAGACGCTCGGCGGGCCCAGGGGCGGGGTGATCCTGTCCACCGAGGACCTGGCCAAGAAGATCAACTCGTCGGTGTTCCCCGGCCAGCAGGGCGGCCCGCTGGAGCACGTCATCGCGGCCAAGGCGGTCGCGTTCAGGATCGCGGCGGGTGAGTGGTTCCGCGACCGGCAGCGCCGCACGCTGGAGGGCGCGCGGATCCTCGCCGACCGGCTGCTCGCCCCCGACGCCGCCGAGGCCGGCGTACGGGTGCTGTCCGGCGGGACGGACGTCCACCTGGTGCTGGTCGATCTGCGCGAATCCGAGCTGGACGGCCGCCAGGCCGAAGACCGGCTCCACGAGGCCGGGATCACGGTCAACCGCAACGCGGTGCCGTTCGACCCCCGGCCTCCGATGGTCACCTCGGGACTGCGGATCGGCACGCCGGCCCTGGCCACCCGCGGCTTCGCTCGCCCCGAGTTCGAGGAGGTCTCCGACGTGATCGCGCGGGTGCTCCAGCCCGAAGCGGACCTGACGGCGCTGCGCGCCCGGGTCGAGGCCCTCGCCGCCAAGCACCCCCTCTACCCCGGCCTGAACGGGGAGGCCCGATGAGCCCCAGAACCGAGGGGCGCAGAACCGAGGGGCGCAGAACTCCGGGCGCCGACCTGCCGGACCACCCCGACCGGCTGTGGCGGTCGGCCGAGCCGAAGCGGGCGTACGACGTGGTGATCGTCGGCGGCGGGGGTCACGGCCTGGCCACGGCCTACTACCTGGCCAAGAACCACGGGATCACCGACGTCGCGGTGCTGGAGCGCGGCTGGCTCGCGGGCGGCAACATGGCCCGCAACACCACCATCATCCGCTCGAACTACCTGTGGGACGAGAGCGCGGGCATCTACGAGCACGCGCTGAAGCTGTGGGAGGGGCTGGAGGACGACCTCGGCTACCCGCTGCTGTTCAGCCAGCGCGGCGTGCTCAACCTGGCCCACAGCCTGCAGGACGTGCGCGACAGCGTGCGCCGGGTCAACGCCAACCGGCTCAACGGCGTGGACGCCGAGTGGCTGACGCCGGAGCAGGTCAAGGAGGTCTGCCCGATCGTCGACATCTCGCCCGACAAGCGCTACCCGGTGCTCGGCGGCACCTACCAGCCCCGGGCCGGCATCGCCAAGCACGACTACGTGGCGTGGGGCTTCGCCAAGGCGGCGGCCGACCTCGGGGTCGACATGATCGAGCACTGCGAGGTGACCGGTCTCGACGTGCGCGACGGCCGGGTGACCGGCGTCCAGACCACCCGCGGCCCCATCGCGGCCAATAAGGTCGCGCTCGCCGCCGCCGGGCACTCCTCGGTCGTCGCCGGGTACGCCGGGGTGTCGCTGCCGTTGCAGAGCCACCCGCTGCAGGCGCTGGTGTCGGAGCTGCTCGAACCGGTGCACCCGACCGTGGTCATGTCCAACGCGGTCCACGTCTACGTCAGCCAGGCGCACAAGGGCGAACTGGTCATGGGCGCGGGCATCGACGCGGCCAACTCCTACCGCCAGCGCGGCGCGTTCCACATCATCGAGCGGCAGATGTCGGCCGCGCTGGAGCTGTTCCCGGTCTTCGCCCGGGCGCACGTGCTGCGGACCTGGGGCGGCGTGGTGGACGTGACCCCCGACGCCTCGCCCGTCGTCGGCCTCACCCCCGTCGAGGACCTGTACGTCAACTGCGGCTGGGGCACCGGAGGGTTCAAGGCCACCCCGGGCGTCGGCTGGTGCTACGCCCACACGGTCGCCACCGGCGAGCCCCACCCACTCAACGCCCCCTTCTCGCTCGACCGGTTCACCACCGGCAAGCTCGTCGACGAGCACGGCGCCGCCGCCGTCGCCCACTGATTGTCTCGGAGTGCCAATGCTGCTGATCGCCTGCCCGTGGTGCGGGCCGCGGGACGAGGCCGAGTTCCACTACGGGGGGCAGGCCCACGTCGCCTATCCGGAGGACCCGGCCGCCCTCTCCGACGAGGAGTGGGCCCGCTACCTGTTCTTCCGCGACAACCCCAAGGGCCTGTTCGCGGAGCGGTGGAGCCACACCGCCGGATGCCGCCGCTGGTTCAACGCCGTACGCGACACCGCCACCAACGAGATCCACGCCGTCTACCGGACGGGCGAGCCGCGGCCGGTGACGGCATGAGCGAGCCGATCAGCGGATTCGGCGAGCGAGCCGGCGGGCCCGGCGCGCAGCCGTACCGCCGTGAGGGGGCGACCGGGCGGGTCCTGCGCTTCCGGTTCGACGGCCGGGAGTACGAGGGCCTGGACGGCGACACGCTGGCCTCGGCGCTGCTCGCCAACGGCGTGCGCGCGGTGGCGAGCAGCGTCAAGCTCGGCCGTCCACGCGGTGTGTACGCCGCGGGCTGCGAGGAGCCGAACGCGCTCGTCCAGATCGAGGAGCCCTTCCCCGAGCCGATGCTCCAGGCGACGACCGTCGAGCTGTACGACGGCCTGGTCGCCACGGGCCTGCCGGGACAGGGCAGGCTGGCCGACCGGCCCGACCCGGCGCGGTACGACGCCGTGCACGCGCACTGCGACGTGCTCGTGGTCGGCGCGGGACCGGCCGGCATCGCCGCCGCGGGCGTGGCCGCACGGGCCGGCGCGCGGGTGATCCTCGCCGACGAGCGGCCCGAGCCGGGCGGCAGCCTGCTCGGCACGACCGAGACGCTCGACGGCAGGCCTGGCCGAGAGTGGGCCGCCGAGGAGGTGGCCGCGCTGGCGGCCTTGCCGGAGGTGCGCGTGCTGCGCCGCACCACAGTCGTCGGTCACTACGACGACAACTACGTCATCGCGGTGGAGCGCCGGACGAACCACCTGGGCGCGGCGGCCCCCGCCAAGATGGCGCGCGAGCGCGTCTGGCGCATCCGGGCCGGGCGCGTGGTGCTGGCGACCGGCGGCCACGAGCGGTTCGTCGCCTTCGCCGGCAACGATCTGCCCGGCGTGATGCTGGCCGGCGCCGCCCGCACGTACGCGAACCACTACCGCGTCCTGCCCGGGCGCCGGGCGGTCGTGTTCACCACCAACGACAGCGCGTACGCGGCGGCGCTCGACCTCGCCGGCGCCGGCGTCGAGATCGCCGCGATCGCCGACGTACGGCAGGCCCCCGGCGAGGCGTGGGCCGCACGCTGCGCCGAGCGCGGCATCGAGGTCCTGACCGGCCACGTGGTGACCGCCGCGAAGGGCGAGGGCGAGGTCTCCTCGGTCGAGATCACTGCGCGTGCGGACGGCGGCGTGCGGGAGGTCCCCGCCGACCTGCTGCTCGTGTCGGGCGGCTGGACGCCGGTGGTGCACCTGTTCAGCCAGGCCGGGGGCACGCTGCGGTACGACGCGGAGCTGGGCGCGTTCACGCCCGGCGAGACCCGCCAGGCGGTGGAGGCCGCCGGGTTCGCCGGAGGCATCCGCACGCTGCGGGCCTGCCTGGAGGACGGCGCCGCGGCGGGCCGCCGCGCGCTGGCCGCCGCCGGGTTCGCCGTGACGTCCGACCATCGCCTGCCGGCCGCCGGGGAGGAGCCTGCCCCCGCGCCCGCCGAGCACCTGTGGCTCGTCGAGGCCGGCGATTACGGCTCGCACTTCGTGGACCTGCAGCGAGACGTGACCGTGGCGGAGGTGCTGCGCGCGACCGGCGCGGGACTCACCTCGGTCGAGCACGTCAAGCGCTACACCACCGCCGGCACGGCCCACGACCAGGGCAAGACGTCAGGGCTGCTGACCGGCGGCGTCGTGGCGCACGCGCTCGGCGTCGACGTCGCCGAGCTGGGGACCACGACGTTCCGCGCGCCGTACACGCCGGTCTCGTTCGCCGCGCTGGCGGGCCGCGACCGGGGGCCGCTGCACGACCCGGTGCGCGTCACCGCGATGCACGAGTGGCACGTGGCGCACGGCGCGCTGTTCGAGAACGTCGGGCAGTGGAAGCGGCCCTGGTACTACCCCCGTCCGGGTGAGGACATGGAGGCGGCCGTGCTGCGCGAGTGCCGGGCGGCGCGCGAGGACGTGGCCGCGATGGACGCCTCCACGCTCGGGAAGATCGACGTGATCGGCCCCGACGCGGCCGTGTTCCTCGACCGGCTCTACACGAACATGATGAGCACGCTCAAGGTCGGCTCCATCCGCTACGGCGTGATGTGCCGCCCCGACGGCATGGTCTTCGACGACGGCACCGTCATCCGCCTGGCGGACGACCGCTTCCTCGTCACCACGACCACCGGCAACGCGGCGGCCGTGCTCGACTGGATGGAGGAGTGGCTGCAGACCGAGTGGCCGGACCTGCGGGTGCACTGCACCTCGGTCACCGAGCAGTGGGCGACCGTGGCGCTGGCCGGACCGCGCTCCCGGGAGGTGCTGGCGCGGCTCGCCCCGGGCCTCGCCGTGGACAACGACAGCTTCCCGTTCATGACGTGGCGGGACGCCGAGGTCGCCGGGATCGAGGCCCGGGTCTGCCGGATCAGCTTCTCCGGCGAGCTGGCCTACGAGATCAACGTCTCCTCCTGGTCCGGGCTCGCCCTGTGGGAGGCGGTCATGGCGTCCGGAGAGGTCACGCCGTACGGCACCGAGACCATGCACGTGCTGCGCGCCGAGAAGGGGTTCCCCATCGTCGGTCAGGACACCGACGGCACGGTCACCCCGCAGGACCTCGGCATGGAGTGGATCGTCTCGAAGAAGAAGGCCGACTTCATCGGCAAGCGGTCCTTCGCCCGGGCGGACACCTCCAGGCCCGACCGCAAGCACCTGGTCGGCCTGCTGCCCGAGGACCCGAGCGTGCTGCTGCCCGAGGGCGCCCACCTCGTGCAGACCTCGGCGCTGCCCGAGCCGCCGGTGCCGACGCTCGGCTTCGTCACCTCCAGCTACCGCAGCGCCGCGCTGGGCCGTACGTTCGCGCTCGCGCTGGTGGCCGGCGGGCGCGAGCGGGTCGGCGAGCGGCTGTACGCCCCGGTCGGGGCGGACCTGGTGCCCGTCACCGTGACCTCCCACGTCCTGTACGACCCGGAAGGAGCGCGCCGCGATGGCTGATTCTGCGGCTGTGTCGACGGCCGCCTCGGGGGCTGTGTCCCCGGCTGGGCGCAGGAGTCCGGCCGCGGCGTTCGCGGCCGGGTTCGAGGCGGCGAGCGCGGGCGGCGGCCTGCGCCTGGCCGAGATCCCCTTCCTGACCCAGATCAACCTCCGGGTGGACCCCAAGAGCCCCGCCGCGGAGCGCATCGGGACGGCGATCGGCGTGCCGCTGCCGGTGGAGCCCGGCACCACGGCGGGCGGCGGCGGCCTGGAGGTGCTGTGGTTCGGGCCCGACGAGTGGCTGGTGGTCGGGCCCGACGGCGCCGCGCGCGGCCTCGTGGAGCGGATCGAGGAGGCGGCGGACGGCGAGCACGTCTCGGTCGTCGACGTGTCGGCCCAGCGCACCACCCTGGTGGTCGCCGGGGACCGGGCGCGTGACGTGCTGGCCCACGGCTGCGCGCTGGACCTGCACCCCCGGGTGTTCGGCCCGGGCCGGTGCGCCCAGACCATGCTGGCCAGGGCGGGCGTCGTCCTGGTCGCCGGTGAGCACGGCTTCCGCCTGCTGGTCCGCTCGTCCTTCGCCGGATACGTCGCGGAGTGGCTGCTCGACGCGTCCGTCGAGTACGTGACCGGCGGATAAGCGGCTGTTCACGGCGGCATCGGCCCGTGCGAGCTCGCACCTCGCCGGGCCGCTGCGTGCCGTCGTGGAAGGCTGACGACTGGGCATTTCGGGGCGTGACATACCATCGAGGACGCTCGTGAGGAGGGCCGTCCATACCCCGGTGGGAGATCATGTTCCGCACGCTGATGAAGTCGAAGATCCACCGCGCGACCGTCACGCAGGCCGATCTGCACTACGTCGGCTCGGTGACGATCGACGCGGACCTCATGGCCGAGGCCGACCTCGTCGAGGGCGAGAAGGTCGACATCGTCGACATCGACAACGGCAACCGCCTGTCCACCTACGTCATCGAGGGCCCGGCGGGCTCCGGGGTGATCGGCATCAACGGCGCCGCCGCCCGGCTCATCTCGGTCGGCGACCTCGTGATCATCATCGCGTACGCGCTGGTCGCCGAGGAGGAGGTCAAGGCGCTCAAGCCCCGCGTCGTCTTCGTCGACAAGGACAACAGGCCGCTGCACGTGGGCTCCGACCCCGCCGCCGTACCCGACGGCATGGGCCTGACCCCCGGCGACCACGTGGCGTAGGAGGTCGGTTGTCCGGTGTGTGATCCCCGCACGCGCCGCGACCTGGCTACCGCATGCTCACCGCGTGCGGGTGGTCGAACGAGACCGGGCAGGTGAAGATCCACAGTGCATACCCACGGCCGATCGTGATCCCCGTAGGCTGCCATCGGTTCGGGTGCTCGTGGAACTCGCTCTCGGGCACGGCGTCCTCCAGGGGCCGCCGGCTCTCCGTCCCGTCCGACTCTCCGCCGTCGACCTTCACCAGCAGGTTCATGTCGGCCCCGCAGAGCATCGGGTAGGGGTCTGTGAGATTCCAGGCCGCGTAACCGCCCACCTTCCAGCCATCGGCGATCGAGAGCCCGGAGAAGTAGTCGTAGCCACTCGACTCCTCCCAGATCCGGATCCGCTCCTCCAGATCGCCGGGAAGGAAGTCCTCGTAGGGGTATTCGACGACCTGCTCGGGATGCAGAACGCAGGGCACGGGCAGATACGTGTCGTACTCCATCACCTCGGGCTCGGGCTGCTCGCCAAGCAGGTGGTCACGTCGGCCGAACGCCGCCAGCGCAGCATGAGCGAGGGACAGTAGTGGGGCCCGTGGTCGCGCGGACACCACAGGAGCTGGAGAACATCGGCACCGGGCGGTCCCATCTATTGGGCCGCACCGACGGAAACCCGCGCCCCCTCCGAGCGGCCGAGTGGGTCGAGCCGGTCGCCGTGGCCCTGGGCGGAGACGAACAGGCGAGGAGGGCGGTCGCCGACACCGCCGCCGTGCCGAGGTGGCGCGATGGTGAAGCATAAAAGCCGTATCTGTGGCGGAACAGACAAATAGCCAATTGCATCGACACTGCGACCGGAAAAGATCGGAATATCGTTGGCGATTGCCATCTTGACATGCCCTGATGCAGCGGTTCTGATGAAATCAGAATCGACGGAAGAGGGGGTACGGCATGGCCGGCGAAGACGACAAAGTCAGCATCGAGCTCTCCGGTGAGGAGCTCCGCACTCTGTCCATGGACAATCTCCGGGAATTGCAGGAGCGATTCGGGCTGGAGATCTCCATCCACTCCACGCGTACGGCGATCGACACGATCCTGCGAGACATCGGCCGCGAGGGCGGCGGGCTGACGGCGGAGTTCACCCGCGGATTCGACCGCACGTCCCCCGGCTACGACCGCTACTACAACCGCGACATCCCCACCTCGCTGCCCGGCGAGGAAATCGTCCTGCCGCCCGTGCAACCCTGAGCCGCTATGCCTGCGGAGACGGCCGACGGCCGGATCATTCCGGATTACTTGCTGCTCAAGCTGGCCAGCCGGTGCAACATCAATTGCGATTACTGCTACTGGTTCCGCGACTCGTCGGTATACGAACGACCGCCGCTCCTCACCGAGGAAGCGGAGCGGGCGTTACTGCGCCGGCTGGCCGAGCACATCGCCGAGCACGATCTCCGGCGTTTCTCGATCCTTTTTCACGGAGGTGAGCCGCTGCTTCTCGGAAAGCGCCGTTCCCGGGCGTTGTTCGAGGCGTTGCGGGAATTGGAATACGACACGGGAATCAAGCTCAAGCTCAGCATGACCACCAACGGCCTGCTGCTCGACGACGAATGGGCGCGAATCCTGTGCGCCAACGAGATCCACGTCACGATCAGCATCGACGGTCCGCCGCAGGTGCACGACCTGCGGCGCAGGGACTTCCGCGGGTTCGGCACGCACACGGCGGTGCTGCGCGCCTTCGAGGTGATGCGCCGGCATGGCGTCTCTCCAGGCGCCCTGGCGGTCTGCGATCCGGCCGCCGACCCGGCGGCCGTCCTGCGGTACTTCCTCGACGACCTCAAGGCCGACGTGGACATCCTGGTCCCCGACGCCACCCATGAGGACACCCCCGCCTCGATCGCGCCGTTCTACTGCGGCCTGTTCGACGTCTGGTACGACGAGTACGCCGACCGCGGGGTCACCGTGCGCTTCCTGTCCAGCCTGGTCAAGGGCCTGCTCGGAATGCCCAGCAGGTCCGAGTCCATCGGGTACGGCCAGATCACGACGATGACGATGCTGACCGACGGCAGCCTGGAGGCGCTGGACGTGCTGCGCACCTCGCGGCAGGCGATCACCAGGAGCACGCTGAACGTGATCGACGACCCGCTGGTGGCCATCAACGACGACCCCACCTGGCAGGAGATCCGCCACGCCTCGACCAACCTGGCCGACGTGTGCCGGCGGTGCGTCTATCGCTACGCCTGCGGAGGCGGGCACGTCGCCTCGCGCTGGTCGCCCGAGCGGCGGTACGACAACCCCAGCGTCTACTGCGAGGACTACAAGGTGATCCTCGGCCATATCTGGAGCCGTATCGGCCCCGATCTCCAGGTGGAGTTCGAGGACCACAGCCGGGTGCCGCTGCTGGAGGTGATCAGATGACCGGGCTGCTGCTGGCCGGGACCGAGGTGCGCACCGATCCCTTCCTCCACGCCACCGTCTCCCAGGTCTTCGCCGGCGATCTCGCCGAGGCCCTCACCGAAGAGCTGTCCGGCCTCGAGCAGTGGAATCTGCATCGCGGCCGGTTCTTCGAGCAGTACGAGTGCGACCTGTTGCGGCACGCTCCCACGCGCGGGCTGCTCGGCCCCGAACTGATCGACCGGCTGCGCGCATGGGCGGGCGACCTGCTGATGGTGGAGCTGGCCGAGCGCGTGCAGGTCGTCGCCCACCGGCTCATGCCGGGCCAGGGCATCGGGCTCCACAACGACGCGCCGGACGCCGACGACGAGACCCACCGCCTGGTGGTCCACCTCGGCACCGGATATCGGGACGACGACGGCGGCCACCTGGTGCTCTTCAGCGAGCCGAGCATCGAGGCGGTCGACCGTGTGCTGCGCCCGCTGCCCAACACCGGACTCGCCTTCGCCGCCTCCGACGACTCCTTCCACGCGGTCACACCCGTACGCGCCGGCGTCCGCCACTCGGTCGTCTTCTCCTTCTGGCAACGCCACCGGGACCGCCCGTACGCGGGCGCCGACCGGATCGCGCACTCCGGGGGCACCCTGGCGCAGCACCTGAAAGGCGTTCACGACCTGCTGCGGCGCTGGGGCGCACCGGAGCCGGTCTGCGTCGCCGGTCACCTGCACAGCGTCTACGGGACGGAGTACTTCTCGATCGGCGAGCCGCCCCAACGTGATCGGTTACGCGCCGAGGTGGGGGCCGAGGCCGAGCGGCTCGTCTGGCTGTTCTCCGTCTGCGCACGCGCGTCGCTGCCGCACGCCACGCTCGGCGCGGACCTGTACGACCACCGCGACGGCGGCGTGGTGCCCGCGACCGAGGACGAACGGCGCGCTCTCCTGCTCATCGACCTGGCCGACACCGTCGAGCAGCTTCCGAGGGTGCCGATCGACGAGGACGGCCTGCACTGGGAACGGGCGCGCTTCGGACCCGTCGCCCACCTGCTCCCTCCGCAGGCCATGGCCGCTCTGGACGAGGCGATCGCCGCGCGCAGGGCGGAACAGCCGGGACACCCATGAGGAGAGCCCTGATCGACGTCCTGGGCAGCACTCCGGCCGACGCCGCGGTGCGTGCCCTAACGGCCGTCCACGAAGACCGGGTGCCCCTTCTGGAGCGTGCCTGGGACAGCAGGGTCACCGCGCATCTGCTGCCCGCGCTCCCGCCCGGCGCCGCCTGCGACCCGGATCTCGCCACGGTGAGCCGGGAGCTTCTGGGCTGCCCGGTGAGGCGGCTGCCGTTCCTCAGCGCCTGGCGCCCACCTGCGCCGGGCCGGCCCGCGTGCATGGTCGCCGCGAGCCATTCCTGGGCGGCCGTGGCCTTCGCCCGGGCGGCGCGGCACGACCCCAGGCCGGCTCATCTCGTGCACATCGACGCGCACGACGACTTCGCGCCGCCCCCGCCCGGCCGGTTGCCGCCGTTGCGCGACCCCGCCGCCGTCGCCGCCTGGGTGGTCGCCGGCCGCTTCGGCATCGGCAGCTTCATCAGGCCGTTCGCCGACGCCGGGATCGTCCACACCGTCTGGCAGGTGCAGCGCTCGTCGCTGGGCACCCCACTCACGCGGACCGTCACCGGGCCCGGCTGGCTCGACATCGACCTGGACTGCCTCTGCAACGCCCTCGACGACCGCAACCCGGAGCCGCTGATCGGCGAGGCCGAACTCCGGACGCGGCTCGCCGCCATGGTGGACCACATTCGCGCCGCCTTTCCCGTACGGCCGGCCCTGGTGACCGTCGCGCTCTCCCCAGGCTTCTTCCCGGCGGCGCTGTGGCGACCGGCGCTGACCGGGCTGCAAGACCTGCTCGCCCAGCGGTGGCCGGCTCTGCGACTGCCGTTCACGGACCCGTGACCACCTGGCCCAGGCACCGGTGATCAACGGCTGGGTGGCGCGGCTGTCGTACCTGCTGGTCGAGGACGTCCGGACCGGCATCCGCCCGGCCGACGAACCTGCACACCGCCACGCCGTACGCGGTGCAGACCGTGGTCCACGCGGAAGGCGTGTCCACCGGCGTCGTCGCGAACGGCAAGCCGGGCCTCGTTGGAGCGTCCCAGGACGTGCTCTCGAAGAAGGTGAAAACGCCCACGACCTTGGGCAAGGTGTTCTTCGTCGGTGCCGACGGTCAGCCGCACTGGTGCACGGCCACGGCCGTGCAGTCGTCCTATCGCAATGTCGTCGCCACGGCCGGTCACTGCGTGTACGACACCGAGCGCACTGGCGGCACGCTCGGCAAGTGGGTCTTCGTGCCCGGCTACTCGGGCGGCAAGACCCCGGAGGTCCTGTACGTCGGAAAGCAGGCCTTCACCCACTACGACTTCGACCTGTACCGCGACTACGACCGCGACGTCGCCTTCGTGAACGTGTACAACGGCGTCGTCTCGTCGTCCTCCGGGGCGCTGACCGACAGCGGGCGACTGGGCGACAACGTCGGCGGGCAGGGTCTCGCCTATAACCAGCCGACTGCCTCCTCGGTCGACGTCTTCGGCTACCCGGCCGGTCCCAATCCCGACGGAACCAGGCCCTACACGGGTGAGACCCTCGAACCGTCCACCGGATCGACGTTCGCCATGAGGCTCCTCGACCTTCCCGCCGACCAGCCCGTCGGCGTCGGCTCTCCGTTCACCGGTGAAGGCTCCCTCGGCTCCTCGTGGCTGTACCGCTACAGCAGCGACGCCCGCACCGATTACCTCAACGGCATCACAATCAGCGTCTCCGACACCGACGGCGACAACCGCTACGACACCAGCGTCTCCCCGTACTTCGACGGTCAGAGCAGGGTCATCTGACCGGAGCCGGCGAGGGGGTCGCGGTGCTTGCGCAGGTGCCGCCACTGGGGCAGGTCGTCGAGATATGACCACGAGAGCCGGTGGTGCGGAGTTGGCCCCGTCTCGGCCAACGCCTGCTGGTGGACGGGGGAGGGGTAGCCCGCGTTGGCGGCGAAGCCGTAGGCCGGGTGCTCCTCGCCGATCTCCGCCATCAGGCGGTCGCGGTGGACCTTGGCCAGCACCGAGGCGGCGGCCACCGACACCGACCGCTGGTCGGCCTTGACCTCGCACCGCACCCGCCACGGCCGGCCCAGGAAGTCGTGCGCGCCGTCGAGGAGCACCACATCGGGCCGCAGCGGCAGGGCCTCCAGCGCCCGGCAGGCGGCCCGGCGCAGTGCCTCGGTCATGCCGACCTCGTCGATCTCCTCCGGTCCGGCCTCGCCGTACGCGTGGCAGGTGAGCCAATCGGGCAGGACCGCCGCGAACGCCTCACGCTGGGCCGGGCCGAGCAGCTTGGAATCGGTCAGCCGGACCGTGCGCTCCCCGCGTCCCGGCAGCTCGGGCGGCGGGCCGAAGGCGGTGACGGCCGCGCAGACCACCACGGGGCCCGCCCACGCGCCGCGGCCGACCTCGTCGACGCCCGCGACGCGCACCGCCCCCGCGGCGCGCAGCTCGTCCTCGATCTCGTATCCGGCCGCCCGCCGCGGCGGTGTGGCGAGCGCGGAGTCGGTGCCGGGTTCAAGTCCGGGCAGCGCGTCGGTCATCCCCGTATCATCCCAGGCACCCTCCGACTCCTTCGGCGCCGCTTGTTCACAGCGCTTCGGCCGCCCGATGCGTGCTGGGGCATCCGCGTGCGGTTTTGCGCCGGCGGGTGACCGTCACATCCGGGGCGGACGGCCGACGCGGGAAGTTGTGAGTGGGCCGACGCGCAAGTGGCCGCTCACCGTCCTCTTGGGGCGAAGTACGCCCCGTCATCCTCCTCGGAAGGAACCCTGATTGCGAGCATGGTGACATCATCATCTTGCTCATAGCCTGACAACATCCGCTCGGTCAGGAAATCAAGCAATAAATGCGGGTTTCTCGCAACCCTTAGGGGGGGCGCTTCCTCTACGACCTTGACGAGTTGCTTCAGTCCGGAATCCAGCCCGCGCATTCGGTTCTGGACCAACCCGTTGGAGTAGAGCAACGCGGTGTAGCCCGGTGGCACATCCAGCCGGAACTCCTTCCTGGTGGTCGGCCATCCGAGCGGAGTGCCGGGTTCGACGTCGCACAAGACGCCCCGGCCCTGCGGCGAGACGAGCAGCGGCGGCGGGTGACCGGCCAGCCCCAGCCTCCCCTCACCGGTCCCGGGCTCGACGACCATGTACGCCAGAGTGGTGACCTGCTCTTCCTCCTCGGTAGCCTCGAAGACGCGGTCGAGCCCCGTCAGCACCGCGGCCGGGGGCGGGTTGGTCAGCGCGAGCGCCCGCATGGCGTTGCGGATCCGGCCCATGCCGGCGGCGGCCTTGACACCCTTGCCCATGACGTCGCCCACGACGACCGCCACCCGGCCGTCCTGCAGGACGAACGCGTCGTACCAGTCGCCGCCCACCTGCACGTGACGCGAGCCGGAGCGGAAGCGGTGCGCCAGCATCAGGCCCCGCACCACCGGCAGGCGGTCGGGCAGCAGGCTGCGCTGCAGCGTCTCGGCCGTCTTGTGCTCGCGCTCGAACAGCGTGGCCCGCTCGACCGCGAGGGCGCACTGCCCGGCGAGGGCCTCCAGGAAGACGCCGTCATCCTGCGAGATCTTCTGGGTCCGGGTGAAGGAGAACCGCAGCGCGCCGAGCGCCCGCCCGGCCGCCAGCAGCGGCAGGCCCACCCAGGCCCGCTCGTCCGTCTGCGCGAGGAAGCCGGAGATCTGCGTCTCGTCGGCGCCGGCGTCCACGAGCTGGGCCCGCAGGCTGTCGGGCGACTCGGCGAAGACCGGGCGGCGGCTGTTGACCGCCATCGTCATCACGTTGGGCTGGGCGAGATCGATCTCCTCGCCCCGGGTGTCCGGGGTGCCGCCGCTGCTGATCAGCTTCAGCGTCGCCCGGTCCAGGTCGAGCAGGGCCACGGACGAGTGGTCGGCGGCGAGGGCCGTACGGCCGACGTCGATGATGACCTGCACCACCTGCTCGACGGTGAGCGCCTCGGCGAGCTGGGCGGTCGCGCCCTGGAGGCGGGCGGTGCGCAGCGCGGCGGCGCCGAGCTGGTCGGTGAGCCGGCCATGCATCTCCTCGGCCTCACGCTGCGGCGTGACGTCGGTGTTCGCTCCGACCCACTCCACTACCTGGCCGTGCCTGATGATCGGCACGGCCCGGACCTCGAAGTGCCGGTAGCCGCTGGCCCGGGTGCGCACCCGGTAGCTCCACTCGAACGGTGTGTGGCGATGCAGCGCCTCGCGCCACGCCTCCTCGGTGCCGGGACGGTCATCGGGGTGCACCGCGTCCAGCCAGCCGTGCGTGAGGTACTCCTCCAGGCCCTGGCCGGTGATGACCCGCCACCGGGGTGCGTCCTCGGCCACCGCGCCGCTGGGCAAGGTGATCCAGAGGATCTGTGACTGGGCATCCACCAAGGTCGCCAGGCGCTCGTACAGTTGCTCCGTCGAACGCTCACCCAGAGACTGCACGTTATTTCTGATCTGGGATGCCGCACGGGTCAGACCGAAGACGTCCGAATCGACCAATCCAAATGGATCACCCGCTGTTCTCATGCCATGGTCGCTGTCCGCCAGTGCGCTCGGCACATAGCTCCGGAAGGTAGTCGTTCCCACCCCCGCCTGTGCGGCAAGTTCGCGTGAGATCGCCTGAAGGACATGGACGGCGGTCTGCCGAGAGGTGCGCGATAGTGTTCTGAGAAGAACATCTCTGGCATCGGGCACGAAGGTGTAGAACTCTGGTTCCTGGTCCATCGGTCGCAGAAGACCGCTGAGAATGACCTCGGCAAGGTGCTCCGGGGATGAGCCGGGCAAAAGTGCTCTCTGTATGAGGCGCATCAGGGACAAGGACGGAAACGAGGCAGTCGCCAGGTAACCGGCGAGTGAGTAGGCCTCAGGCGAGGCCACGGCTCGGAAACGCAGGACTCTCTTTTCGATCGGTTGGCTGTACTCGTCCTGTATCCACGCGTCGAGAGCAGTCGACTGATCCTCTAGATGCGTTACCCCAATCGGCCTGACGTTGCCGGCCATCACCTGGGCCCAGTTCGCGAACCACGGTGCCGACAATCCGACCACCGGAACGGGAACCGGTTTGTCCGCCGTCTCCGATTGAGGCACCACCGGCTGCAGCCTGAGCGATGTGTTAGCGGCGAAAGGCTGGGTGAGATATGCCTGGTGAACTGTCACACTGGTCGCTGTCCTATGCCACAGGCGTTCGGGTAGCGGTTGCAGAATCGCCGTCGGCGAACTCGATGCCCATCTGCGGACAGTATGAGCCATTCTGCCGGTCCACCAGTGCGCGCCTGAACAATCGCTCAAGAGGAGCACGAGCCGACGCCCTGACGGGTCGGTCAGCGCACCCGGCGCAACCGCGGAACCGACTGTGATCCCGTAGGGCCCCTCTTCAAGGCGCATGAGTTGCACATTTCGAAACGCGCCCAGGTTCGTGTAGAGCCGTCGAAGCTCCTCGCCCAAGGGACGCCACAGCTCCATCGACGAGCCGAAATCAACCACGAGGGTCAGGTCCAGACGACGTTCCATGGCGGGAACCAGAACCGGCACCCAGGGCCCGCGGCGGCGCGGAAACTGCCGAGCGATACGGTCGGCTGTCGCTCGCTCGTCCACCGTCGACTGGCGATGGGCTGGCACTCGATGACGCAGCGGACGCAGAGCGCGGTTGAGCCTCAGCGCGCTGGGGAGCATCGGACCGGTGGACACCTGAATCGGCATTGCGACCTCACCGGTCGAGTCCGGCGTCGCACGCGAGTAGATCTCGACCTGGTTGGCTGGGGTCAGCGGCGTTTCTCCGGCCGGTGGCCGCGATGATCCAGCGACATCCTCGATGGGTTCCCCAAGGGCGGGTAACCTGTTCTCCCGGATCCGGTCGCGCTCGTCCAGATACTGCGCGAGCCAGAGCCGTTCCGCGAGTTCTACGGGGGTCGGCGGCGGCCCGACCGCACTCAGAGCGACGTGCAACCGATCAAGGTTTGTCGTCACCGTACGCGTCCGTTTCATCGGTGTCGCGATTGAGATAGGGCATGAGCCGGTCGGCCAAACTCAACCGGTCCTCCGACCTCGCATGATGAAGGAGGTAGACCGCGTTGAGCAGTTGGTCCGTCGCCAGGGCGCCGCTGCTTTTCTTGGCAAGAAAACGTTCGATGATGTCCTGACTCGCAGCCGTCAAGTCAGGGCCCAGATGCGCGGCGACGATTCGGTGCAGCTTTTCGCCGCTGGGCTGATGCAGACGGAGCGTAACGCACCGCCGTAGAAAGGCGGGCGGGAACTCCCGTTCACCGTTGCTTGTCATGATCACCAGAGGAAACGCCCGACAGCGCACCACGCCCCCGAAGACGGCTACCGATCTCCCGTCGGCTGTCATGACCTCTGCGGTCGGTGAGGTGTGACGCTGCAGCTCGGGAATCTCGAAGTAGCCTTTCTCGAAGACCGTAAGGAGATCGTTTGGCAGATCCATGTCGCTCTTGTCGATCTCATCGATCAGCAGTACGCGCGGCCGCTCGAAGGGAAGAAGGGCTGTGCCCAGCGGACCCAGCCGTATGTACCGGCCGATCTCCTCGTCGGCGGTCGTCCCGCCAGCGAGTTCCTCTCGGCTGGCCGCATACAGCCTGGTCAAAGGGTCGTACTGATAGAGGCCGTCCGAGAGAGTCACACGACTCGTGATGGGCCAGTGCAGCACGGGCCCGAGGCGTAGTTCGTACGCCACCGCCTCGGCGAGGGTGGACTTGCCCGTGCCGGGCGGCCCGGTCACGAGGAGCGGGCGGCGCAGGAACAACGCGGCGTTCACTTGCTCCACCGCCTGCGGGTCGGGCTGGTAGCTCGTCGCGTCGTGATCCCCGGCCTCCTCTGACCACGCCGGCTGCGGCTGGGCAGGGCCGCCACTGAAGACCCTCCACGGAGGGGGCGCGGGAAGGTCCGTTTCGATCCTGTCGTGAGGGGTGCCTGATCCCGTGTAGATGAACCAATCGGACATGTACCGTCCTCTTTTACGATGCCGCGAGCGGCGGGTCGGGCATACGGGTCGGGTCGTCCCAGAAGAGCGCGATTCTCTGGACAGGTTTGGAATCCATTCCGGCTATGCGCAGTTGCTTGACGCGGAAAGGAAGCTGGGCGGGTGAGGACTTCTCCACGATCTCGGAAGCCTCGGAGAGGAATTTGCGGCCCGCGCAATCGTCGTGACTACCGGCCCGACACGAGGTCCTTGGCCACATCATGATAGGAATGCCGAACTTGAGTGCCTTTCCGATCTCAGTGGGCGTCGGTGAAGCGGCGTGAACGATCGTGGTCCGGGTCTCGTCGGCCAGCCAGCTGAGCGTGGCCTTGTCTCGGCAAGCGATCAGGCTTGGGGACTCACAACCGACTTCACGAAGCTTGCGCCAGCGCCTGATGGCCTGATCCCACCGCTGGCTGCCACCTCGTCGGCGCGCCACGTCGCGCATCACGACCGGATAGAGGAGGCCGAGTTGAATCCGATCGTCCGGGTCGTTGTTGGTGAACCAGTTCTCGACCCCAATTCCGCGTGTGAACCAGTCATGGGGCATCATGAATTCGATGACGAAGTCCTCGCCCGCGACCTCCGCCAAGAGCCGGGGCATCTCACCTTCTACGCTCGTCCTTACCTGCTCGGCGGGGACAGGGTTGGGAATCGCATATGTCCATCCACTCCCGTCGCCTCGCCAGATAGAGAATTCGAGGCGGTAGCCACCAAGGCCGCTGGGAGCCATGCGGATGATGGCCGCCGCGGATGTGGGTGTTCCGCTCGTGACCCGCGACTCTCCTAGGTATCGGGTCAACCAGCGCCGCGCCTCGGCGGCCTTGTACGCGTCGTCCAAGTTGCCGATCACCCGGGAGAGGAGACGAGCTAACGCGTCGGGTTCCTCGATTTCCTCAGCGGCGAGGGCGATGGCTCTCCATAGAGAGGGACTACCTTGATCGGCGAGGAGTGGGAATTCCTGAGCAAGCAGAACTCCCGGAGGATTCCTCAGACTGGCGTCAGCAAGACAGCGGCGTAATTGCCCCCGAGCACCCGGACCGATCTTCCCCGGCCAGGTGTGCGGAAGTAAATCGTCAAGCGGCTCCCAATACTGCCGCAGAGTGGAGATGGGAAGCATGCGCCCCACTCGCTGACCCGGCGTCAGGTCGGCATCGGTGATCATACCGATCACGTGGTCGGTGTCCGGCAGGTAGACGGCGGCGCCGCTGAAACCTTTGGCAATAAATTGGCCGTGACCGTCCCACGCGTTGACCTGACACCACTCGCGAGCCAGGACTTGGCGGTCGTCGATGCGAAGTTCGGCGAAAGTGCCGGACGTCGTTTTTCCCGCTGCGAAACCATAGGAGAAGAGCTTCTTGTCTCTCCAGGCGTCCATATCGATGGGGTCGGCGAACTGCGCAGGTGGTACGGGGGCGGGTTGTGAAAGTTTGAGCAACGCGAAGTCGCCCCGCGGGTCTTCCTTGTTCCAAGGTCCTGTTGTGACTACGCTCGCCGGATAATGTTGCCGAGGATGGGTGGCCGGGAAGACAACGATCGGATTTTGTACGTTATGCACAACATGGGCGCATGTCAGCACGTGCTGGTTGTCGATCAGAAATCCAGAGCCCACGGTGTTGCCGACTGCTCGGTCGATCCGAGCATGCCACGAACTACCCACTACTTCTCCTGGCGGGCCCAGGTGAGCTTGACGACGAAATGGCCCTCGGTGGAGGCCTTGGCTACCACTGCGCCTGCGGCTGCATTGAATTTGATGCCGAACTCGAGCTCGACCTCGTCAGGATTGAGCTGCTTGTCCCGAAATGAGTCGAGCACCCTCGTTGCGGCGTCTCGCACGTTTCGTAGGGAATCCTCGAATCGGGATTTTGCTTCGATGATTCCGTATCCGCCGATCCCAACCGCTTGGAAACCTTCCGCATCCTGTTCGGCTATCTCCATGACAATCGACTCGCCATCGAGTTCCCAGCGTACTAGCTCACTCATGTATCTCCTCGTATAGGGCAACACGCAGAAATCTGGGTAGGGGCAGTCCCGGCTCCCACCGCAACGATGTGCCCATGGGGTGGCAGTACGGCTGAAATCGCACCTCAACGGGTACGATCCGCACTTCCCTGATCTCTCCGACCGCCAACGGTGCCAGGCTTGACCATGCCCGCTCTGGGATGTTGCCTGATTGCAACCTATCGCTATTACGGTCGGCTAATATGGGGAAATATACATCGTCCCCAAATGGTCGCCGCTGGATGATTCTCGCCCGACTCGTCGGACCTCTCCTGCGGGGTTGTGGCATAGTGCCGACGCGGACGACCGGTCCCGCGGGTCTGGCCGCCGAGCAGGGGAGGCCGGGACCGGGACGAGCAGGGCGGCCGGCGCGGCGGCCGGCCGCCCTGGACGACGATCTCGTGGACGGTCTGCTTTCAGGAGCAGGTGGTGCCGTTGAGGGTGAAGGCGGCGGGCGTGGGGTTTCCACCGGTGTAGGCGCCGTTGAAGCCGAGGTACAGCGACTGGCCCGGCTTGATGGTCTTGTTCCATTCGTAGTTCTCGGCCGTGACAGCGGTGCCGGACTGGGTCCAGACGGCCGACCATCCGTTGGTGACCCGCTGGGAGGCGAGCGGGAAGCCGAAGCCGAGCTTCCATCCCTCGATGGCGGCGGTGCCGGTGTTGGTGATCGTCACGGTGGCGGTGAACCCGCCGTCCCAGGTGGTGGTCGCGTACGTCACCCTGCATCCGGACCCGGACGAGGACGGTGACGGGCTGGGGGACGGCGACAGGCCGAGGGACGGCGACGGGCTGGGCGAGGACGTTGACCCGGGCTGCGCGATGGCGGTGTACGGCGCCGAGGGGTTGCTCAGGTTGCCGGCCCCGTCGCGGGCGACGACCTGGAAGGTGTACGGCTTGCCTCCTTCGAGGCCGGTGACGATGTCGCGGGGGGTGGCGTTCTCACCCTCGTACGCGTAGCTGTCGAGGGTCCGGCGGAACAGGTCGTAACGGGGCGGGACCCCGCTGTCGTCGCTGACGGTGTTCCAGGCGAGGAAGACTCCGCCGGGTATGTCCATCCCGGTCACGGTGGTCAGCCCGGTCGGGGTGCCGGGCGGCGTGGTGTCCGTCCCGGGGCCGGGGCTGGGGCTGGCGACGGGCGGCTCGACCATGGCCCGGGCGCGGACCAGGTCGGAGGGCGCGCTGAGGTTGCCCGCGCGGTCCCGGGCCACCACGTAGAACAGGTAGTCGCGCCCCGGCGTGAGGCCGGTGACGACCGCGGTCACCTGGTCGGCCCGCATGTCGATCGTGGCCTGGGCGCGCGGGAAGGCGCCGTCGGTCCAGACGTGGACCTCGTAGGTGGAGATCCCGACGTCGTCCGTGGACGGCGTCCAGACCAGCCCGACCGCGCCGTTGACGTAGACGCTCTGCGTGGCGAGGCCCTCGGGACGGGTCGGCGGGGTCTGGTCGATCGGCGACGGGCTGGGCGGGGGACTGGAGGGCGGCATGCCGCCGAGGTAATTCGCGGTCTCCGTCACGTCGTTGGACGGCGGGCCCGCGTTCCCCGCCGCGTCCCTGGCGATCACCCGGAACGTGTACGACTGCCCCAGGGTGAGTCCGCTGACGATGGAACCGGGGCCCGTCGCGGTGCGGATGGTGGTGAAGGCGCCGCTCTGCTTCACCTGGATGTCGTAGCCGGTCACGCCGACGTCGTCGGTCGCGGCGCCCCAGCACAGCGACACGCCGATGCCGAGGCCCGAACCGGGGGCCGCGGGCAGGGGACAGTTCCGCAGCGTTCCCGGCGCGCTGGGCGGCGTGGTGTCCCCGGCCGCCGCGGAGGCCGGCGGGAGGGCCGCGGCGGCGAGGGCGAGCCCGGCGCCTGCGAGGCCGGCCCCCAGGAGAGCGGTTCGCACACCTGCGGCGGTTCTACGGAGACCCTGGACGGGCATGGGAGTCACCTCTCTGCGGGCGGTCCGGCGCACCCGGGGGCGGCGGGGCACGAAGTAGGGGGTACGGGAAATCATGCGGGCGCGGGGGGGGGTGGCGGCCCAACAGGACAGGGTGCAGGGGTG
>NZ_JBEYWQ010000054.1:0-33708 GCF_040644495.1 Microbispora sp. NPDC046973 | reverse complement strand
GCCATCCCGAACTGGTCCGCCTCATGGCCTGGCTGCGGCTCGAACGGCGCCCGACGGGGCGCCTCGCCGATCCCCCCGGCGACGAACCGAAACTCGCCGCCATCGCCGCTGCCCAGGCCGCCGGGCGGCTCCGCCAGGGCGACCCCTCCGACCTGATGGCCCTGGTCATCGCCATGGCCTGTGCCTGGTCCCCGGCCAGCGGCTTCTACGCCGCCACGGCGGATGAGCCCGCCGCCGACCACGACCGCCGCCGGGCCCTCCTGCGCGAGTGCGTCGCCCGCGCCGTCGCCCCCTGACGGGACATCCGGCACCGGTCGGGCGGCCTCCTGGCGGCCTGGCCGCGGCCACCGGCCAGGTTGCCCGGCGGGTGGCGTGCGCGCCGATCGGTCAGGCTGCTCGGTGGGTCCGGCGTACATAGACAGGGTGTGGGCCATAACGGTGACGGCACGACAAACGGTGACGGAGCTGGCCCGACGCCTGGGCAGCGATGCACCCGTGGGGCCTTCCGCCTCGCAAACACAGGACCAGGACAGAATCCGTCGCAGCTACGGATCCTCTGAAGCGTCAAAGCAGGAGGATGCGCTTCTCGCTGGCCTGATCGCTGCCTCCAGCCGAATCGACATCGTTCGCGAGATCCTTGAGCCCGACGACTTCGCCGTGTTCCTCGAAATGCGCGACCAACGCCGGCTCATCGACGTGGTAACGGTGCTGGGGGAGTCGAGCTACCGTGGCATAGTCACCATGGATAACCAGGCCAAGAGCTTCCGGAAGTTGTTCGGTAGCGATCAAGCCGTATCCGCATCGCAGCTGCCCGAGCTGGCCTTGGAGATCGCCCACACTGCCACGCTCGCCTATGCGGGGGCTGCGACGGCAAGGCTCGTCGACGCACTCGCCGACACGCGCTTGCGTCCCGCTGAGCTCCTCACCCTGACCGCGCGAGAGCTTGACGGGCTTAGTGCACGGCAGAATCGGCACCGTTTCTCCTACCAGCTCAACGGTCAGGAGGACCAGCATTCACCCGAGACCAGAAGAATGAGCAAGCCAACCAGCATCTGAACTGCTAAGACGGCAACGACGCCACCTTCTCCTGATCCAGTTTTCGCGTCTCCTGACGGACCGGCGCGCACGGACGTGCGTGTCCCCACGCCTCCGGCGCCGCCGGAACAGCCCTGACATACTGCAGCCGCCTGCACGGGAGGCTGGTGCTGCTAGCCGGGTGCGTATCTGGTCACTGATCACGGCCCACGCGCTGGCGCCGGGGACCTCTCCTTGGGCACCGACCACACCGCCCCGCACTCACCCGGCCGGGGGCCGGGCTACCAGCTGTCGGCTGGAAGGTACCCGAGCGGCATCGCGACGGAGGGGAACTGGCCGCTTTCCAGAAGCACGTACAGGGGAGCGGGTGTCCTGGGTGCTGGAGCCCGTGGAGGGCACCGAGAACACCTACCGCATCAAACCCCGGCGGTGGGCTGATGTGAATTGTCGACAAGCCCGGAGCCCGCCGCGAGTACGAGAGCCGCGTCAACGCCCTCCCAGCGGCTACAGCCGGACGATGATCGTTCTCACCGAGTCGTACCGACACCCCGTTTCAGCGACGACTTCGTGCTCACCCAGGCGTCCCTCTACTGGTTCACGGGCACGATCTCTACCTCGTTCCGGCCTTGCCACGAGTACGCGCACCATCTGACCCGGCGGGTGCGGCGGGTGGACGTCCCCACGGCCCTCGCCCTGGTTCCCGCCGACCTGAGCCTGCCGCCGCGAAGCTGGGCCGAGCGCACCTACAACCTCACCCGCTACACCGATGCCCCACGGCGGGCACTTCGCCGCTTATGAGGAGCCCGAGTTGCTCGCCCGCGACATCGTTGAGTTCTTCCGCGCCTATCGGTGAACGCCGAAGACTTGCACGACGAGCCGGACCCCTACCTCTGCGGTTCGCTCTGGCGTCGGGTGGCGTGGATGGAGCCGAGGAGGTTGAGGGCCTGGGCACTGGGGCTGCCCGGTTCGGCATGGTAGATCACGAGCTGCTGCCCAGGGGCGTCACGTATGTCGAAGGCCTGGTAGGTGAGCGCGAGGGGGCCGACGTCGGGGTGCAGGAAGTGCTTGGCCTCCTGGGTCTTGCCTCGAACGGTGTGGGCCTCCCAGAGGCGGGCGAAGTCCGTGCTCTGGCCGGTGAGGGTGCGGACGAGTTCGGCCAGGCGCGGGTTGTCCGGGTCGAAGCCGACCGTCTGGCGGAGGTTGGCGACGGTGGCCTGGGCCGCGCGGTCCCAGTCGGTGTAGAAGCGTCGGCAGGCGGGGTCGAGGAAGGTCATGCGGGCCAGGTTGTCCGCCGGCTCGAAGGGGCTGTAGAGGGCGTCGGCCAGGGCGTTGGTGGCCAGGATGTCCAGAGTTCGGTTCATCACGAACGCCGGGGTGTGGGGATAGCCGTCCATCAACTGGCGCAGCGCCGGGCTGACCCGCTCGGCGGCCTGCGTGAAGGGCCAGTCGTCCGGCGTGGTCCCGGCCAGCCGGTATAGGTGCGCCCGGGCGTCGGCGTCGAGGCGCAGCGCGCGGCTGAGAGCGTCGAGCACCTGGCCTGAGGGGTTGCGCTCGCGTCCTTGTTCCAGGCGGGTGTAGTAGTCGGCGTTCACACCGGCCAGGACGGCGACCTCCTCACGGCGCAGCCCGACGACTCTGCGGGCGCCGTAACTCGCCATGCCGACGTCCTCCGGCCGCAGGGCGGCGCGGCGTGCGCGCAGGAATTCTCCCAGGTGGTTGCCTTCCATGCGACCAAGCTATCCGGCGGCCGCGTGTGCTGCCTGGGTCCGCCGCACCCAGGCAGCACACGTCCTGGCTAATGCCCCCTGACGTGCGCAGACTCGATGGAACAGGCAAGAAAGATGCTCTACCACGAGCACCTCGTGCTGTACCGGCAAGAGCAGCCGTCATGACCGAGATCGCCGGGTCAGCTCGCCCCCGTCACCGGCGCCCGCAACGCGGCAAGACCTGACCGAGCAGTCCACAACAACGAGAAATCCGAGGCAATTCCCATGACAGGAGAACGACTCGCCAACAAGGTCGCGCTGATCACCGGCGCGACCGGCGGCATCGGCGCGGCCACCGCCGAACTCTTCGCCCGCGAAGGCGCCCGGCTGGTGATCACGGATGTCGCCGAAGGGCCCCTGCGGGAGCTGGCTGGCAAGATCGAGGCGCTCGGCGCGGAGGTTGTCGCCGCCCGCCTCAACGTCTCCTCCGCGCGGGAGTGGGAGGAGGCGATCGGCGTTGTACGCGAGCGTTTCGGCACGCTGAACGTGCTGGTGAACCTGGCCGGCATCGTGGACTGGCCGGGGATCGAGGGCACGGCGGAGGACGCCTGGGACCGCGTCATCGACGTCAACCAGAAAGGCACCTGGCTCGGCATGAAGGCCGCGATGCCGCTCCTGCGCGCGAGCGGAAACGCCTCGGTGATCAACACCTCGTCGGTGCTCGGGCTCGTCGGCAGCGGCTCCGCCGCGGCCTACCAGGCGTCCAAGGGCGCGGTACGCCTGCTGAGCAAGACCGCAGCGGTCGAGTACGCGCGACAGGGCGTGCGGGTCAACTCTGTGCATCCCGGCGTCATCGCCACACCGATGATCCAGGAACTCCTGGACGAGCAGGGCGACCAGCAGCCGGACATCCAGCGCACCCCGATGCGCAGGGCCGGGCGGGCCGAGGAGGTCGCACCCGCTTACCTCTTCCTCGCCTGCGACGACTCCTCCTTCGTCACCGGCGCGGAGTTCGTGATCGACGGCGGGCTCACCGCGTACTGAGCAGCCATACAGCTAACGGACATGGCCGCTGGCGCGTCGTCGCTCCGCGAACCGGGCGGTCACGCCTTCGGCGCCTGGCCGTGAAACAGGAAGGAAATGGATGATGACATCCGCGAATGCGTCCGCCGAGACCACCGAGTTCGCCGGAAAGGGCGCCCTCGTCACCGGGGCCGCGCGCGGCGTGGGCAGGGAGACCGTCCGGCTGCTGCACCGCCGCGGCGCCCGGATCGTCGCCGTCGATCAGCGCGAGGAGGTGGAAGAACTGCCCGCGCAGTTTCCCGGCGTGCATCCCCTGATCGCCGACGTCACGGACGAGGCGGTGGCCGTGCGGGCGGTGCGACAGGCCGTCGAGATGTTCGGCGGTCTGGACATCCTGGTCAACAACGCGGGCCGCACCTTGAACAAGCCGATCACGTACACGACGGCGCAGGACTGGGACGCGTTGATGGCGGTCAACGCGCGCGGCTCGTTCTTTTTCGCCCGCGAGGCCTTCCGCGTGATGCGGGAGCGAGGCGGCGGCGCCATCGTGAGTACGGGCTCCTACGTCTGCACTGTCGGCATGCCCGACGGCGTCGCCTACGCGGCGTCCAAGGGCGCCTTGGCCCAGCTCACCAAGGTCCTCGCCGTCGAGGGCGGCCCGCTGGGCATCCGGGCGAACCTCGTGGCCGCGGGCGTCATCGAGACCGACTTCCTCGACACCTTCCGCACCGACAGCCGCGCATACCTGGCCTCTTTCGCCAGCGCTCACCCGCTCGGCCGGGTAGCCCAGGCCCAGGAGATCGCCGAGGTCCTCTGCTTCCTCGCCTCACCGCGCGCCAGCTTTATCACCGGTGCCGTGGTCGCCGCCGATGGCGGCTTCACTGCGATGTGAGACTCATGAACATGATGGCGGTGATCAGCGCCAGGGGACCCACAGGCGGCTTGCGCCACAGGACCTCCGGAGTCGGGATCGGCGCCATGGCCATCGCCGCCGCCATCAGGGAGGTGTGCGAGGACCACGCGCCGTCACGCCGCGACGTGATGGTCTGCCACGGGGACTCCTGCACAAGCTGGGGCCTGCAGGTAGCCGACTACGGCTGTGGGCGGTCCAGCGGAAGCCGGAGCGCGGCGACGACAGTTTCATGGGGGCCGTGCAGCCGACGCTGCGGACGTTCTTCACACCGTGGGGCACGGCGCAGAAAAAGTAGTGACCAGCTATCCCCGGGGGAAGAGGTCCCCTGGACCTCTTATCACTGGCCACCGTTAGTACATTCCATCAGGCGGTGCCGGTCAAGCTTCATGCGGGTCGGCGCGGCGTTCTCGTTGCGAATTCCCTCGAGTCTCTTCGCGAAGCGCTGGCCAGCTCATGGCGTACGAGGGCGTGGCCGACGTCCGTGCCGGGCGGCGGCGAGATTGTCGGCCAGGCCGGGCAGCGGGCTGTTCGGACAGCCCTGCGCGGTGGTCGTCAAGGCGGTCTTCTCCGCAGCTGCTTATCAACGTGCCTGCGGTCTCGCCTGCCGATCAGGGATGCGTCCAAGCGCAAGTGATCTCCAAGAGGCGGAACTCACCCTTTGGACATGAACAGCAGACGCGACGGCTCTGAAGGATCCGGCGACGCCAAGCCCGGCAAACAGACCCGGTGGCAGATCACGCTGGCTTTGCTGGCCGGCCTGCTGCCGGTCTGCCTGGTGGCGGGCGTGCTCCTGGTGGCCGCGGTGAAGGCGTCCCTGCCGTGTGTGTCGCCGCCCGAGGGCACCTGGCCGCCGCCCGCACCTACACCTACGTCGATTTGCCGCCCACAGCGGCGGAGATGCGCCGTGCCGCCTCTAGCCCGGGCAAGGAGCCCGTCATTGTCGCGGTCTACAAGACGCCCGACGAGAAAAGGGTCCAGGTATGGCCGCTCTACGCAGAACACCCAGATCCGGGCGCCTCGCTGGGCGACGAGCCTGATGAAGCGGACCGAGCTGGCCACACTACGCCGCCTAGTCGACGACGGTGTCTCGATCACCGAGGCTGCCCGCAGCCTCAAAATCGGCCGCTCCACCGCCTACACGGTACTCGCGGAGCGCTGACCAGCAGTTATCCACCGCATCCCGCTCCTGTCCTTCGGGGCCCGAGCAAGATCACAAGTCGTCGTGATCACGGCACCGATGGCCGTCCCCACAGTCGCCCAGTCGGGACAAGGCCCGGCTCGGGTCGTCGAACATGAAGCAGCAGGCAGCGTAGTCACACCCCCGAGGCAAAAACTGCCCGCCTCTGTGAGCTCCGCATGTGCCTCCCCGCCGCACTCCAACTGAGAGCTCAGCTCGTCGCGATCTGACCTGCCGGCCTTGATGCATCCAGGCGATGACGTGGAACATACACATGACGTGATGGCTCTTATGAACCGAATGACGGCCATAGGGTCGTCCCATGACTGACACGGAACCCGTTGACGAGACCCCGGCGGCGAGGGCCGCTCGCTTTCGCGCGGAGGCCGCCGCACGGGGGATTCCGGCCGCCGAGGTGGAGGCGTACATACGCACCGCCCGCCCGGCGGTCTACCTCGCAGAGGACGGCCCCGGCCCGGTGGTGGCGCTGACCGGCGGGAACCCGCCGCTGCCGGAGGGCGCACCCGCACCGGCAGCGGCGTTCGTCGCGGCCGTCGACTGCGGGGCCCTGCCGCCCGAGGCGACGGATCTGCCGCTGCCCACCGAGGGTCGGCTGCTGTTCTTCGCCGACCCCGATCCGGGCAGCGGGGCGGTGGTCGCCGACGCCGTGCGGTATATACCGGCCGGGACGCCGTCGGCAGAGCGACCGGTCGACCCGGACGACGGTCCGGACACCTACCGCCGGGCGCGGCTGGAGTTCTGTTTCCATCAGTGGTCGTGGCCGTGGCGCGAGGAGGACGACGACGAGGAGTCGCAGCGGGCCGCCGAGCTGGAGTCCGCCTGGTCGCACGTGGTGGGCTGGCGCCCTCACTGGCGCTTCCAGCTTGGCGGTGAGCCTGTCCTCTTCAACTCGGACCCGGTCGAGGTGGCCCGGGACGAAGTGCCGCTGCCCGTCGCGGACGGTGACGAGTGGACGCTGCTGGCCACCTGGCGCGGCGAAGACGACTGCGAGGAGCTGGAGGCGGGCCTCTTCCACTGGGTGATTCGCCGCGCCGACCTGGCCGCTCTCCGCTTCGACCGGCTGTACGTGTACGTCGACACCTTCTGACCGCCGAGTCATCCGGCCCCTAGCCTCCTGCTTACGCGGGACACCGCTCACCGTGCCGAAGCTGCTCCAGACGAGGTGGTGCTCAAGTTCTGGCCGCCGGTGCCGGAGCTCGACGGCGCCAACTGGTCATGGGCGTGCGGCCAGCCGACGGTGAACGGGACGGACGGGCGTGGCCATCGGGAGGTGCGACTGCCGGTCTCGTAGGGGCCAGCCGGAATACGGCAGAAAGGGATCACGTGCTGATGGTTGTGAGCTCCTTAATCTGCGGCATCGCTGATCGCGGCCTGCGGGGACGGCCGCCCGGCGGCGCGTGAAGCGGCCCTGTTATCCGTGGCAGGGGAGACGCGGTGCCCGCCGTAGTGCAGTTGCCGGCTGGGGAAGGCGTTGACGGTCCGGGATGCGGCCGGCGCCTTCTTGGACTCAATCGACAACCCGAACACCGCCCGTACCTACGCGATCGGAGTCGGATAAGACCGTCGAGCGGATCGGCGAGGCCCGGCCGCTGGCGCCGGTGGCCGACGACGAGATCGGCGAGGCCCTGGAGGTGCTGTGGGGCTGCGGCGGTCAACACGTGGAACACGCCGCGCTGCGGTGCTGGCGTGGCTGGCCTGGTGCCGCGAGCGCGGCCACGATGCCCCTGCCGCGCCAGGGTGGGCCAAGCGACTGGCCGTCCCGAACAGCCAGACCCGGCGCGAATGAAACATGGTTTTCGTACGAGGGTGATGAGACACGATCGCGAAGTCGCACACCGAGAGCAGGATTGTGGCTGCAGGGTGTCTCAGAAATGATCGATTTCGCACAAGATCAAAGCAGGCCATCGAGAGGCTTCGGGCTGGCGAGCCGCTCGTTTGGGGCTCACGACACGTTTCTTACCGACACCCCTACCTCGCCCGGCCGCATTCTGGTGTGTTCAAGCCTGATCACCGCGGCCATGGGACGACGACCGAGACCAGGGACCTGATGGATCGAGGCTCTGTGAGTTCCGCACACCGACCCACGTGCACGAACCCGAGAGGGGCGCCTACGAGGCATAGCCCTTTCTGATCGCTGGACGAGGAGGTGGCTGCCCTCCACGACTGCACGCACGCCGGGGTAAGGTTCCCGTGCCTGTTCCTGGATGCCGCCTCCCGCAAGGCCCGGGTGAACCGGCGGGTAGTCTGCCAGGCCGTCATCGTAGCCACCGGCCTTTGTCTCTGGCGGCGTGTGGAGATCGATCTGAGCGGTCCCGACGTTCAAGGAGTCCTCTCGGCAAGACGTGACAACACTTCCAGCCTCCGTAATGTCTCCTCATCGTCGGGGGTCATCACCATCAGGCGGTGGCCGTCTCCGGGACATCGGTGGAAACGAAGTTCAGCCGGAGAAGCCGGCCGTGCGGTCCTCGTCGGTGGCGTGCCTCAGCAGCCAGGCGACAGCGACCGGGTCGTGTGTGCGGCACATCGCCGCGATGGCCCGATGCCGGGTGACCTGGGTTGAGCGTTCGGCCAGCCACACCAGCGCCTGCGCCGAGCCGTGGATCGTCTCCAGCACCTCCACGGCCGCCGGGCCTAGACACCGCAGCAGACCGACTGTGCGAACCACGGGGATGTCCTCCGGGCGGGCTGTGCCCGCCAGAAGGCACAGGCCGGTGAGCGCCGCGCGGCGGTCTGTTGCGTGACGGGCCAGCCAGAGCCCGGTCTCGCGGGCCGGTTCCGGGGCGAGCCACTGCAGGCCATCCAGGGCCTCGGGTCGGATCGCCCACAGGGGGACGTTCAGAACGCGAAGGTTGTCATGCAGCGTCTGCAGGCAGCGGCCGGGACCGGTGAAGTGTGCGCGGAGCACCGCCGGGCGCCGTGCGCGAATGGTGGACCAGGCCAGGTGGGCGGGGTCGGCTCGGTGGTGGGCCGGGTCGGCCCCGCGGGTGTGGGGGTTAGAGTCCGCCGCGTTTGGAGGCGAAGGCGGTCAGTCGTGCCACGACGGTGTCGGGGCTGTCCGCCTCAACCAGGTCGACCGGCTTGGCCAACTGGTACAGGTCGCCACGGGCCGGGTACTGGGTGAGTGTCGCGGTGAGGATCATGGGGTCCTTGGTGGTCAGAGTGAGCGGCTCGCTGTCTGGCCGCGTGAAGGTGGCGCAGAAGGGCAGAACGTCTCGTTCCTCATACCGCGGCGGGAATCTCTGAGTGAGCCGCAAGGTGCTGGCCGCTTCGGTATCGATGTCGCACTGCTCGAAGACGACTGAGGTGTCGGAGTCGCCTTCGCCGGAGACCCGGAAACCGACGGTGCGCAGCCGCACACTGTTGACCGGGTCGTCGGGGTTGGGCTCAACGCGCTGCTTGATGCCCCCTCTGAAGTCGAGGGAGAACGTAGTGCCGTGAAATTCCAGCGTGCTGTCGAGCGCGAGCATCGAAGAGGGGATCTCCGCGCCGATGGGCGGCAGCCCTGTTTGGGCCCTCGCAGGTGGTGCGGCGGCCATCGCGGCCGCTGCGGCGGACAGGGAAACGACACCGGCGGCGAGAGCCTGGCGTAGAGGGGCGAGCATCGGACTCCTCCGTGTGGTTGTGATGGGGGTGCGGTTGCTTGACCCGAGGGTCAGGTGCCGGCACAGCTCGGGCGGCCAGAACGACGCCGTCCCCGGCGGTGCGAGGCGGCTGGGGCGGCGTCGTGCCCGGAGAGCGGGTGCTAACACTCATCCACGCCGACCGAGGAACGCCGGCCCGGTGTCAGTCGCTGTCACGCTTTCGGCGGCCATCGAGCCTCCTGAACTCGTGGAGATCCAACAAGCCCATATCTATCACCGCTGATTACTTACTGTAACGACACATTTCACTGAGAGTAGTCATCGCTGCGCGCGAGAGGTGCACCTCTGTCACGGGCGGAATAAGGCGGGTGGGCGATCATCCAAGGGCCAGGACCCTCCTGTCATCTGTTCCCGGGTCTAAGGGGCGACCAGGGGGGACGGGTTTCTTCCTCAACCCCCTATTCCGGCCGCACCCGCTCATCGTCGTTACGGCGGTAGGGCGGGAGACCCCGCGCCACCCGCTCCCGCTTTTCTCCTCGCGGCTCAGAAAGTTGCGCGCCTGAGCATGTCCACGATCGGGACGAGGTCCTGAATCATCCGCACCTGTACGCCCGCGGCCAGGGCCTCACGGATCGCCGCCATCACCGGCTGGAGTTCCTCGTCGTACGGCAGCAGCTCGTGCAGCGCGCTGATGGGGCGCCCTGTCCCGACACGACGTCGCCCACCAGTTCGCCGACCGGCCTGGAGCGCTCTGCATGGGGTGCCGGTCACTGGGCTGTGGACGCGTCAGCCTGGGTGTTGGCAGAGCACGACTGCGCGTCGGCTTTGCGGACGTGGCAAGCCTGCGCGATGTCGGTCCAGGAAGTTCCGTCTGCGCGCAGGGTCTGAACCGCGTGGCGCAAGGCCGTGTCGTAGCGCAGGCGCGCCTCGGCGAGTGCGTCGAGTTCGGCGGACTGCGGGCGCACCTGCACGGGCGGGGCCGCTGGGGTGCCGAAACGCAGCGCCAGCGCCTGCCGCGCGCTGGCCTGGAGTTCACCCAGCGCGCGGCCGTGGACGACGACGCCATGCGCGCCGGCCGGTGTGATCCACCGCCGTTCCATCCGAACGGCCGGCAAGACGATGGCGTCCCCGTCGGTTGCGAGTACGGCGGTGGGTTTGTTGTCGGTCACGCGCCCGCCTCCAGGATCTTGATGACCTCGTCGGCCATTGCGGCTGGCAGGTCTCCGCGGGGCAGCACGAACTGGCGGCCGCTGGCATCGTAGAGGACGTGGGTGTCGGTCTGCCGTACCGTCGTGAGTCGGATACCGCGCTGGGCGGCGGCCGCGTGCACTCGCTCCCCAGCCGGGTGCTTGCCGCTCGCGCATCTGCGCGGTCACCAGCTGAGTCTGATACCACTCCTCTAGCGGCACGATCGCCGGATGGGCCTGCTGGTGCGACCGCACCCAGTCGGCAATGGGGTTGATGCGGCTATGGTTGGTCCGGGCCGCGCATCTGTTGAACACCTGATAGCCGCTGTACTTGGGCTGTGCGAGCATCTTGCGGACCCGCCGCGCCGCCCACAGCGCCTGCCCGTCGGCCAGCGGATACCGGTCAAGGTCGGCGGCTAGCAGGCGGGCGATCTCGCCATCCTGGAGCTGTTTGTCTCGGCGGAGCCGGAACACTTCCTTGACGGTGTCGGCGCGGCGCTGGTCGAGGTGCAAAGCGAGGCGCATCTCGGGGCGGCCGCCGCCGAACCTGTTGGCGGCTGGAGGAGCATCCGGGTCCACGATGGCGATGTAGCCGTAACAGGGCGGGCCGTGCCGGTATCCGGCAGCGGCGTGCTGGCGTTGGCCGCGCATGGACTGCTCCATCAGTTCGTGGCGGTAGATCTCAGCGCGGACCTGCGCGGTGCGGCGCAGCTCCAGCTGTCCGGTGGTCATTCCGCCGCGGGGCTCGTTGGCGCACTCCAGCGTCACGCCGCGGGACGCCAGGTGGTACTCGACCTGGAGGCTGGGCAGCATGTCGCGGGCGACGCGGCTGATGCGTTCGCACACCACCCGGTCGAGCTCACCGCGCTCCACCCACTCCAGCAGCTCCCGCAGCCCGCCGTTGCGGGGCACGGGCACTCCGAGCCGCGCGTAATCGTCAGCGGAGCCCTGGCTGCGTCGTCCAGGCCAAGCATGCCCGACTCCACGTCCCAGAAATAGGCGGTGAACGCCTCGCCGGGCGCCAGGAGCACAGTTCGCAGAGCCGCCCGGCCGCGAGGTACAGCTCGTGCTGCTGCGAGGCGGCAGCGGCGGCGCATGCACGTATGCAGGGGCCAGGATCTCAGGGCGGTCGCCACTGTCGGTCACGTAGCCGGATACAACAACCACACAGGACGGTGGGAAAATAGTTCATTGATTGATCAATGAACCGTTGTGGCTGAATCACGTGAGACACGTCCCCACCGAGCCTCGCAACCTGTGGTCGGTCGGTGGCTTCAAGGGAGGCCGAATGGCGACCAGCCCTATCGGGGCGGGGAGGCCGAAGACCCGCGGCATCGTGCTCAACAGGATCCGGAAGGCACGCACCATCAGCCGGGTCGAGCTCGCCGCCGACACTGGAGTCACGGCGGCGACCATCACCCAAGTCGTTCGTGAGCTCATGGACCTCGGGCTGGTCGTCGAGGTCGGGCGCGGCGCGTCGACCGGAGGCAAGCCTCCGACGCTGCTGCAGATCAACCCGCACGCCCGGTACGCCGTAGGAGTGTTGTTCGAACGCAACATCTGCATCATCGTCATCGTCGATCTGACCGGCCGGCAGGTGGCCAGGACCGCATTCCCCGGAACAGCGCTGCTGCCTCCCGAGCAGGCACTCTCGCTGGTGGCCTCGCGTGTGGACGCCCTGATCGAGACCGCCGGAGTCGATCGCGGCAAAGTGCTCGGAGTGGGGCTGGCGACCTACGGACCACAGGACCGGCAGGCGGGCGTGCTGCTGACGCACCAGCCGACCGCCGAGTGGTTCCGATATCCGGTCGCGCCGCGCCTGTCCGAACTCCTGGGCCTGCCGGTGCTGCTCGACAACGACGCGGCGGCTGCGGCGATCGGCGAGTACTGGCTGGGGGCGGTGGAGTCCCGTACATACGGGTGCCTCTACATGGCCAGCGGCCTCGGCGGGGGCGTCGTCATCGATGGCGAGGTGTACCGTGGCGTCTCTTCCAACGCCGTCGAGATCGGCCACATCACCATCGACTTCAATGGAGGACCATGCGATTGCGGCAACTACGGCTGCCTTGGAAACTATGTGGAACCGGCCGCCGTGATAAGGCAGGCGCTGAAGGAATCGAGCCTCGGTCAACGGCTTGAACTCGACCCTGCGGATACCGACGTCATGACCGGGTTCGCCCGCATCGCGACCGCCGCCGTCGCCGGAGACCCAGCGGCACGGACCTTGATCGAGCGCTCCGCCCGCCATCTGGGTACCGCCGCCGTCACGATGACGAGCCTGTTCGACCTCGACCTGATCGTGCTCGCCGGCCCTAGTTTCACCACCGCAGCGTCGATCTACCAGTCTGTGATCGAGGAGGAGGTGCAACGGCGTACCTTCGCCCGGCGGGCGCACCCGGTCCGGGTGGTCACCTCGGTCAGCAGCTCGGACGCGGCGGCGATCGGCGGCGCCGTGCTTGTCCTGCAGGGTGAGCTGGCCCTCCTCGAGCTGGACGTAGGAGCCTGACGTCGTCGCAGCCGTCTGTCAGGAGGGGTGCCTGAATCCGGTCCGGGTCACCGCGGTCCGTCTCCGCTGGGTTGCCGTGTTGTCTGGATGACGGCGGCGCCGAGGGGAGCCAATGTGATCTCCTCGGTCGCCGCGGCGCCCGTCAGCAGGTCGATTCCCGAGCGGTCCAGGGGAACGGCGACGTCCACGTCGGGGCTGTGGTTGAGCAGGAAGAGGTACTCGTTCCGCTCGCCCTCCCGTACCGTGCACTCGACGTGAGTGGGTAGGCCCGGGAAGGGATCCGTGACCCCGGCCGTCCGGATCTGGTCCAGCAGGACGGCATCGAAGGCGGCGTCGTCCAGGAGAGTCGCGAAGTAGACGACCCGGCCTGAGCCGTAGGCGTTCGCGACGATCGCGGCGCGCCCTGCCAGCGGCCCGTCAGCGTATCTCGCCAGCGCGGTGCCGGTTTCCAGATGAATGTCCTCCCGCCACCAGCTCGCGGTGGCGGTGCGCCCGTCGGCGAACTGGACCGCGAACCGCTCTCCGGGACGCGCCGGCCAGTACTCATCGATCTTTGCCCCGATGAGGTGGCGGAATGCCCCCGGATAGCCGTGGGGGCGGACGCGGTCGCACTCGTCCACGACCCCTGAGAAGAAGGAGATGACGACGGTGCCGCCGGCGCGGGCGAACTCGGTGACGGCTGCGACGCCCTCGTCGTCGATCAGGTACGCGTTGGGGATGATCAGGACCTTGTACGGCGCCAGGTCGCTTCTGGGAGACACGACGTCGATCGTGTGGTGGTGCTTCCAGAGCGGCCGATGGTGGCGCAGCACGATTTCGCCGTAGTCGAAGTCGTCACGGGGCAGCCATCCGGTGTCCTCCAGTCCCCACCGGCCATCCCAGTCGAACAGGATCGCGACGTCGGCGCGCCGCATGGTCGTACCCGCCACCGGGGCGAGGAGGCTCAGCTCGCGTCCCAGGTCGGCGATCTCCCGGAAGGTCCGCGAGTCCGGCCCGGAGTGCGGAACCATCGCGGAGTGGAAGCGCTCCACCCCGCCCCTGGCGGCCCGCCACTGGAAGAACATCACCGAGTCGGATCCACGTGCCAGCGCCTGCAGCGAGCCGAGCCGCATCCGCCCAGGTTCCTTGGCCAGGTTGACGCCTCTCCAGTTGACGGCGCTCGCGGCCTGCTCCATGACCATCCACGGCTGACCGTTCTTCAGTGAGCGGAACATGTCGTAGTGGAATGCGGTCGATATGTGCGATTCGGAATCGCCGGGGTCGGGGTAGATGTCGAGGGCGGCGACGTCCTGTTCCGCTGCCCACCTCCAGTAGTCCGCGTGCGGGTAGAAGGACATCAGGTTGGTCATGATGGGGATGTCGTCGCGGAAGGAGCGGAGGATGTCTCGCTCGGCGCGGTAGCACTCGAGCAGAGAGTCGGAGGTGAAGCGCCGAAAGTCGAGGCGGCGAGCGGGGTTCATCCAGACGCCCATGACGTTGGCCACCTCGATCTGGTTCCAGTCCGTGTAGACCTGGCCCCAGAAGCGGGTGGTCCAGGCGGCGTTGAGGGTGTCGAGGTCGCCGTACCTGCGCTGGAGCCAGCGGCGGAAGCCCTCGGCGGCGGCCTGGCTGTACGACGTGGGGCCGTACTCGTTGTTGACATGCCACATCGCGAGAGCCGGGTGGAAGGAGTAGCGCTCGGCGAGCCGGGTGACGATGTTCGCGGCGTACTCACGGTAGACAGGGGAGGCATGGTCGAAGTGCTGACGGCTGCCCAAGCCGAGAGGCCGGCCGTCCTCCATGATGGGGAAAACCTCCGGGTGCAGTTGGGTGAGCCAGGCGGGCGGCACGGCGGTGGGGGTGGCCAGGTTGACGCTGACGCCGCCCTCGTGCAGGAGGTCCATGACCTCATCAAGCCAGCCGAACTCGTACTCCCCGGGCTCTGGTTCGATCGCGACCCAGGCGAAGATCCCCAGCGAGACCAGGTTCACTCCGGCCTCACGCATCAGCCGGACGTCCTCCCGCCAGGTGGCGCGGTCCCACTGCTCAGGGTTGTAGTCGCCTCCGTAGGCCAGGCCGCCCAGGCGGCTCCTGAAGGCGTGCATACGAGGGTTGGTCATGTGACGCTCCTTGGCGAGCCGTTGCGGACGGCGAAGAGGACCGTTGAGCGGATGAGCGCGGGCTCTGCTGACAGGCCGTTCGTGACGGCCGACAGGCCGTTCGTGGAACGGGCCCAGCCACCGCGGTCCGATGGCTGGGCCCGGCACTGTCACCTGCGGTCAGGACAGGTGATCACGCGTACGGGTTCTGGGTGAGCAGGTGCGCCTTGTAGCCCTCGCCGATGCCGGGCTCGGGCGTGCCGGTCCAGTCCTTGACGAGCACCCCGCCCGTGCTGCAGCCCCACGGGTCCCAGGTCCAGGCCAGGTACGACAGGCCGTTCTTGTCCGCCCATTTCGTGAGCTGGTCCATGTAGTCGTAGCCGCAGTTGTCCGCGCCGAACTCACCGGTCACCACGGGGACCTTCGCGGCGAGCGGAGCGATCTGGCTGTCCCAGCAAGACGCCGTGGCGCAGGCGTTGAAGCTGTAGGAGTGCCAGGATGCGGCGAGGTTGTTCAGCGGGTCGTTCGGCTTGTACGCCAGCCACTCCCGCATGTCGTTGGCCCACTCCAGGCCGCCCACCATGAGGACGTTGGTCGCGCCGGTCGCCCGGACCGCGTCGACGAGGTCCTGCATGCCGGCCACCTCATAGGGAATGCCGGTGCAGGTGCCGCCGTCTCGCAGGCACTGCCAGCCCAAGGTCTTGTTCCAGTCGCTGCCGACCTCCGGGTACGGCTCGTTGAACAGATCGAAGACCACCGCGTTGTTGCCCTTGAAGGTCTTCGCGACGCCGGTCCAGAACTGGGGAGCGTACTGCGCGTCCGGCATCGGCTTCTGGCACGTCGCGGTGGCGTCCTTGCAGTGCCAGTCCGGTCCGTTGCTGTAGGCGCCCGAGGTCCAGTGCAGGTCGAGGATCGGCGTGATGCCGTTGGCGACCAGCAGGTCCGCGTAGTTCTTGACCTCCTGCTGGTAGGCGGCGCCGCTGGGCGAGCCGTTGAGGCCGAGCCAGCACTCCTCGTTGAGCGGGATGCGGACGGCGTGGATGTTCCAGCTCTTCATCGCGTCGACCGACGCCTGGTCCACCGGGCCGGAGTCCCACATTCCCTTGCCCTGGACGCAAGCGTACTCTCCGCTGGAGCGGTCGACGCCCAGCAGCCGGTACGGCTTCCCGGCCGCCGTCACGATCTTGTTGCCGGAGACGTGCAGCTGCGGTGCAGGACCACCGGGATCTGGGCTGGGGCTTGCGCTTGGGCTCGAGCTGGGGCTTGCGCTTGGGCTGGGGCTCGCGCTTGGGCTTGGGCTTGGGCTGGGGGACTGGCCGGTGCAGGCGACACCATTGACTCTGAACGCGGCGGGAACCGGGTTGCTCCCGCTCCACTTGCCGATGAAGCCGATCGACACCGAGGCGCCGGTGGCCACCTTGGCGTTCCAGCCCAAGCTCTTGGCGGTGACGTGGGTGCCGGACTGCGACCAGTCGGCGCTCCAGCCATTGTTCACACCCTGACCGGCATTGGGGAAATCGAACTCCAGCGTCCAACTGGTCAGCGGGTCGCCCAGATTGGTGATCGAGACGTCACCCTGGAAGCCGCCCGACCACTCACCTGTGACCTTGTATTTCACTGAGCAGCCGCCGGCGGCGGCTGAGGCCGGTGCATTCACGAGCGCGGCGCCTGCGGCCACGAGGCCGACGGCCGCCGTCACTAACGCGACGCGGTGTTTCATGGGGCTTTCCTCTCTCCTTTGCGGATCCGGAGATCTGCGCCTCACGACTGGATCCGATGGTCGCAGGCGGGAGCCTCGCCGGCGGCCACGACAGCCGCCGCATCGATGTCGAATGAACGGCCACGAGCCTCCGGGTCGGGCGAGGCGGCGGCCAGGAGCTGGGTATAGGGGTGTCGCGGGGCGAGGATGACCTCGTCGGCCGGGCCGCGCTCCACGACCCGGCCTCGGTAGAGCACGAGGATGTCGTCGGAGAAGTGCCGTGCGGTGGCCAGGTCGTGTGTGATGTAGAGGACGGCGAGGTTCTCCTCGCGCTGCAGACGCGCCAGCAGGTTCAGCACGCCCAGCCGGATGGAGACGTCCAGCATGGACACGGGCTCGTCGGCCACGATCACCTTCGCCCCCGGCGCGAGCGCGCGGGCGATGGCGACCCGCTGCCGCTGGCCGCCGGACAGCTCGTGTGGGCGGCGGTGCACGATGTCGCGTGCCGGTAGGTTGACCCGTTCCAGCAGGTCGCCGGCCTTCTTCCGGGCCTCGGCCCGGGTACGGGCCTGCCCGTGCAGCAGCAGCGGGCGGATCAGATGGTGCTCCACGGTGTGGAAGGGGTTCAGTGAGGAGAACGGGTCCTGGAACACCATCTGTACGTGGTCGCGGTACGCCCGATCGGGCACCCGGCCGCCGTCGTCGTCCTTCAAGGCGACTTGTCCGGCGGTGGGCCGTTCCAGCCGGGCGATGATCCTGGCGATGGTGGACTTGCCCGAACCCGACTCCCCGACCAGGGCGACCGTACGGCCGGGCGTGAGCGTGAACGAGACGTGGTCCACGGCCCGCAGCCGCCGTCCGCGCAGACCGGTCCGGATGCGGAAGTCCTTGACGAGGTCCTTCACGTCCAGCGTGGTCACCGTGCACCTCCGGTGGCCTCACCAGTGCGGACGAACGCGCCGCGCTCACCCGTCAGGCTGGGAAACGATTCGAGCAGGCGCCGGGTATAGGGATGGCGGGGTCTGGCGAGGATTTCCTCAGCCGCCGCGCACTCGACGATCTCCCCGCCCAGCATCACGGCGATGCGGTCGCTCACCTCGAGCAGAAGGGGAAAGTCGTGGGTGATGAGCACGATCCCGAATCCCCGCTCGTCGCGCAGGCGCAGGATCTCGCGGAGGATGCCTCGTTGCACCACCACGTCCAGGGCGCTGGTCGGCTCGTCCATGATCATGACTTGCGGGTCGAGCAGCATGGCCATTGCGATCATGACGCGCTGTCGCATGCCTCCGGACAGCTCGTGGGGGTAGGAGCGCAGCCGCGCGGGGTCCACGCCCACCAGCTCCAACGCCCTGGCGCAGCGCGCCCGGCGATCGCTCCGCGAGAGCTGGGGGAGATGCGTGGTGAGTACGTCCTCCAGTTGCGCCCGGATCGTCATGACAGGGTTCAGCGAGTTCATCGCTCCCTGGAACACCACCGACATCCGCGACCACCGGAAGGCCCGAAGCTCGCCGGACGGCAGGGCGAGCACGTCCATGTCCCGGCCGTCCCGATCATGAAAGGTGACCGATCCGGCGGTGACCTCCGCCGGCGGCCGGTGCAGGCGGTTGATCGCGTATGCGAGCGTCGTCTTCCCGCTGCCCGACTCGCCGGCCAGGCCCAGAATCTCGCCCCGCCGTACCTCCAGCGACACGTCCTTGACCGCCTGTACCGTGTTCCCGTAGGTCACCGACAGGTTCCGCACGCTCACCACGACATCCTGCGAGGGCCGCCCGACCGGCGCCGGCTCGCGCCGCGGGTGCCGGATCCGGCGTGGTACGGCGCGCAGCTTGGGGTTGGTGATCTCGTCGATGCTGAAGTTGATCAGTGCGAGGCCGCATCCGAACAGCGCGATGATCAGGCCCGGTGGTGCGAACCACCACCACGCGCCGCGTTGTAGCGCGAAGCCGTTCTGGGCGTAGTAGAGCATCGTGCCGAGGGTGGAGGAGTTCGAAGCGCCAAGCCCGAGGAACGACAGACCAGCCTCTGACAGGATCGCCGCGATCACCGAGAACACGAACTGGGAGGCCAGCAGCGGCAGGAGGTTCGGCAGGATCTCGACGGTGATGATCCGCCATGCCGGCTCCCCCGCCACGCGGGCGGCCAGGACGTACTCCCGATTGCGCAACGTCAGCGTCTGCGCGCGAAGCACCCGGGCCGACCCGGCCCAGCCGGTGATCGCGAGCACCACCGCGATGGTCCACGCCCCCCGCTGCTCGGGCGGCACGAACGCGGAGATGACGATGACCAGTGGGAGGCCGGGTATCACCAGCATCACGTTGGAGAACAGGGAGAACGCCTCGTCCACCACTCCGCCGGCGTAGCTGCCCACGATGCCGAACAGCGCCGACAGGACCGTGGCCATCACGCCGACGAGCACGCCGATGTAGAGCGATCCCCTGGTCGCGTACGCGATCTGGGCCAGCACGTCCTGGCCCAGCTGCGTGGTGCCGAGGACGTGGCCTCCGCCGGGCGACGTCAACCCGATGTCGTTGATCGCGTCCGGATCGCCGACGAAGAGCGGGCCGGCGACGCCGAACAGGATGATCGCGGTGATCAGGACGAGCCCGGTGACCAGTTTGGGCGACAACCGGGGCAGCACGGCACGCCGGGGCGCCGGGGAATCCGGACCGAGATCGGTCATGCGTTCCCTCCCGCGCGGGTTCGGGGGTCGATGACGCTGTAGAGCAGGTCGACCACCAGATTGGCTCCGAGCACCGCCACGGTCGTGACCAGGAAGATGCCCTGCATGAGCGCGTAGTCGTTGTTCTGCACGGCCTCAAGCAGCTTGGAGCCGATGCCGGGGTAGGAGAACACCTGTTCGGTGACGATGGAGCCGGCCACCACGAACCCGAGGGAGATGGCGAACCCGGCGATCGACGGCAGTGCCGCGTTGCGTGCGGCGTACCAGATCATCACGCGCCTGTTCGGCAGCCCCTTCGCGGTGGCGGTGAGCACATAGTCCTCGGACAACGTGGACACCATCATGTTGCGTAATCCCAGCAGCCAGCCGCCCACCGAAGAGATCACGATCGTCAGCGCGGGCAGGATGCCGTGGTGGACGGCCGAGCCGAGGAAGTCGAGGTTCCACCCGGGGGTGAGGTCGACGTCGTAGCCGCCGATGAGCGGGAACCAGCCCAGCGCGGACCCGAAGACGGCGACGAGGACGAGCGCCAGCCAGAAGTACGGCACCGCCGCCAGCACCGTGGTCGCGGGCACCAGCGAGTCGAGCCAGGTGCCCCGCCGCCATCCCACCACCATTCCCAGCCCGGCGCCGACCAGGACCGACAGCACCGTCGCGATGCCCACCAGCACGACCGTCCAGGGCAGGGAGGTCGCGATGACCTCCGAGACAGGCACCGGGTAGGCGCTGACCGAGATTCCGAAGTCGCCGTGCAGCATGTTGCCGAGGTAGGACAGGTACTGCTTGGTCAACGGCTCGCCCGTGTCGGTGCCGAGCAGCAGTTCGTAGGCTCTGCGAGCCTCGGGGTTCACCGAGCCGCCCCGCTGCTGCAGCTTCGCCATCAGGATGCTCACGGGGTCGCCCGGCATCATCCGGGGGATGAAGAAGTTCAGTGTGACCGCCGCCCACAAGGCGGCCAGATAGAAACCGAACTTGCGGATGTAGTACCGCATCGGCTCACTTGCCCGTGGGCCTGAGCCGTAGATAGATCTCCGAGGCGTCCGGGGCCTGCCAGGCCGCCGGGAAGGCGTACAGGTCCTCCTTGGTCGGCCAGCCGGTGAACTTCCTGGCGTTGTAGATGTTGATCGTCCCCTGGGTGAGCAGCGGGACATAGGGCATCGACTGCTCGATGCGGGTCTGGATCGTGTCGAAGTACGGCTGCCGCGCCGCGGTGTCCGATACGTTGATCTTCTTCAGTTCGGCGATGGCCTTGTCCACGTCAGGATCGGAGAAGCGGCTGACGTTCGGGCCGGGCGTCCCGCCGACCTTGTCGGTACTGTCGGTGCCGTAGAAGTAGCTGTAGACGTAGAACGGGTCGGCGGCCGGGCCCTGGTACAACGAGTCGAGCATCAGCTCGAAGTCGCCACGCCCCCGCGCGTCGGCCCATTCGTTGTACGACAGCTGTTGCGCGGTCACCTTGATGCCGGCCTTCGCCAGCTGCTGACTCAGTGTGTCGGCCGCGGTGATGTAGTCGGTCCATCCTGCGACCGTCTTGAGTGTCAGCTTGACGGGCTTGCCGTCCTTGACGTAGATCCCGTCGGCGCCCTTCGCGTAGCCCGCGCTCTCGAGGATCTGCTGCGCCCTCGCCGCGTCCGGTCGCATCGGCGCGACCTTGTTCTGCAGCCGGCCGGAGATGACCGCCTGGTCCCGCTGCAGCAGGGCCATGCTCGGCGAGATCTCGGCGCTGGTGTTCTCGAAGGCCAGCGCGTTCAACTGGGTCCGGTTGACGGCGTAGTAGATCGCCTGGCGGACGGCAGGGTCGGTCTGCGGGCCCTTACACCCCAGCTCGGCATTGGCGCAGGTGTCCAGCACCATCTGGTTCACCGGAGTGGTGATCAGCTTGTACCCGGGATAGCTCTGCTCCACGTTCGCGACGTCCGGCACCGGTCCGGTCTGCCAGTCGATCTGGCCGGCCTTGAGCGCGGTGGCGCCGGACTGGTTGCCTGACAGCGAGGGGAAACGGATCTTCTTCACGGCAGGCTCGCCACCCCAGTAGTTCGGGTTCGCCTTCAACGTGAACGCCTGGGGCTTGAGCTCATCCACCAAGTAGGGCCCGGTGCCGACGGGCTCGCGCAGCTGCTCCTTCGTGGGGTCGGGAATGTCCTTCCACTTGTGCTCGGGCACGATCCAGATCCGGCCGAGCACCTGCGGGCCGTCCACGAAGGCCGGCTCGTCGAACTTGATCACCACGTGGGTGGCGTCGGTGGCGGTCGCCCTGCCCTGGTAGCCCGTGCCGTTCATGGCCTTGTGCTCTTTGATCATTTTCAGCGTGAACACGACATCGTCCGCGGTGAACGGCCGGCCGTCGGACCACTTGACGCCGCTGCGCAGCGAGATCGACAGCTCCGTACCGTCGTCGTTCCAGGAGAAGCTCTCGCCGAGCCGGGGCCTGGGTGCGCCCTCGCTGCGCACGGTGTTGTAGAAGAATAGCGGCTCGAAGATCGTTCCCCCGCCGCCGAGGGCCCCCGGCAGGTACGGGTTGAAGATGGGCTGGATGTCACCTGATCCGCCGGTGTACACGACCAGAGGCTCGGAGGAGGCCGCCGGGCCGCCGGCCCCGGACGTCGCTCCGGCCGACTGTCCCGGCGAGCCTCCGGACGAGGAGCATCCGGCGACCAGTATCAACGCAGCGAGTCCAGCCGCCGCGCGGGGGGTCTTGATGGACATAGCGGGAAGGTCCTCTCGAACGATGCTGAGCATTGTTAATTTGTCGACTTAAGTAAGTCAACGTGCCGTGAAAATTTCAGGGCAGGCCGTTCCGGCGTAGTGTGCGGCTCCATGGGGTCTCGGAGCGGGCTTGTGCGCTCACCGCAGGCCGATGGGATTCGGGCCGAGGCGGGGTGGCAGTGAGCACAGGAGCAAGGGCGAAGCCGCACGCGAGCAGCAAGGCCGCCGTCCTGGACGCGATCAGGGCCGCGGGCACGATCAGCCGCGTCGGGCTGGTCTCCGCCACCGGCTTCACCGGGCCCACGATCTCGGCGCTGGTCCGCCGGCTCATCGAGGAGGGCCTGGTGGTGGAGACCGGCCGCGCCGAGTCGACGGGTGGCAAGCGGCGGATCCTGCTCCAGCTCAACCACACCGCCCGCTACGCGGTGGGCGTGCATCTCGACCACGGCGCCATGACGTACGTCCTGACCGATCTCGCCGGAACCGTGGTGGCCCGCATTGTGCGGCGCGGCGTCGGCGCGGAGGAGCCGGGCACCGTCGTGTCGCGGACGGCCGAGGAGATCTCCAGGCTGATCGAGAGCATCGGTGTGCAGCGCGGACGCGTGCTCGGCGTCGGCCTGGTCTCTCCTGGTCCGCGCAGGTCCGCTCCTGGGGTGGGCCTCGCGCCGCCGACCATGCGGCACTGGGAGGGGTTCCCGCTGGGCGAGGCGCTGGAGCGTGCGACGGGCCTGCCGGTGGTGCTCGACAACGACGCCACCGCCGCGGCGCTGGGTGAGCACTGGTCGGGCGGCTTCGGCAGCGCCACCTCGGCGGCGGTCGTCTATCTCGGTACGGGGATCGGCGCCGGCCTGGTCATCAACGGCATCACCTACCGCGGCCCTAACGGTAACGCGGGCGAATTCGGACATATCTGCGTCGACATGGACGGCCCTGAGTGCTGGTGCGGAGCCCGGGGCTGCGCCGAGGTGATGGCCGGCATAGCCGCGGTGGTGACGGCCGTGCAGGCGGACGCCGCGCTGGCCGAGGCCGTCGGCCTGGGGACCCTTCGGAGGCGCGTCTCGACCGTCGCCGACTTCGCCGCGATCAGCCGGGCGGCCTCCAGGGGCGAGCCGGGAGCCCTGGCGCTGCTCGAGAGGTCGGCCCGCTACATCGCGGCGGCGGCCCGTAGCCTGGCCAACATCATGGACCTCGAAGTCCTCGTGCTGACCGGGCCGGGCTTCGCGATCGCGGGCTCGGTCTACCTCCCCGTCGTCCAGCAGGAGCTTCAGCGGACAGCCTTCTCGCGCGCCGCGCAGCCTGTGGACGTACGGCTCTCACGCTCGGCCGCCACCGCTTCCGCCGTCGGCGCCGCCGCGCTGGTGCTGGAGTCGGAACTGGTGCCCCTCAGCCAGGCCGCCCGCCTGCCGGAGAGGCTGGACGCCGAGCCCGTCGCGCTTCCCTATTCCCTCGGCGCCTCAGAGGTTGACTAACTTCAATAGATTAAGTAAGCAAGTAGGGGCGCAGATGGCTACTCGGCACCCGAGGGAAGAGGGCACATGATCCGCGAGATGTTGCACGACGGGTGGCGTCTGCGGGTGGCCGGAGGGCCCGTCCCGGAGGCGGTCGCCGACTGCGACGTCCCGGCGCAGGTGCCGGGCAGCTCTCACCTGGATCTCATGGCGGCGGGTCTTATTCCGGACCCGTACCTGGACCGGAACGAAGCGGAACTGGTGTGGATGCACCGCGCCGACTGGAGGTACACGACGACCTTCCAGACGTCGGCCGCGCGGCCTGGCGAGCGAGTGGACCTGGTGTTCGACGGCATCGACACGGTCGCGATGGTGCACCTCAACGGACGACTTCTCGGCCATACCGCGAACATGCATCGCGGATATCGCTTCGACGTGGGCGAGATCCTGCAGGACGGCGCGAACGAACTCGTGGTGACGATCCGCTCCGCCCTGAACCACGCCGAGGAGGTGGAGGAGAAACTGGGCTCGCGCATGCGCGCCTACCCTCACCCCTACAACGCCGTCCGCAAGATGGCCTGTTCATTCGGCTGGGACTGGGGGCCCGACCTGCAGACGGCCGGCATCTGGAAGCCGGTAGGGCTGGAGCGTTGGGACAGCGCCCGGCTCTCCCGCGTACGCCCGCTGGTGACTGTGGACGCCGACGGCGCCGGCCGTGTCACGGTACATGTGGAACTCGACCGCGTCCGCGACGGCCGTTACAGCATCAGGGCCGATGTGGGAGGCCGTTCCGAACAAGTGCCCGTGTCCGGAGGCGCGGCAACGGTCACCGTGCTGGTACCGCAGGTGAGGCTGTGGTGGCCAGTCGGCTACGGTGACCAGCCGTTGTACGACCTGACGGTCACGCTGCTGGAGGACGACCAGCCGGTCGACATCGCCCAGCGACGTGTCGGCTTCCGCACGATCGCCCTTGACACCGAACCCGACTCGACAGGCAGTCCGTTCACCTTCGTCGTCAACGGCAGGCGCGTCTTCGCCAAGGGCGCCAACTGGATCCCCGACGACCACTTCCTCACCCGAGTCGATCGTGAGCGGATCGCCCGGAGAGTCGACCAGGCCGTGGCCGCGAACATGAACATGCTGCGGGTCTGGGGCGGCGGTATCTACGAGAGCGACGACTTCTACGACGTCTGCGACGAGCGGGGGGTGCTCGTATGGCAGGACTTCCCCTTCGCCTGCGCCTTCTACGCCGAGGAGGAGCCGCTGCGGAGCGAGGTCGAGGCTGAGGCGCGGGAGAACATCACCCGCCTGGTCTCCCGTCCCTCGCTGGCACTGTGGAACGGCAACAACGAGAACCTGGAGGCTTTCGCGGAGTGGCCCGGCTGGCGCGACACACTTCAGGGACGCACCTGGGGACTCGGCTACTACATGGAACTGCTGCCGAGGATCGTGGCGGAGCTCGACCCCACCCGGCCCTACACGCCCGGTAGCCCCTACAGCCCCGGCAACCCACGGCCGAACGACGACGACCACGGCACTCGGCACGAATGGGCCGTCTGGAACAAGGTCGACTACACCCACTACCGCGACCACATCCCGCGCTTCTGCGCCGAGTTCGGCTTCCAGGCACCGCCTACCTGGCGCACCTTGACCAGGTGGATCCACGACGAGCCGATGACGCCGGTCTCACCGGGGTTCCTGCTCCACCAGAAGGCCGAGAACGGCGACGTCAAACTCGACCGGGGGATGGAGCCGCACCTTTCCGTGCCCGCCGCTTTCGAGGACTGGCACTGGGCGGCACAGCTCAACCAGGCCCGCGCCGTCGCGTTCGGCGTCGAGCACTTCCGCTCCTGGTGGCCGCGCACGGCCGGGGCGCTGGTGTGGCAGCTCAACGATTGCTGGCCGGTCACATCCTGGGCGGCGGTGGACGGCGACGGACGGCCCAAGCCCCTCTACTACGCCCTCAAGCACGCCTTCGCGCCTCGGCTGCTCACCGTTCAGCCGAGGGACGGCCGGACGGTTCTGATCGCCGTCAACGACCACGACGAGGCCTGGACGGGGACGGTTGCCGCGATCCGGCAGACGTTCACCGGCAACGCACTGGCCGGCGCCGACCTGACCCTCGTCGTGCCGCCCCGGTCGGTGGGTACCGTCGAACTGCCCGGCGACCTGCTCGAGCCCGCCGACGTGAAGCGGGAGGTGCTGGTGATGACCGTCGGTGACGTCCGTGTCTGTCACGTGTTCGCGGAGGATCGGGACCTGGCGTATGAGCCCGTGCCGCTCGTCACGGCCGTCAAGAGGCTGCCCGGCGGCTACGAGGTCGAGGTGCGAGCCGTCTCCTTCACCCGCGACATCGCGCTGCTGGCCGACAAGGTCGCCGCCGACGCCCTGGTAGACGACATGCTGGTTTCACTGCCTGCCGGACAATCGCACACCTTTCTCGTGCGAACCTCCGACGTGCTGGACGACCCGTCCGCCCTGACCGCTCCCGGCGTGCTGTGCAGCGCCAACGCCTTGACGGCGGTCGCGACGTGAGCGCGGGTACCCCTGTCGGTTTGGTGCTCGCCAGGCCGCCACGCCTGCTGGGTGCGGAACCGTTCTTCCTGGAGTTCATCGCGGGTATCGAAGAGTTGCTCGCCGAGCGCGACCGTTCCGTGCTGTTGCATGTCGTCAACACACACGAGGCCGAAATCGCCGCGTACCGCCGGTGGGCGGACAACCGCATGGTCGACGCCGTGGTGCTGGTGAATCGTACGGTCGAGGACGTCAGACCCGCGGTCCTTCGCGAGATCGGGCTGCCGACCGTGGTGGCGGGCGAGCCGGAAGGAGACACCCCGGCCGTCCGCACGGACGACGTCGGCGCGGTGCGGGAAGCAGTCGCCCACCTCAGCAGGCTCGGGCACCGTCGCATCGCACGGGTCAGCGGTCCCACCGCCTTGATCCACACCCGGATCCGCACCCGAGCGCTGTTCGACAGCATGAGGTCGGCCAGCATCGAGCCGGTCATGCTGGAGGGGGACTACTCGGAGGAATCGGGGGCGAAACTCACCGCCATGTTACTGGAGCGGCCCGACCCTCCCACAGCGATCATCTACGACAACGACCTCATGGGGGTCGCAGGACTGGGGGCGGCCAAGGATCTGGGTTGTGATGTTCCCCGCGACCTCAGTCTGATCGCCTGGGACGACTCCAGCATGTGTCGCCTGGCATCGCCTCCGCTCACCACCATGAGTCTCGACGTGCACCTGTTCGGACAGTTGGTCGCCGCGTCTCTGCTGGAACTCGTCGAGGGAGGCCCGGTCGCGGAACGCTGGTGCCCGACCGCCACGCTCATCCCCCGGGGGACCACCGCACCGGCGAGCGCCCCATGAGGAGTGCGTCACCCCACCCACCTGCCGGCCCCTCCCTCTCGCAGGTTCTCCGAGGCCATGCCTACCCGATACCCCGGGCTTGGAGCTTTGGTGATCGCTTTGTCCGCGGACGGCGTCGGCGTCGTCCTCGAGCTCGCCGGCCCGCGCCCGCCGCGGGTGTTGTACTGGGGTGTCTGCCCAGGACCGCTCACCGGGCTTCCGCCGGTGCCTGGCCAGGATGTGATGCCCAGCCAAGGCGACGGCTGGTTCGGCCGACCGGTGCTGTCCGGGCGTCACGACAGCGGTTGGCGTCCGCCCCGGTTCACCTTGGCCGAGGCCGTCACCGTGAACGGAGGCCGTGTCGAGGCGCTTGCCAAGGACCTTGACTGTGGCCTGGACCTGACCACCGAGATCGAGCTGACGCCTCAGGGTGTGCTACGGATGCGACACACGCTCAGCGACACCGCCACCTCGCCGTACACGCTGGACCGATTGGCCTGCCTGATGCCGCTGCCCGCGCAGGCCGGCGAGGTGCTCGACTTCGCCGGCCGCTGGGCCAGGGAGCGGTCCCCGGAGCTCGTCCCATCACTGGCTGAGCAGCGGCTCGACTTCACCAGCACACTGCGGAGCATGCTGACCACCCTGGTCATCGGGAACCTCCGCTATCCGCGGTCGGACGCCTCTCCGCCGTCGACATCCGGCCAACGCCCCGCCGGGTAGAGCCGATCTTGTCGATCAAGCGAGAGCTGCTGCGAGCTGCGACGTGATCACGTGTGGAAAGCCCAATACCGAACAGAATGTCTGTCTGGTTAGGCTTCTGAGCGTCCTCCCCTGCCGAATTACGCTCGTAGGTGATCAAGCGGCGGCGCGCCGCGCCGCCGTACAGCGGCCTGCCGCTGCTGCCGCCACGCCGACCGCCGCGCCCGCCGTACGAGCGAACCCGCCGACTCCAGCGGCCCGCCGCCGCACAATTACAGCCCTACGATCGCCTCATGTGGGCCGGCCACCGTTGGGGTCGGGGCGATCGACGATCCGGTGCCTCGTTCCTCAGCACCGGCTCACCGAGTGCCGGTCTTCTCTCCGTACTTCCGCCCGCATTCCCCGGTCGTAACCTGTCATCGGCCAGGAATATCATCACGGCCGTCGTAGACGGTCAGAGCGTTGCTCTTCGACGTGTCCCTTTGATGCCGGCGGAAGGATGCGACGGTGACGCTGCCCGGAGATAGCCATGTTCACAGCGAATGGTCGTGGGACGCACCGGATGGCGCGATGGAGCGGACCTGCGCGCGGGCGGTGGAGATGGGCCTCCCCGCGGTTGCGTTCACCGAGCATGTGGACTATACGGCCTGGCTGTTCGTTGATGGCGAGCTCGATGGACATGACCATCTCCAGGCCTTTGCCACGCCAGACGGTACAGTGGCTCCGCCAAAATTCAATCTCCACGGGTACCTGGAGTGCGTGGAGCGCTGCCGCGATCAGTTCCCGAGCCTTCGCATCCTGAGCGGCGTGGAACTGGGTGAGCCGCATTGGTACGGCGATGAGGTCGCGAGGCTGCTCGACGCCGGGCAGTTCGCCCGGGTGCTTGGTTCGCTGCATTGCCTGCCTGTGGGGGAGCGGTTCTCTGAGCCCCCTTACCTGTACCGTCAGCGACCAGCTGCGGAGGTGCTTCGGGAATACCTGGCTGAGATAGTCCGCCTGATCAAGATCTCGGATACGTTCGGCGTGCTCGCCCACATCGACTACCCGATCCGCACCTGGCCGACGCAGGCTGGCCCGTTCGATCCAGATTCGTTCCAGGAAGAGTTCCGCCATGCTTTACGAGTGCTGGCTGACGGCGGTCGGGCCTTGGAGGTCAACACGCGCGCACGGTTCCCTCCAGAGATCGTTCGCTGGTGGCGCGACGAAGGCGGAGAAGCGGTCACCTTCGGAAGCGATGCCCATAGCCCGGCTGCGCTTGCGCACGGCTTCGCCGACGCTGCTGCCATGGTCGAGGCCCAAGGCTTCCGACCTGGCCGGCACCCCCACGACTTCTGGACTCGTTCGGGCTGACCAATGCAGCATGAAGCGCGGCGGTACAGTCCGTGCCCGCTGCGTGCCCGTCAGGGTGGCGAATCGAGGGGAGTCACGGTGACTCCCGAGCAACATCTCACCTGGCCTGAGCTGCTGCGGAGCATGTCAGCCAGTCACGCACCGAAATCTTCCAAACTGGTGATGCCATGACCGGTACCGCCCTTACGATCGCCTGATCAGGTCGGCCGCCGCACGGGTTGGGGGCGATCGGAGGCCTGGGACTTCGTCCCTCAGCCCCAGCCCAACGAGCTCCCATGGTGACCGTCAGCGAGCAGCACAGGTTGCACTTTGGGTTGCAGTTCAGGGTGATTCAGAGCCGTTCAGATCAGACCGCGTGTACCCGCTGACCTGCGTTGAACTGCTCCGAACCATGATCGTGCGAGCTTCTAATCCGCATCTTGATGGTTGTCGTCGATTGACAGCTCACTGCACCCTCTTTCAATCATTTGTGAGGTTCGCTGCCCGGCGGACCGGACGGGCGCGGCGGGCCCGCCCGGTCGGCCGCGAGGGTTCAGTTGAGGCGTTCGAGGTAGCCGTTGTCGGCGAGCCAGCCGATCGACACCTCGCCGTCCGGGTTCGCGGGCGCGCCGGGGATGTACTTGGCGAGCGTGTGGAACTGCTCGCCCTGCCCGGGCATCTGGAACGCCGAGGCCGCCGGCCCCGCGTCCACGAGGAACGGCCGGATCACCCGGTAGGCGTGGTAGTTGCACAGGTGCGGGTCGCCCGGGACGTTGTTGAGGTTGTTCGGCCGCAGCGACCGCTGGGGGAACGGCGTGCCGAACGGAGCGAGGAACGCGCCGCCCTCGCCGCCGAAGCGGTCCACCTTGTAGCCGAGCGGCAGCTTCGCCGTCCTGATGAGCGGGCGGCCGTTGGTGTACCCGCCGGAGTGCGCGAACCCGGAGTCCTGGGGGAAGCGGTAGGACTTGGCCGACGGGATGAAGTAGCGCTCCAGGAACCGCTCGGGGGACAGGCCGCCGTACCGCACGTAACCGTCCAGGATCTTGGCGACCAGGCCGGTGCGCGGCAGGACCACCGGGCCGAGGTTCGGGTCGCCGTTGACGAACGGCGGCCCGCAGACCTGACCCGTCTTCGCGCTCAGCGTCTGGGGGTCGGAGGTCGCGGGGCCCTGCCCGGCGGGCGCGGTCGCGGCCTGTGCCGGGACACCGGTCAGGGCCGCCGTGGCGAGGGTGCAGGCGGCCACGAACAGCTTGTGAGAATGAACGCGCACGAATTCTCCTGATATTTCGCATATAGCATGCGATATGGACATATCCGCATCAGAAGGATTTCCATGGAATTCGCTCGGCGAAGGGTGCCAGGAAATTGCCATGATCGCTCTGACGCGATGAATTCGTGCGTACCCGGCCCTTGTTCAGGCGCATCGCAAGAAGATCGCCGCAGCGTCAAAAGACTCCGGGCCGCCGGGAGAAACAAAGCCGACATGGGCAGCTATAAGGAATCGAAATCGCGACGGCAGGAGCCTTCGCAATTCGGTGAAGGAGGCGAGCGCTCTTTCAGCCGTCCGTCTCGAACGGGTCGCCGAGCAGCCCGGCGTCGTGGACGAGCAGGGCGATCTGGACGCGGTTGTTGAGGCCGAGCTTGGCGAGGATGCTCGACACGTGCGTCTTGACGGTGGGAACGCTGAGGTGCAGCAGGGCGCCGATCTCGGCGTTCGGCCTGCCCCGGCCCACCGCCACCGCGACCTCCCGTTCCCGGTCGTTCAGCCCTGACAGGCGCTCCCTGGCGCGGGCCCGGCGCCGGTCCTGCCCGTCCTCGGCCACCCGGGCGATGAGCCGCCGGGTCACCGCGGGGGACAGGACCGGGTGGCCGGCGGCCACCCGGCGGACGGCGTCCACGATCTCGCCCGGCGGGGTGTCCTTCAGCAGGAACCCGGCGGCCCCTGCGCGCAGGGCGCGCAGCACGTGCTCGTCGGCGTCGAAGGTGGTCAGCACGATCACCTCGGGCGCCCCGTCGCGGGCGCGCAGCGCCTCGGTGGCGGCCAGGCCGTCCATCACCGGCATCCGGATGTCCATCAGCACCACGTCGGGGCGGTGCCGACCGGCCAGCGGCAGCACCTCGGCGCCGTCCCCCGCCTGGGCGAGCACGCGGATGTCCGGGGCGCCGCCGAGCATCATCACCAGGCCGGCCCTCACCAGGGGGTCGTCGTCGGCGATGAGCACGCCGATGGGGGAGCCGGGCATGGTCATGCCGGCCACGGTAGCCAGGCGCGCACGCGCCAGCCACCCGGGCCCCCGTCGCCGGCCCCGTTCACGGGTCCGTCCACCGGTCCGTCCACGGGCCCGTGTTCCAGCCGTCCCCCGGCCAAGGTGACGCGTTCGGCCAGGCCTGCGAGACCGTGGCCGCCTTCGCTCCCGGCGTCCCGCCCGACGGCCGCAGGAGCGTCGTTGACCACCTCGACCGTCAGGCCCTCGCCGGGCCTGCCCGTCACCCGTACGCGCACCTCGGCTCCCTGCGCGTGCTTGCGCGCGTTGGTGAGGGCCTCCTGCACGACGCGGTAGGCGGTGCGGCCCATCCGGTCGGGGACCGTCTCGGGCGAGCCGAGGTCGTCGCACAGCTCCACCCGCATCCCGGCCCGGCCCGACTCCGCGACGAGCTCCCGCAGGTCGGCCAGGGTGGGCAGGCCGGGCCGCGTGGGCGCGGACGGCTCGCCGGTGGGGGCGCGCAGCACGCCGATCACCTCGCGCAGATCCTGCAGGGCCTGGTGGGCGCTCTCCCTGATCACCCGCGCCGCCCTGGCGACGTCGGCGGGGTCGGCGCCGGGGTTGAACTCCAGTGCCCCCGCGTGCACGCTCAGCAGGGACAGCCGGTGGCCGAGCACGTCGTGGATCTCCCTGGCGATGGCGTCGCGGACCTGATGCTGGGCCTGCTCGGCGCGCAGCCTCGCCTCGGTCTCCATCCGGGCCGCGCGGTCGCGCTGCGCCAGCACCAGCCGCCGCCGGTGGTGGACGAACAGCCCCCAGCCGGCCGCCGCGCCCTGCAGGGCCAGGCCCAGCGTGAGCATCGCGAGCGGCGACGCGTCCGGTTCGGGGCGCAGCCACGTGAAGACGACCGCCGCCGGCACGCTGAGGCCGAACACCGCGCCGGAGGTGCGCGGGCGGCGGTGGACCGCGACCGAGAAGAGCGCGGCCAGCATCGGGCCCGCGACCATCTCGAAGACGGCCGACAGCGCGACGAGCGTCACCGCGAGCCCGACCGGCCACCGGCGGCGCAGCCACAACGCCGCGCAGCCGAGCGCGCCTGCGAACTGGTCGAGGGGGAACAGCCACGCCGGCGGCAGCGGCGCGGTGCCGAGGCGGTCCACCGACATGAAGAAGGCGAAGGCCACGGCGAGCACGAACATCGCCGAGTCCACGAACCAGTCGCGCCGGCTTCGCCGGTGCCGGGAGGCGGCGGGGGAGTCCATATCCCCCGCAGCGTACGACCTCGCGGGGCCCGGCCCACGGCGCAGCGGCGACGACCATACCGAAGTCGGGATCCGTCCGACTTCGGTCGGCGGGGAGGCCGTACGCCGGCGACCTTCGCCGTGCCGAAGCATGCCGATGCCCGATCCCCGCCGGGCGGGCCGGTCCCTAGCGTCGGCGCCATGCGCAACGTCATCCGACTCGCCGGGGCGTTCCTGGTCGCCGCGGGCATCAGCGGGACCATCGACCACCTGGCCGTGCAGCCGTTCTGGGGGGCGTTACTCAACGTCTTCAACCGGCAGGTCATCCCGCGCCTGGGTTTCCTGGCGGGCTACGAGGTCTACGCCAACCTTCTCGTCGCGGTCGTCGGCGCCGTGGTCCTCGCCGCCGCCTGGAGGCGCGATGAGGAGGCCTGATCCGTGGCGTCTCGCCCTGGTGGCCGGGCTCCTGGTGCTGGCGCCGGTCTGCGCCGAGTACGTCACGGGCTACGACGACAGCACGGGCGACCCGTTCGCGCTCGCCGCCGGCCTGCTGGTCTTCGGCCCGCTGTACGGCGCGCCCGCGCTGCTCATCCGCGAGACCGCCCGCCGCCTGGACGTGCCCTGGCCGGGCGTCCTCGCGCTCGCGGCGGCCTTCGGCGTGCTGCAGGCCGGTGTCATCGACCAGTCCATGTTCAGCGAGGGCTACCGGGACATCCCCTACTGGGAGGAGATGGTCCGCCCGACGTACGTCGCGCCACTGGGCCTGGCGGCCTACACCACCCTGTCCTTCGTCGCGGGCCACGCGATCTGGAGTTTCGGCGTGCCGATCGCGCTGACGGAGGCGCTGAGCCCCCGGCTGTCGCGTGCGCCCTGGCTGCGGACGCCCGGCCTGGTCACGGCCGCGGTGCTGTATCTCGCGGCGGCCGCGCTCGTCCTGCGCGAGCACCTGCGGACCGAGCACGACCACGCCTCCGCCGCGCAGGCCGGTGGATCCCTTGCCGTCGTCGCGCTGCTCGTGCTCGTCGCACTGGTGCCCGCCGCCCGCGGACGGCGCTGGCCCGGACCCCCGGCACGGCCCGGAGGAACCGCGCCGCGGCCGGCCGTCGTGGCGGCGGGCGGCCTGGT
>NZ_JBEYWQ010000053.1:0-33960 GCF_040644495.1 Microbispora sp. NPDC046973 | reverse complement strand
CCTCGCCCTGGGGGGTGAGCCAGGCGACGTGCTCGGTGAGGATCTCCAGGCCGCGCGCCTCTGACGGACCGCCGTTGCCGCGTCAGCTCGCGGGCACCGGGTCCGGCGCCGCGGGCTGGGCCCCGGTGAGCTGGGCCCCGGTGAGCTGGGCTCCGGTGAGCTGAGCACGGTGGAGCCGGGCGTAGGCGCCGCCCGCCGCCAGAAGCTCGTCGTGTGTGCCCTGCTCGACGATCCGCCCCTCGTCCATCACGAGGATCAGGTCGGCGTTCCTGACGGTCGACAGCCGGTGGGCGATGACGAACCCGGTGCGCCCGGCCCGCAGCGAGGTCATGGCCCGCTGCACCAGCACCTCGGTGCGGGTGTCGAGCGCGCTGGTGGCCTCGTCGAGCACCAGGATCGGGGGATCGGCCAGGAACGCGCGGGCGACGGTGACGAGCTGGCGCTCGCCCGAGCTCAGCCCCTCGCCGTCGTCGTCGACCACCGTGTCGTACCCGTCGGGCAGCGTGCGCACGAGGTGGTCGACGCCGGTGGCCCTGGCCACCTCGACGATCCGCTCGCGCGGCACGTCGCCGGCGCCGTACGCGATGTTGTCGGCGATCGTGCCGTGCCGCAGCCAGGTGTCCTGGAGCACCATGCCGATCCTGGCGCGCAGCTCCTGCCTGGGGACCCGGGCGATGTCGACGCCGTCCACCGTGATCCGGCCGCCCGTGACGTCGTAGAAGCGCATGAGCAGGTTGATCAGCGTGGTCTTGCCCGCGCCGGTCGGGCCGACGATCGCGACGGTCTGCCCCGGCTCCGCGACCAGGGACAGGTCCTCGATCAAGGGACGATCGGGCGCGTACCGGAACGAGACGTTCTCGAACGTCACCCGCCCTGTGGCGGTGGCCGGAAGGCGGACGGGGTCGGCGACGGGCTCCTCCTCGTCCTCGTCGAGCAGCTCGAAGATCCGCCCGGCCGAGGCGAGCACCGACTGCAGGAGGGTGGACATCGACGTGACCTGGTTGACCGGCTGCCCGAACTGCAGGCAGTACTGGATGAACGCCTGCACGTCGCCCACCGACAGCGCGCCGGCCGCCACCCGCAGGCCGCCGATCACGGCGACGAGTACGTAGTTGAGGTTCATGACGAGCGACATCGACGGACCGATCAGGCTGGACAGCAGCTGCGCCCGGAACCCGGCGCGGAACACCGCGTCGTTGCGCTCGCCGAACTCCCGTACGGCCTCGCGCCGCCGGCCGAAGACCCTGACCAGGGCGTGCCCGGTGTAGGTCTCCTCGATGTGCGCGTTGAGCCGGCCCGTGGCCGCGAACTGCTCGGCGAACCTCGGCTGCGCCCGCCTGCCCACCGACCTCGCCGCCACGACGGACAGCGGCACCATGACCACCGACACCAGGGCGAGCAGCGGCGAGGTCCACACCATCATCGCCAGCACGCCGACGAGCGTGAGCAGCGCGGTGACCGCCACGCTGAGCACCTGCTGCAGCGTCTGGCCGACGTTGTCGACGTCGTTGGTGGCCCGGGAGAGCACATCGCCCCGCTGCCGCCCGTCGAAGTAGGCCAGCGGCAGCCGCGCGAGCTTGGTCTGCGTCCGCTCCCGCAGGCGGAAGACCAGCCGTTGCGCGATGGTCGCGGTCGTCCGCTGCTGGGCGAAGGAGAGGAAGAACGCGGCCAGGTAGCAGGCGAGGGCGCCCAGCAGGACCCGGCCGGTCGCGGCGAAGTCCACCCCGTGGTGCCCGGACACGCCCGACAGCACCAGGTCGGTGGCCGCGCCGAGCAGCCGGGGGACCGCCACGGTCAGGGCCACGGCCCCGGCCGCGCAGGTCAGGGCGGCCACGGCGAGCGGCAGTTCGGGGCGGGCCGTCTCCACCAGACGCCGGACGGTTCCGTGCTTCGGGGCTGTCATGCGGCCACCTCCTGGCCTGTCTGGGAGAACACGATCTCGCGGTAGGCGGGGCACGAGGCCATCAGCTCCTCGTGGGTCCCGGCCCCGGCGACGCGGCCCTCGTCGAGCACCACCAGCCGGTCGGCGTGCCGGGTCGAGGAGATCCGCTGGGCGACCAGGACGACGGCGACATCGCGGGTCTGCCGCGCCAGCGCGTCCGCGAGCGCCCGCTCGGTGACCGGGTCGAGCGCGGAGAACGGGTCGTCGAGCAGCAGCACCCGGGGACGGGCGACCAGGGCCCGCGCCACCGTCAGGCGCTGCCGCTGGCCGCCGGACAGCGACGCGCCCCCCTGCCCGAGCGGCGTCTCCAGGCCCTCCGGCAGCGCCTCCACGAACTCGCGCGCCTGCGCGACCTCCAGCGCGTGCCACAGCTCGGCGTCCGTCGCCTCGGGCCTGCCGTACCTGAGGTTGCCGGCGATGGTGCCGGAGAACAGGTACGGCCGTTGCGGCACCAGGCCGACGACGCCGGCCGGCTCCTCCGGGGGCAGCGACGCGACGTCCGTCCCGTCGAGGAGCACCCGCCCGCCGGTCGGGTCGAGCAGCCGGGCCACGAGGTTCAGCAGGGTGGTCTTGCCCGAGCCGGTGGAGCCGACGACCGCGACGGTCTCGCCGGGGCGGACGAGGAGGTTGACGCCGCGCAGCACCGGCTCTTCCGCTCCCGGGTAGCGCACGTGCGCGTCGCTGACCTCGACCTCGCCCTTCCAGGTCCGATCCGTGCCGGACGGCGACGTGAGCGGCTCCGTCCCGGTCTCCAGCACCTCGCGCACCCGGAGGGCGGAGACCCGGGCGCGCGGCGCGGCCAGGACGGTGAAGGTCGCGAGCAGGGCGGACCCCAGGATCACGGCCAGGTAGTTCAGGAACGCCACCAGCGAGCCCACCTGGGTGACGCCGTCGTCGACGAGGTGCCCGCCATACCAGACGACCGCCACGCCGCACAGGTTGCCGATCAGCATCCCGGCGGGATACATGACGGCCGTCAGCCGCGCGGCGCGTACGGCGTAGCCCAGCAGCGCGCCGTTGGCCTCGGCGAACCTGGCGCGTTCGCGGTCCTCGGCGGCGAACGCCCGGACCACCCGGACCCCGGCGATCTGCTCGCGCACCAGCCGGTTGACCTGGTCGACGCCGCGCTGCGTCGCCTGCGACAGCGGGGTGAGCCGGTGCAGGATCACCCACAGGACGGCCGACAGCGCCGGCAGCGCGACCAGCAGCAGCGTGGACAGGCGCAGGTCCTGCCGCAGCGCCATGACCACCCCGCCCAGGAAGATCATGGGCGTGGCGGCCAGGCCGGTCAGCCCCATGAAGACCAGCGTCTGCACCTGCTGCACGTCGCCGATCGTGCGGGTGATCAGGGACGGCACTCCGAAGCGGCCCACCTCTCGGGACGAGAACGACTGGACCTTCGCGTAGACGGCGGTGCGCAGTTCGTGACCGACGGCGGCGGCGGTCCTGGCGGCGAGGGCTCCCACCACGGCCGAGCACAGGACCTGTGCCAGCGTCCCGGCCACCATGACGCCGCCCAGACGCAGGATCAGCCCGGTGTCGCCGCGCAGCACGCCGTCGTCGATGAGCGTGGCGTTGAACGTGGGCAGCAGGAGGGCGGCGAGCGCCTGCGCGATCTGGAGCACGGCGATCAGAGCGACGGCGCCGCGACGGGCACGCAGGCCGGAGCGGAGCAGGGAGCCCATCTCAGCCCCCGTACGGGTGTGCCGCCCGCGCGTCGCGCAGGGCCCGGCCGAACCAGACGAGCTCGTCGAGCATGACCTTGGCGGCGCCCTCCGGGCCCGCGGGATCCTTCGGCCAGTTCCCCTCGGCGTCGAACAGCGTCCACGGGCTCTGGAAGGCGACGGAGTCGCGGATCGTCACGGCGTGCAGCTCGGCGAAGACCAGCCGGAGCTGCTCGACGGCCCGCAGGCCGCTGGACATGCCGCCGTAGCAGACGAAGCCGACGGGCTTGGCCGCCCACTCCCGGTGGTAGCTGTCGATCATCAGTTTGAGCGCGGCGGGGAAGCTGCGGTTGTACTCCGGGGTCACGACGACGAAGGCGTCCGCGGCCTCCACCCGGGGCCGCAGCCCGACGACCTCCTCCGGCTTCTCGCCGCCGAAGTGCCCGCGCAGCCCGTCGGGGAGCCGGGTCTCGGCCAGGTCGACCACGTCGAGCGCGACGTCGCCGCGCCGCTCCGCCTGGCCGGCGAACCAGTTCGCGACGAGGGGCGCCACCCTCCCGTCCCGGACGCTGCCGATGATCATCGCCACATTCAGCCGGTCTTCTCCGGGCATGATTCCTCCACAAGGTGAGTACGGCGTACGCAACGAGTACACCGTACGCGCAGATGCGTACGACGTACAAGTCCGAGTACGATGTACACACCCAACCGGGAGGAGCACGACGATGGCCGGGAAGCAGGCGGACCACGCTGCCGACGACACAGGGGACGGCGCGCACGAGTCCATCTGGCAGCGGATGGAGCGCCCCGCCCGGCCTCCCCGCGCGGCGCTGACCCATGCGCAGATCGCCACGGCGGCCGTGGAGATCGCGGACGCCGAGGGACTGGACGCGGTCTCGATGCGCCGGCTGGCCGAGCGGCTCGGCGTCGCCACCATGGGCCTCTACCGCTACGTGCGCGGCAAGGACGACGTGATCGAGCTGATGGTGGACACGGTCTACGCCGAGGAGGCGCAAGCCGCCGAGGGCGGCGACTGGCGGGAGATCCTGCGCGTGTCCGCCCTGCGGCTGCGCGACCTCCTGCTGCGCCATCCCTGGCTGGTGGAGACCACGGCCCACTCAGGGCCGCTGACCCCCAACTTCATCGCGCGCACCGACCGGCTGCTCGCGTCGCTGGACGGCCTCGGCCTCGACGCCGACACGGCGATGACCGTCCTCGGCACGGTCACCGCGTTCGTCACCGGGGCGACCACCGCCCGGATCAGGATGGCCAGGCTGATGCGCAAGGAGGGCGCGGAGAAGATGGACGACCTGCGCACCCTCTACTCGAGCCGGATGAGCTGGCTGCTGGAGTCGGGCCGCTATCCGGCGTTCGAGCGCTACATCCGCCAGGGCGTCAGGAAGGACGACGACGACTGGCAGTTCGAGCTGGGGCTGGACAGCGTCCTCGACGGCATCGCCGCCCGGCTGGCCATCTGAGCTCGGTACGCATCCTCGCCGATCACGATTCCTCCCGTACGGCGATCTCGCCGTCGAGCGCGGCCTGGACGATGGAGTCGCGCAGCGCCGCGCAGCCGGCGAAGATTCCGGGCCCGGCGGTGCGGCGCTCCTGGCAGGTCCCGGCCGCGTCGGCGTTCCACTGCACGCTGGTCTGGTGCCAGCTCGCCTTGCGCACCTCCACGCCGGCGCCGCACCTCCTGCAGGTCAGCGGCTGCATGGGCGCGTCGAGCAGCCGGTCGTCGGGGCGGATCGTCATGCGGGCAGGCCCGTGCCTGCCGGAAGCTCCGCGGCCTTGCGGGCGAGGTTCTCCTCGACCTCTTTCTTCCACGCCTCGACCGGGCGGGTGGTGTCGAACTCGAACTCGAAGCGCTCCACCATCTCCGGCCTGACGTCGGCGACGTCCACGTAGAACTGCTCGTACCAGCGGCGCAGCTGGTAGACCGGCCCGTCCTCCTCGCACAGCAGCGGGTTGTCGATGCGGGCCTTGTTCTTCCAGATCTGCACGTCCTGGTCGAAGCCCTTGAGGATGAAGGAGCTCATCCGCCTGGCCATCGCGTCGGCCGCGGGCCCGGGGAGCGTGTCGGTGCGCTGCACGATGATCCCCGAGTGCAGCACGAACGCGTTCGCGTCGATCGGGTAGTGGGCGTTGATCAGGACCGAGTCGATGTCCATCGTGTCGTAGTGGTACGTCAGATCGTCGATCATGAAGGACGGCCCGTGGTACGACGCCACCGAGTCGTTGCCGAGCAGCCTCGGCTCGCCGTCCTTCGCGGGCGGGCGGGTGTCCTGGCGGCCGTTGCCCTTCATGATCTGCGTGGCGACGTGGCCCTCGAAGATGTTCTTGAAGTACGTCGGGAACGAGTAGTGCACGTAGAAGAAGTGCGCCATGTCGACGACGTTGTCCACGACCTCGCGGCAGTTGGTGTTCACGACGGTCTCGGTCCAGACCCAGTCGGTCCAGTCGTCCCGCGTCGCGCCCTCGATCCGGGGGATCGTGACCTCCGGCGGCGGCGGGTTGCCCTCCGGGTCGTTCCACACGAACACCAGGCCGTCCTGGTCCATGGTGGTCCAGGCGGCGGTGCGGGCGCGCAGCGGGACCCGGCGCGCATAGGGGATCTTCTTGCAGCGGCCGTCGCCGCCCCAGCGCCAGTCGTGGAACGGGCAGGCGATCTCGTCGCCCTTGATCGTGCCCTGCGACAGATCGCCGCCCATGTGCCGGCAGTAGGCGTCGAGCACGTTGATCCTGCCGTCGCCGCTCTGGAAGACCACGAGCTTCTGGCCGAAGGCGCTGACCGTGTGCGGCTTGCCGTCCTTGAACTTCTCCGACAGGCCCAGGCAGTGCCAGCCCCGGGCGAACCGCGTGGGCACCGCCTCCGCCTCGATTCTGCGGACGTCGTCGTTCCCGGCTACTCCTGCAGTCACCTTGATCCGACCCTTCAGGACGCACGTTCTCTCAGTCCGCCAACGTAGGAGCTGCGGCGGCCCGCCGGACGGCGAGTCTCATTGGCCGGGAGTGTCCTGACATGCGGTCATCGGCTCCACGCACCATCATGGACGGCATCTGACCGACGAGCGTGACACGGAGGACTCCCAGATGAGCAACGAGGTCCTGGACGCGGTTCGGGCGCTGCTGCCGAAGATCGCCGAACGGGCCCGGTCCACCGACGAGGACCGGCGGGTCCCGGCGGAGTCGATCAGGGAGCTGGTCCAGGCCGGGGTCTTCCGGATGCTGCAGCCGAAGAGGTACGGCGGCGTGGAGAGCGATCCGGTGAGCTTCTACGAGGTGGTCCGGGAGATCTCCGCGGTGTGCGGGTCGACCGGCTGGACCGTCGCCGTGCTCGGCGTGCACCCCTGGCAGCTCGCCCTTTTCGACGAGGCCGCCCAGGACGAGGTGTGGGGGAGCGACCCGGACGCGCTGATCTCCTCGTCGTACGCGCCGGTCGGGCGGCTCGTCCCCGTCGAGGGCGGCTACCGGCTGTCCGGCCGGTGGCGGTTCTCCTCGGGCTGCGAGCACGCGTCGTGGGCGATGGTGGGCGGCCTCGTCCTCGGCGACCAGGGCAGGCCGGTGGACTTCATGACCGTGCTCGTGCCCCGCTCCGACTACCTCATCGCGGACGTGTGGGACGTCATCGGGCTGCGCGGCACGGGCAGCAACGACATCATCGTGGAGGACGCCTTCGTGCCCGCGCACCGCGTGATGCGCAACTACGACATGGCGCAGCTGCGCGGTCCCGGTCAGAAGGTGAACACCGGGCCGCTCTTCCGCATCCCCTTCGGCACCGTGTTCACCACCACGATCACCGCCCCGGTCATCGGGATGGCCGCGGGCTGCTACCGGTCGTACGTGACCGCGATGCGCGACCGCGTACGGCTCAGCCTGGGCGGCGGCCGGTTCGCCGAGGACCAGTTCGCCCAGGTCGCCGTGGCCCGCGCGGCGTCGGAGATCGACGCGGCGATCCTGCAGACCGACCGCAACGTGCGGGAGGTGTACGAGCACGCGGTGCGGGGCGAGACGATCCCGGCCGAGCTGCGGCTGCGGGTGCGCAGGGACCAGGTGCGCGCCACCGAGCGGGCGCTGGAGGCGATCGACATCCTGTTCAAGACCGCCGGCGGCAACTCTCTCAGCCGGGGCAACCCGATCGAGCGGGCCTGGCGCGACGCCCACGCGGGCAGCGTCCACGTGGCCAACGACGTCGAGCGGGCCCTCGCGATGTACGGCAAGGGCGAGTTCGGCCTGGCCGTCGAGGACAACCTGATCTGACGGACGTCCCGCGCCGGCACCGGGCTGCCGGCGCAGGACGTCCCACTGAGTGGTATGGAGCAGTAGCAGGCGCGGGCGCACGGCTGTGTATCGTCGTTGCGACACACGAACGGTCAGGGGGAGACGTGCCGAGGATCGCCGAGGTCAGGGCGCCGGCGGAGCCCAGCTCGCCGGAGCAGCGGGCCCGGCACCTGCGGATCCTGCGCGCGGCCGCCCGGATGGGCGCCGAGAAGGGCCTCGAGCGCGTCCAGATGCACGAGGTGGCCAAGGAGGCCGGGGTGGCGATCGCCACGCTGTACCGGTACTTCCCCTCGAAGACCCACCTGTTCACCGCCGTGATGGCCGAGCAGATCGACCGGTTCGACGAGAGCGTCCCGCAGCCGAAGCCGGGCACCGCGCCCGAGGACGCCGTCGCCGACGTGCTCGTGCTGGCCAGCAGGCAGTTGCTGCGCCGCCCCGCGCTCGCCACCGCGATGCTGCAGTCGGCCAGCTCCGCCAACGCCGCCGCGGTGGCCGACGCCGGCCGGATCGACATGAAGTTCCGGCAGATCGTCCTGCGCACGCTCGGCATCCAGGAGCCGACCGTCATGGACGTCACGCTGATCCGGCTGCTCATGCAGTGCTGGCATGGCGTGCTGCAGTCGAGCCTGAACGGCCGGGCGTCGGTCCCCGACACCGAGAGCGACATCCGGATCGCCTGCCGGCTGCTGCTCGGGGCCCGCTCCAACGCCGCCTCCCGCTGAGCGGGACGCCCTCCGCTCTGTCCCGGTTTCAGCGGGCGAGGTTCCGCACGCCCGTGGTGTCGAGCCGCGCCACCGAGTAGGCCGCGTAGGTCCGGTGCGGGTCCCGCCCGTGGAAGTGCGCGGTGACCTGCGCGTCCAGCTCCTCCACGGAGAACACCCCGCCGGCGGCGGTGAACATGCGCTCGACGGTCGGGGCCGCCAGGAGGGCCACCATGTCGCCGTGCACCACGAACACCTGGCCGTTGATCTCCTCCGACGCGGGGGAGGCGAGGTAGGCGACGAACGTGGCCACCCGCTCGGGGGCGAGGACGTCCAGCCCGCCCACCTCGGCGCCGTCGCCGAACACGTGCGCCGTCATGCCCGTACGGGCCCGGGGGCAGATCGCGTTGGCCCGCACGCCGTACCGCGACAGGCCCTGGGCGGTCGACAGGGTCAGCGCGACGATGCCGGCCTTGGCGGCGGAGTAGTTCGGCTGACCTGCCGGCCCGAACAGGAACGCCTCGGAGGAGGTGTTGATCACACGGCCGTGGACCGGGCCGCCGGCCGCCTTGCTCGCCGCCCGCCAGTGGACCGCGGCGGCGCGCGACAGCGCGGCGTGTCCCTTGAGATGGACGCGGATGACGTCGTCCCAGTCGGACTCGGTCAGGTTGAACAGCATCGTGTCGCGCAGCACGCCGGCGTTGTTCACCACGATGTCGAGACCGCCGAATTCGTCCACGGCCGCCTGGACGAGGCGGTCGCCCGTGGCCCAGTCGCCGATGTCGCCCGTCACCGCGACGGCCCTGTGGCCGAGCGCCCTGATCTCGGCCGCGACGTCCTCGGCCGCCGGGCCGACGTCGTTGACGACGACGTTCGCGCCGCGTTCCGCGAGGGCGAGGGCCTCGCTGCGGCCCAGGCCCGCTCCCGCGCCGGTGACGACGGCGGTCCTGTTCTCCAGGCTCGTCTTCGAGCTCATCCGCGCGCTCCTGCTCGTTCGGCGATCGGGCCAAGAACCAGTACGTCTTCCAGTTTTCGCTCGTCGAGATGTCCGCGGTCGTGGGCATCCCACCCAGCGGCACAAGGATCGGCCTCATGCTGTGCGGAGCAGGGCCGACGGGTATTGACGCGCGGTCAGTCAACAGTAAAGTTACTTTACTGAGAGCGCTCTCAGGGCTTGTCTTCGCAGCTTGTCTCCGCAGCTTGTCTCCGAACCCCCCAGAGGAGCCGAGAGATGCACGTGTCGTTCCTGCGATGGCGGCGGGCTCTGCTCGCCGTCGTGGTGCTGGCCCAGGCGGTCGTCCTCGCCGCCGGGCAGCAGGCGGCGAACGCCGCCGTCGCGCAGTTGCCATTCACGATCACCAACAACTCCGGCCGGGGCGACGCGACGTACGTCTACGTCGTCGCCCGCAACGCGGCCACCGGCCAGCAGGGGTACGTGGACGCCTCGGGGACGTGGCGCCCGTGGAGCTTCCCCTCGTCGATCCCCAACGGGCCCGTCCCGGCGCCCGACACCTCCATCCCCGGACCGGGCAACGGCGCCAGCACCACCATCAGGCTGGCGCCGAACCTGTCAGGCGGCCGCGTCTACCTGTCGATGGGCGCCAAGCTGCGGTTCTTCCTGACCACGAACGGGCTGGTCGAGCCGGCGCCCTGGGTCGACAGCGACCCCAACGCCGCCATCCTCTACGACTGGACGGAGTTCGCGCGGACGAGCAACGGCGGCACGGGCATCTTCATCAACTCGACCACGGTCGACATGTTCGGCATCCCGATGACGGTCAGCGTCACCGACGCCTCCGGCAACACCCAGACGCAGGGCATCCCCGGCAACCGCACTGGCATCCTCAACGCGTTCGCCGGGCTGGGGTCGCCGTGGTCGGGCCTGACGACGACGCGGGCCTCCGACGGCCTCCCGCTGCGCGTGCTCGCGCCCGCGCACGCCATCGCCAAGGGCCAGTTCCCCTCGACCTACCTCGATGCCTACGTGAGCGGGGTGTGGTCCTACTACGCCACGCACCCGCTGACCGTGCAGACGTCGCTGGGCACCTTCACCGGCACCACCAGCGGCACGAACTGGACGTTCAGGAACGCGTCCGGCGCCGTCATCGGGACGCTCGCCAAACCGGCCACGAGCGACGTCTTCGCCTGCTCGGGCGGCATGCAACCGCAGAACCAGCCCGACGAGGCCGCCATCCTCGCGGTCGGCGCGCGGGTGTGCGCCGCGCTCAACCGCGCGACGCTGTCCACGGCCGGCCGGGTCATGTACGACACCCAGCCGACGACGGACGCGACGAAGTTCTACGGGCAGTCCGCGTCGAACCTGTTCAGCAAGACGATCCACGCCAACTCGCTGAACGGTCTGGCCTACGGCTTCTCCTACGACGACGTCGGCGGGTTCGCCCCGACGATCGACCAGCCGAACCCGTCGTCGGCCGGGATGACGATCGGGAGCTTCGGCACCGGAGGCACGGCCGCCGGCCGGCCGATCATCGGCCCGGGCGGCAAGTGCGTCGACGTCGCGGGCGACGACACGGGCGGCAACAACGCGCCGGTGCAGCTGTGGGACTGCCAGTCGTACGCGAAGGACCAGCTCTGGAGCTGGAGCGGGCAGACCGTGCGCACCCTCGGCCGCTGCCTCGACGTACAGTCGGGCGGCACGGCCAACGGCACCCCGTTGCAGCTGTACGACTGCAACAACACGGGCGCGCAGAACTGGGTGCGGCTGTCCGACGGGTCGATCCAGAACCCCCAGTCGGGCCGGTGTATCGACGCCCCCGGCGGCGCGACCGCGAACGGCACCCGTCTGCAGATCTACGACTGCAACGGCACCCCCGCACAGCGCTTCGTCATCCAGTGAAGCACCGGCCCGGCGGTGCACCCCCTCGCACCGCCGGGCCGGACCGCCCGCCTCATGAGTCGCGGGCGGACCGGGTGGTGGCGAAGGTGCCGCTCGCGAGGATCACGGCGCAGCCCGCCAGCTGGAGAGGGGAGGGGTGCTCGCCGAGGACGGCCCAGCCGAGGACGAGGGCGCCGACGGGCGTGAGCAGCAGCAGGATGGCCCCGACGTGGCTGGCGAGACGGGGCGAGGCCACGGCGACGAGAAGCCAGCCGAGCACCTGTCCGAAGAGCGCGACCAGGGTCAGCCACCCGACGGCCGTCCATCCGGGCGTCAGATCGACGCCCTGCCAGAGGGCGCCCGCGGCCAGAGAGGCGACGGTGGCGGCGACGGTCACCCACAGATAGGACTGCACCGCCTGCCCCTGCTGCCCTCCCCGCCGCAGCAGGAACAGGAAGCCTGAGTAGCACACGGCCGCCAGCACGGCGTGGACGGTCCCGAGGAGCGGCCGGCTCCCGCCGGCGCCGCCCTCGGCCACGCCGCTCGCCAGGACCACGCCGAGCAGGAGGAAGGGGAGGGACACGACGAAGCGGCGGGGCGGCGGCTCGCGGTCCACCAGCAGGGCGAGCAGCGGCACGATCACCACTTGGACGTTGACGAGCACGGTGGACAGCCCGGCGCCGACCTCGCTGATCGCCGCCGTCCACAGCAGCATGTCCCCGGCGAACAGGGCGCCCGCGGCGAGGGTGACGGCCCGCCTGCGCGCCGGCATCGGGCCTTCGCGCCCGCGCTCCAGCAGCGCGAGCGGAACCAGCACGGGAAGGGCCAGCAGACAGCGGAAGAACGAGGCGGTGCCCGGCGAGGTGCCCGACAGGTGGATGAGCACGGCCGAGGCCGACACGAACAGCGCCCCCAGCGTCATCGACACGGACGGGTGGCCCGCGGCCGGGCCTGTCACGCCCGCGGTCCGGCTCTCGCTCACTGAAGTCATGGACGCCCCCGGCTTCCGGCGGTCCGGTGTGATCCGCTACGGCTACCCGAGCTACCCCTCGGCGCGGAGTCCACGCCTCTCCTCAGCCGGCGCCACGGCGGCTCAGGAGTCGGCGATGCCGAGCACGCGCGTGACCTCCTGGCGGATCACCTTGCCGGTGGCGTTGCGCGGCAGCGCCTCGGTCGTGATCCGCCAGCGCGACGGCACCTTGAAGTAGGCGAGGCGCTCGCGCAGGTGCGCCCGCAGGTCGTCCTCGCCCACGTCATACCCGCCCGCCGTGACGACCACGGCGACGACCTCCTGGCCGAGGTCGGCGTGCGGGGCGCCGACCACGACGCACTCCACCACCGCGGGGTGTTCGGCCAGCGCGTTCTCGACCTCGGCGGGGTAGACGTTCTCCCCGCCCCGGATGATCAGATCGGAGCGGCGGGCGCTCAGGCGCAGCCGTCCGTGCTCGATCACCCCGATGTCGCCGGTGTGCAGCCACCGGTCCTCCCGGATGGCCTGAGCGGTGGCCTGCGGGTCCCGCCAGTAGCCGAGCATGTTGTAGGGGCTGCGGACGCAGACCTCGCCCTCCTCGCCCTCCGGCAGCGGCTTGCCCTCGGGATCGCGGATCTCCAGCCGGACGGTGGCGATCGGGCGGCCCAGCGTCCCCGGGGCCTCCTCCAGGTCGGCCGGGGTGGCGACGGAGATCGCGGTGGACGACTCGGTCAGGCCGTAGCTGTCCACCAGCGCCTGCCGGGCGACCGGCAACGCCTCGCGCAGCCGCTGCTTGAACGCGGGGGAGGACGGGGCCGAGGCCAGCGCGAAGGCGGTCAGCGACGACAGGTCGTAGCCCGACAGGTCGCCGTGCTCGATCAGGCGGCTCGCCATCGTCGGCACCGCGCCCCAGTTGGTGACCCGCTCCCGCTCGATGAGCCGCAGCACGCGATCCACGTCGAAGGCGCCCAGATGCATCACGGCGGCGCTGCCGGTCGCGAGGCGGGGCACCGCGAGATTGTGCAGGCTCGCGATGTGGAACAGCGGCAGCGCCAGCAGGTAGCGCCGGTCCGCCGCGTCCATCGGGTCGCCGAACGCCTGGGCCAGCGCGTCGTTCATCCGGTGGTATTCGACCACCGAGGTGAGGTTGCGGTGCGTGTGGACCGCGCCCTTGGGACGGCCCGAGGTGCCGCTGGTGTAGATGATCACCGCGGGGTCGTCCTCGGCGGCGGCGTGCGGGGACGGCGGAGCGCCCGCATGGCGCTCGACCAGCCGGGGGAGGTCCTCCTCGAGGGTCAGGACCGTCGTCCCCGCGGGGGCGAGCGCGGCCCGCCTGGCATCGGCGACCAGCACCTTCGGCTCCGTGTGACCGAGGGCGTACTCGACCTCGCCGCGTGACCACCACGCGTTGTACGCGACCGCGACGGCGCCGACGGCGACCGCCGCCCAGAACGACACGATCCAGCCCGGGTGGTTGGCCGCGTTGATCGCGACGCGGTCGCCGGGGCGCACACCGTACTCCTCGCGCAGCGCGGCGGCGAGCGCGGCCACCCGGCGCGCGTGCTCGGCGAAGCTCAGCCGCTCGTCCGCCGTCACGATGTAGTCGCGGTCGCCGTACGCGGCCGAGGCGGCGAGCACCTCGCCGAGGTTGCGGCGCCGGTTCTTGAAGACCGCCATGCGCGTGCCGAGGACCTCCTCCTCGGCGAGCTCGAACGCCCCGCCGGGGCCGGTGAGCCCGGCCGTCACCGCCGCCGCCGCGAGCCTCGGATCTGTCGCCATGCCTGCCAGTTCCCCTTCACGCCGGGATGCGCCGTGAGCCGGAGTCCGTCCGTGGCCGAAATTGTCGGCAACGGCCGGGCGCGGGATGCCGGCACTCCCGGTCACCGGGACCGCATGCCCACGACGCCGTAGCTCATTCGAGCAGTTCGACCGCGTGCGCGAACTGCTCGACGGGCCTCCAGAACGGCAGCCGCAGCCGGGAGCGCTGCGCGTTCGAGGGGGAGAAGGCCGGGCCCGCGGTGACCAGCACGCCCCTCCTCCGTGCGCGTTCGGCCAGGGCGACGGCGTCGGTTCCGGTGTCGATCCACAGCGCCGTGCCCCCGTGCGGCGGCGTCCACCGCCACGCCGGGCGCAGTTCCGCCAGGACCGCTATCGCGTCGGCGAGATGGGCACGCAGGCGCCGGGCGCGCTCCTGCCGGGCCCGATCGGCCTGCGCGAGGAGCTCGGCGGTCACCATCTGGTCGATCACCGGCGCGGCCAGGTCCAGTGCCGCCTTGGCCTGTGTCAGCCGCATGATCATCGGCCGCTCCGCGCGGATCCACCCGACCCGCAGCCCGCCCCAGAGCAACTTGGACGCGGTGCCGATCCGGATCATCGAGCCGGGATTTCCAGGGCCGGGCAGCGGGGGCCGGACGCCGCGGTCGTCGAGGACGAGGTCGGCGCAGGACCGGTCTTCGATCGTCAGCAGGCCGTGCCTGCCGACGATCTCGCTGAGCCGCTCCCCGCTCGCCGCCGGCCAGCTGATCCCGGTGGGGTTGTGCGCCGCGGGCTGGCAGTAGAGGAGGGCGGCCCGGTGCGCGACCCTTTCGAGGTGGTCGAGGTCGAGGCCGTCCTGCCGTACGGGCACTCCCGTCAGCCGCGCCCCGGCCGTACGGAACGCCTCGATCGCCCCCCGATAGCTCGGCTCCTCGACCAGCACCTCGTCACCCGGTGCCACCAGGGACGACGCGCACAACCAGACGGCCTGCTGGGAGCCGGACGTGACGAGGATCTGGTCGGGCCCGGTCGGCAGCCCCTGCAGGGTGTACTGCTCGGCCACGACCGCACGGAGCCGGGGCAGCCCCGCGGCGTAGTAGCCGTCATCCGCGAGGTAGACGTCGAGCTCGCCCAGGTCGACCGCCGCGACGACGTCCCGCACCAGCGACAGGGCGGGCAGGGCCCCGCTGGACAGGTCCAGCTCGACCGGCCGGCGGGTGCGGCCGAAGGACGCCAGCCGTCCCTCGACGACATGATCCCCTCCCGCGCTCCGGCCGCGCCGGATGCGCGACCCCGACCCCTGCCGGGACGTCAGCTGTCCCCGCGCGGCCAGCTCCGCGTACGCCTCGGCGACGGTCCCGCGGGACACTCCCAGCGCGGCGGCCAGCGCGCGCTGCGGCGGCAGCGCGGCCCCGTCGACCAGCACGTTGCCGGCGATCAGCTCGGCGAGCGCGCCGGCGAGCGCGTGCGGCAGCGGCACGTCCTCCGCCCGCCACCCCCCGATCAGACGGGCCAGCGCTGCGCTGTCGACATGTTCCGCACGGGCCATGGACCAATTCTGCGCGATTGGCCTGGCCGATCCGATAAGGGCCCGACATCCTCGACCGTACGCGCAGGTCGACGACGACAGGGAGGTCGCGGTGGCGACGGTGGTGCTGCTGGGAACGCTGGACACCAAGACCGAGGAGTATCGCTGGGTCCGCGACCGGCTGCGCGACGCGGGCTGCGACGTGCTGCTGATCAATGTGGGCACCTTCGCCCAGGGGGCGGAACTCGCCGACATCGGCGCGGAGGAGGTGGCGCGGGCGGCGGGCACCGAGCTCGACCGGCTCCGCGACGCCCGCGACCGCGGCGCCGCGATGGACGCGATGGCGACCGGCGCCGCCGTGATCGTCCGGCGGCTGTTCGACGAGGGGCGCCTCGACGGGCTTCTCGCGATCGGCGGCTCCAGCGGCTCGTCCGTCGCGGCCCGCGCGCTCCAAGCCCTGCCCGTCGGGGTGCCCAAGCTGCTGGTCTCGACCATGGCCTCGGGTGACGTCGGCCCCTACGTCGGGGACGTCGACGTCACTCTCATGTACTCCGTGGTGGACATCTCCGGCATCAACCGGCTCTCGCGCGCGGTTCTCGGCAACGCCGCCGCCGCGGCGGCCGGGATGGCCCAGCGGTACGCCCGGGTCCGCACCGAGATTGGCACAGAGGCCGGCGGCGAGCGGAAGCTGGTCGCCGCCACGATGTTCGGGCTCACCACGCCCGCCGTCGACGAAGCCCGTGACTATCTGACGAGCGCCGGATACGAGGTGCTGGTCTTCCACGCCACCGGTTCCGGCGGGCGGGCGATGGAGGCCCTCGCCGCCTCCGGGATGCTCGACGGCGTCCTCGACCTGACCACCACCGAACTGGCCGACGACCTCGTCGGCGGTGTGCTCACCGCAGGCCCCCACCGGCTGGAGGCGGCGGGGCGAGCCGGCATCCCGCAGGTGGTCAGCGTGGGCGCGCTCGACATGGTCAACTTCGGGCCCCGCGAGACCGTGCCGGAGAGGTTCGCGGACCGGAAGTTCCTGGTGCACAACCCCACGGTCACCCTCATGCGGACGACCCGCGAGGAGATGGCCGAGCTGGGCGCCAGGATCGGCGACAAGCTCAGCCGCGCCACCGGGCCGGTGGAGGTCTACCTGCCGCTGAAGGGCGTCTCCGGGATCGACGTCGAAGGAGGGCCGTTCGCCGACCCCGACGCCGACGCCGCCTGCTTCGCCGCGCTCCGGGACCGCCTGAAGGACACCGGCGTCCCCGTCCACGACGTGGACGCCGCCGTCAACGATCCGGGCTTCGGCCGGGCCGCGGCCGAAGCCCTGCACCGCCTCATCCGCGCACGTCGAACTGGAGAATGAGATGAACCGCGAGACCGCTCTCGGACGCCTGCGCGCCACCGTCGAGGCCGGCCGCCCCATCATCGGCGCGGGCGCCGGCACCGGCCTGTCGGCCAAGGCCGCCGAGGCCGGCGGCGTCGACCTGCTGATCATCTACAACTCGGGCCGCTACCGCATGGCCGGGCGAGGCTCGCTCGCCGGGTTGCTCCCGTACGGCGACGCCAACGCGATCGTCGTCGACATGGCCAGGGAGGTCCTCCCGGTCGTGCGCGACACCCCCGTGCTGGCCGGGGTCTGCGGCACCGACCCCTTCCGTCTCATGGGCCCGTTCCTCGACCAGCTCAAGGCGATGGGCTTCGCCGGCGTGCAGAACTTCCCCACCGTGGGCCTGTACGACGGCAAGTTCCGGCAGAATCTCGAGGAGACCGGGATGGGCTACCGGCTCGAAGTCGACATGATCAGGGAAGCGCGGCGGCGTGACCTGCTCACCGCCCCCTACGTCTTCGACGCCGAGCAGGCCGCGGCGATGGCCGAGGCCGGAGCCGACGTCCTCGTGCCCCACGTCGGCTTGACCACGAGCGGCAGCATCGGCGCGGCAACCGCCCTCACCCTGGAGGAGGCGGCCGTCGCGGTGCAGGAGATGCGCGATGCCGCCGTCGCGGTGAACCCCGACGTCATCGTGCTCTGCCACGGCGGCCCCATCGCCGAGCCGGAGGACGCCCAGTTCGTCCTCGACCACACGAACGGGATCGCGGGCTTCTTCGGGGCGTCGTCGATGGAGCGCCTCCCCACGGAGAAGGCGATCGCCGCCCAGGCGACCGAGTTCAAGAGCCTGCGGCTCAGCCCTGCCTGACGCTCGCCACCTGGGTCTGCCGGGTTAACCCGGTGAACGTTGCCGGTCACAGCACTAGGTGGCAGCGCAGGCATGATGGGACTCGGCCTCGTGCCACCCCTCTATACATGGAGTCGATCCTTCGCAATCACATTGACCTCAATCTCCTCCCTCGCGCCCGAGCGCGTGGTTCCGGTAATGGTGGTTGTGCAGAGGGACCGGAGCGCGCCCCGGGTCAGATGGCGGTGCGGCCGCCGTCGGCGGCCACGACGGCGCCGGTCACGTAGCTTGTGCCGGTCGGCCCACGTCTTGAGCCGCTCGGCGCGGGCCTACTGGGTCACCCGCAGCCCCTCGGTGCCGAAGAACATCCGCAGCGGCGAGCGAGCCGCCGGCTATGGGGGCCCAGGAGCGGTTCGCAGCCGGCACGAAGGAGGGGACCGGTCGCTTCCCGAGTGAACAGTGATCGTTTTCCAGATCTCATATGCAAGGGAGGGCCGGCGCGGTCTCTGCTCGGCAGCGTCGGTGTCGGCCGAGACGGCTTCATAGAGGCCGCTGATGTGCGTGGCCTCGGTCAGGCGATGGCAGTCAGAGCGGTAGAACGGGCCGTGACGAGGGTGCGCAGGGCGTTCTCGGTGGCATGGTCGGCCGGGGTGAGGACGAACAGGCGCTGGTCCGAGCTGTCGAGCGCGCGGAGCATGTCATAGGCCAGGGTCATCAGCCCAACGTCGTGGCGCAGGATGCGCTTGGTGCCGCGGGAGCGTTCCTCGACATGCTGGTCGGCCCACCAGGCGGCGAACTGCGGGCTCGTGGCACGCAGATCGGCCACGAGCCTGGCCAGGACCGGGTCGCCGGGGTGGCGGGCGCTGTTGGCGCGCAGATTGCCTACGGTCTCGCGGGCGAAACGTTCCCAGTCGAGCTGCCCCTCCCGCATGTCCGGCTCGCAGAACAGGATGCGGGCGGTGTTGCCCAGCCGCCCGGCCCCGAACTCGGCGCCGAACAGCGCCTTGGCAGCGTTGTTGCAGGCCAGGATGTCGAAGCGGAAGTCCATGACGTAAGCGGGCAGCAACGGCATGCCGTCCAGCAGCGCGCGCAGAGACGGCGAGAGCGGGGCGGGAACGTACTGCGGCGGCGGTGCCTCGCCCCGCGCGACCAGGTAGAGATGCCTCCGCTCGGCGGCACTGAGCCGCAGCGCGGTGGCGACGGCATCCAGTACGGCGGATCCAGGCGTGCCAACGCGGCCCTGCTCCAGCCGGATGTACCACTCCACGCTGACCGCGGCGAGCTCGGCCACCTCCTGGCGGCGCAGCCCCGGTGTGCGCCGCCGCCCACGGCCGGGCAGCCCGGCCTCCTGAGGGGTCAGCCGTTCCCTGGCCGCCCTCAGGAACGCTCCCAGCTCATCACGTCGCATGCCGACAAGCATGGCAGAAGGGGCGTATCCCCAGGGTGGTACGCCGGGTACCAGGCTCCCGAGCGCCTGGCCACGCGCTGAGCCGGGGCGGAAGGGTGAAGAGCACATCCCGACACGCTGAGGAGAGCAGTCATGAAGCGCAAGTTCACCGCCCTGGCCGTCGCCGCCGTCACCGTGGCCGCCGCTGCCCAGACCGCCTCGGCGGCCACCACCGGGGCGCCCGGCTTCGGCTACCACAAGGTACGCGCCGGCATCCCCGCCCACGCCACCAGGTTCCATGTGGAAAGCCCAGACCTGGCCGCAGGCGTGTTCCCCGCCGAGGCCTACTCCAGCGGCTTCGGCTGCACCGGCCAGAACACCGCTCCCACGCTGACGTGGTCAGGCGCCCCGGCGGGGACCAGAAGCTTCGCGGTGACCATGTTCGACCGGGACGCCCCGACCGGCAGCGGCTTCTGGCATTGGGCGGTCCGCGGCATCCCGGCCTCCGCCACTTCGATCCCCAAGGACGTCACCACCGGGGCCAACGACACTGGCGCGGCGGGCTACCTGGGCCCGTGCCCGCCCGCGGGCGACCGCCCGCACCGCTACGACGTGACCGTCCTGGCGCTGGACGTGGCCGACGCGGGAGTCCCGCAGAATGCCACCCCTGCCCTGGCCTCCTTCGCCCTGTCCTCCCACGTCATCGGCTACGCTCGCATCACCGCAACCGCCAAGCGATGAGACTGTCTTCGCGGACAGCCGACGCGGGTAGAGAAGTCCGATTGAGATGGGCGCACTCGTTCAAGGCTCGCGGGATGCGGGCGGCGGTGCGTGGTGAGCGGCGGGTTGACGATCCGGGGGACGCTGCGCCGGCCAGACGGTGAGACCCACTGGGACGGTCAGGACGGGATTTAGGTCGATCCGGCCTCGGGTGAGGTGCTTCCGACGCGGGCTGACGCGCTGGATGAGCTGGGGCGGGCCGACAACGCGGAGCCGTTGCAGGTGGTGCGGTTCGGGCCGCAGATGGAGGCGCAAGGTGTACTCGCCGCGTCACGGGATGCCGACCGACGCATCCGGTACCTGAGCGAGTACGTCCCACTCAACCTTCCGCCGGCCCTGCGGGGGCGGGCCTCCCGGTGACCGGGACAGCACCCACGATGCCGTCACCCCGGCAGGCAGCCTGTTCCCAGTGAGCGAGACTGATCACTTTCACTGTGCCGCGTCACACCGGAATGGGAAGACGTATGGGAAGCCTGGACGGAAAAGTCGCGATCGTTACGGGAGCGGGCCAGGGCGTGGGTCAAGGCATCGCGCTCGCGCTCGCCTCGGAAGGCGTCGCCGTGGCCGTGCTCGGCCGCACCGCGGCGAAGCTGGAGACGACCTGCGAGCTGGTCCGCGAGCGCGGCGGGACGGCAGAGCCGTTCCAGTGCGACGTGACCGAGACCGATGCGATCCCCGCGGTGGTCGAGGCCGTCGTGACCCGGTTCGGCGGCGTGGACATCCTCGTCAACAACGCCTACACCGGCGCGTACGGCCCGCTGCTGTCGATGAGCGACGACGCGTTCCAGAAGGGCTTCCGCAGTGGCCCGTTCGCCGCCTTCGCGTTCATGAACGCCTGCCATCCCCACATGAAGGCGCGCGGCGGCGGCAGCATCGTCAACCTCGTCACCTCGGCCATGGTCCGCTGGGACCCCGCCACATATGGCGCGTACGCCGCGGCGAAGCAGGCATTGCGCTCGCTCACGCGGACGGCGGCCACCGAGTGGGGGCCGGACGGCATCCGCGCCAACTGCATCGCCCCGCACGCCCTGTCCCCAGGGCTGAAGCGGTGGACGGAGGCCTTCCCGGAGGAGGCGGAGGCGTTCCGCGCGACCATCCCCCTCGGTTACATCGGCGACTGCGAGCAGGACATCGGCCGCGCCGTGGTCGCGCTCGTGGGCCCGGACCTGCGCTACCTGACCGGCGCGACCGTGCCCCTCGACGGCGGGCAGGCCTTCTTCGGCTGAGCCGCCGCACCCCCGCACCACCCGCTGCCGTCTCCCGGTCAGCGGGAGTCGCCGGATCGACGGCGGTCCCGCTGACTAACGTCTGGACAGCATGAAGACCGGAGCGGAGGACTCCGATGACCGAAACCGCATCCAGGCCGGCATCCAGTGCGACACGTGCGTGACCGCGATCCACGGCGGCACTCACCGCCAACGGGCGCCTGCGCTTCCTCGGTCAGGCGTGAAGGAGAGCGGACATGAACCTGCGCGAGAGCCCCGAGCAGCGTGAGCTGCGCCGGGAGCTGAGGGAGTACTTCGCGGGCCTGTTGCCGGAGGACGAGCGACGCCGCGTCGGCGAGGAGGGCGTCGGCGGCCCCCGGTTCCGCGAGGTCGTACGGCGCCTCGGCGCCGACGGCCTGCTCGGCATCGGCTGGCCGGTCGAGTACGGCGGGCAGGGCCGGTCGATCGAGGAGCAGTACGTGTTCTTCGACGAGGTCCAGCGGGCCGGGCTGCCGTTCCCGTTCGTCACCGTCAACACGGTCGGCCCGACGCTGATGAGCCACGGGTCGCCCGAGCAGAGGAAGCGGTATCTGCCCGGCATCCTGTCCGGCGACGTGATCTTCGCGATCGGCTACACCGAGCCCGGCGCGGGCACCGACCTCGCCTCCCTCACCACCCGGGCGGTCAGGGACGGCGACGAGTGGGTGATCGACGGCAGCAAGATCTTCACCAGCGGCGCCAACACGGCCGACTACGTGTGGCTGGCCTGCCGTACCGACCCCGGCGCGCCCAGGCACACGGGCATCTCGATCCTCATCGTGCCGACGGACGCGCCCGGATTTTCCTGGAGCCCCATCCAGGCCGTGGGCGGGATGGTCGTGACGGCCACCTACTACAGCGGCGTACGGGTGCCGGCCGACGCGGTCGTCGGCGAGGTGAACGGCGGCTGGCGGCTCATCACCCACCAGCTCAACCACGAGCGGATCGGCCTGGCCGCGCTCGGCGGCCGGATGATCCAGCTCTGGGAGCAGGTCGTCTGCTGGGCGCGGGACAACGGCGCGATGGACCTGCCGTGGGTGCGGCGGGACCTCGCCCGCGCGTACGCCCGGCTGGAGGCGATGCGGCTGATGAACTGGAAGATGACCGACGCGGTCGCGCGTGACGCGCTGACGGGCGCGGACGCCGGGGCGGCCAAGGTCTACGGCACCGAGACCCACATCGACGTGCAGCGCACGCTGTCGGGGATCATCGGCGCGGGCGGGCGCGTCCGCCCCGAGTCGCCGGGCGCCGTGCTCGCCGGGCAGATCGAGCAGTTGTCGCGGCAGGGCATCGTCAACACCTTCGGCGGCGGCGTGAACGAGGTCCTGCGCGACATGGTCGCCACGCAGGGCCTCGGCCTTCCCCGGGCCGGTCGCCGATGACCGCCTACGAGGACTTCGCAGGACGCGAGATCGTCCCGCCGAGGGAGGGGCCCGACCCGGTGAACGTGCCCATGATCCGGCACTGGGCCGAGGCGATGGGCGACCGCAACCCCGTCTACCTGGACGACGAGGCCGCCCGCGCGACCGGCCGTCCCGGGATCGTCGCGCCCGCCTCGATGACGCAGGCGTGGACGATGCGCGGGTTCGCCGCGAGCGTCGCGAACGGTCAGGCGGCGGAGGAGCTGAACGCGCTGTTCGAAAAGGACGGCTTCACCTCGGTGGTGGCGACCGACTCGGAGTTCGAGTTCCGCCGCGAGCTGGTGGTCGGCGACCGTGTGAGCGTCCGGGAGGTCGTGGAGTCGATCTCCCCGGAGAAGAGCACGGCGCTGGGCGTGGGACGGTTCGTGACCACCGTGCGGACCTACACCGACCAGGACGGCGAGGTCGTCGCCGTGCAGCGCTGGCGCCTGCTGCGCTTCAGGCCGAAGAACCGCACACCCGAGCAGCGGGAGCCGAAGGCGCTGCGGCCGCGGCCCGCGATGAACCAGGACAACGCGTTCTGGTTCGAGGCGGCGCGTGAGCACCGGCTGGTGATCCAGCGCTGCGCCGGGTGCGCGACGCTGCGCCACCCGCCCGGCCCGTGCTGCCCCCACTGCGGTTCGTTCGAGTGGGACGTCGCCGAGGCGTCGGGCGGCGGGCACGTCTACAGCTACGTGGTCGCCCACCACCCCCGCCACCCGGCGTTCGAATATCCGCTGATCGTCGCGGTCGTGGAGCTCGACGAGGGCACACGGCTCGTCACCAACCTGGTCGGCGTGGAACCCGGTGGGGTCGAGATCGGCATGCCCGTCGTCCTCGACTGGCTGGACGCCGATCCCGACCTGTCACTTCCGGTGTTCCGCCCGCAGGAGAACAGCTGATGGACTTCACGCTGGACGAAGAGCTCGAGGCGGTGCGTGCCCTGGCGAACCGGATGTTCGCCGACCGCGCCACGACCGAGCGCGTACGCGAGGTGGAGGGCTCGCCGGGCCGCCTGGACGAGGAGCTGTTGGCGGAGCTGGGCAAGGCCGGCCTGCTCGGCATCGCGCTGCCGGAGGAGGCGGGCGGCGCCGGGCTCGGCCTGGGCGCGCTGTGCGTGCTGCTGGAGGAGCAGGGCCGCCACGTCGCCCCGGTGCCGCTGTGGCCGGCGGCCGTCGGCGCGCTCGCGGTCGCCGCGCACGGCACCCGCGAGCAGCGCGAGAGCCTGCTCCCCGCGGCGGTGGACGGCTCGTCCCGGCTCACCGTGGCGCTGGAGGAGTTCGGCCCGGCCGACCCGGCGGAGCCGGGCTGCGCGGCCCGCCCGGATGGGGCCCCCGGCAGGGACGGGTGGCGGCTGACCGGCGTCAAGGCGGTGGTCCCCTCGCCGTTCGGCGCGGCCCACGTGCTGGTCTCGGCGGCGGCAGAGGGAGTGCCGGGCCTGTTCCTGGTGGCCTCGGACGCGGAAGGCGTCTCCTGGGAGGCCGCGGAGACCACGACGCACGACCTCGCCGGCACCCTCACCCTGGACGACGCCCCGGCGCGGGCGGTCGGCACGCCGGGGGACGGCGCGGTCGCGTGGACGATCGAGCGGGCGGCGGTCGCGCTGGCGGCCGTGCTGCTCGGCGTGGCCCAGGGCGCGGTCCGGCACGCCGTGACCTACTTGTCCGAGCGCGAGCAGTTCGGCCGTCCGCTCGGCACCTTCCAGGCGGTGCAGCACCAGCTCGCCGACTGCTACATCGACGTCGACGCGATGCGCGTGTGCCTGTGGCAGGCGGTCGCCTCCCTGCAGGAAGGCGAGGACGCCGCGGCGGCCGTGCTCGTCGCCAAGTGGTGGGCCGGGGACGCCGGGCTGACCGTGGCGCACCGGGTGCAGCACGTCCACGGCGGCATCGGCGTCGACATCGGCTACCCGGTCCACCGGCACTTCCTGTGGGCCAGGCAGATCTCCGGCACGCTCGGCGGACCGAGCGCCGACCTCGCGAGGCTGGGCGCGCTGATCGCGGCGGGAAGGATCCCCCAATGAACCGGCGAACGTATGAGGAGGTGGCGGTGGGGGAGGAGCTGCCCGCGCTGCCGATCCCGCTGACCCGCACGCTCATCGTGGCGACCGCTATCGCCGGCCGCGACTACCAGGACGTCCACCACGACCCCGGCCTCGCGGCCGAGCGCGGGTCGAAGGACATCTTCATGAACATCCTCACCACGAACGGGCTCGTCGACCGGTACGTCACCGAATGGGCGGGCCCGGCCGCCGTCGTCAAGGCGATCAGGATCAGGCTCGGCGTGCCCAACTACCCCGGCGACACGATGACGCTGACCGGCACGGTCACCGCCAAGCACGACGAGGACCGCAGAGTCGAGATCGCCGTACGCGGCGATAACGGCCTGGGCGCCCACGTCACCGGCACCGTCGCCCTCCGGCTTCCCGCGAAGGAGGCGTCGTGAGCGGCCTTTCCGGCTCTCTTTCCGGCGCCGCCGCCATCGCCGGCATCGGCGCGACCGAGTTCTCCAAGGACTCCGGGCGCAGCGAGCTGCGGCTCGCCTGTGAGGCCGTGCTCGCGGCCGTCGCCGACGCCGGCCTGAGGCCGTCCGACGTGGACGGGATGGTGACGTTCACGGCCGACACGAACGCCGAGATCCACGTCGCCCGCAACACCGGTATGGGCGACCTGACGTTCTTCTCGCGCATCCCGCACGGCGGCGGCGCGGCCTGCGGCACCGTTCAGCAGGCGGCGCTGGCCGTCGCGGCCGGCCTCGCCGACGTCGTGGTCTGCTACCGGGCGTTCAACGAGCGGTCCGGGGTGCGTTACGGCCTCGGCCAGGCGGACCGGCCGGCCGAGACGGGGGCGGACGGCGCGGCGTACGCGTGGCTCACCCCGTTCGGCCTGTCGACGCCCGCCCAATGGGTGGCCGTGTTCGCCCGCCGCTACATGCACGAATACGGCGCGACCAGCGAGGACTTCGGCCGGGTCGCCGTGGTGGACCGCAGGCACGCCGCGAACAACCCGGCGGCCTGGTTCTACCAGCGGCCCATCACCCTGGAGGACCACCAGGCGTCGCGCTGGATCGCCGAGCCGCTGCACCTGCTGGACTGCTGCCAGGAGACCGACGGCGGGCAGGCGCTGGTCGTGGTCTCGGCCGAGCGGGCGCGCGACCTGCCGCACCCGCCCGCCGTCGTCCTCGGCGCGGCCCAGGGCTCGGGCGACGACCAGCACATGATGACGAGCTACTACCGCCCCCGCATCACCGGCATCCCCGAGATGGGGCTGGTCGGGCGGCAGTTGTACGCCCAAAGCGGCCTCGGCCCCGCCGACATGGACGCGGCGATCCTGTACGACCACTTCACGCCGCTGGTGCTGCCGCAACTGGAGGAGCTGGGCTTCTGCGCCCCCGGCGAGGCCAAGGACTTCGTCGCCGAGGGCAACCTCGAGCTCGGCGGGCGGCTGCCGTTCAACACCCACGGAGGCCAGCTCGGCGAGGCGTACCTGCACGGCATGAACGGCATCGCCGAGGCCGTCCGCCTGGTGCGGGGCACCAGCGTCAACCAGCCGGAAGGAGTGCGCCACGTGATCGTGACGGCGGGCACCGGGGTGCCCACCAGCGGCCTGGTGCTCGGAGCGGACCGATGAACGCCGGTGGCGGTGACGCTGCCGTCCTCCGCGATCCTCGGTCCCCGTTCGCTCAGCCGCCGGTCACCAGGTAGCGGGCCGGGACCTCGCCTCCGCCGTGCACCGGGACGTCCGCCCCGGTGAGGTAGGAGGCGAGGTCGCTCGCCAGGAAGAGGCAGGCGTTCGCCACGTCCTGCGGCACCGCCATCCTGCGCATCGGGATGACCTCCGACAGCGCCGCGCCGCCGTCCTCGCCGTACAGGGAGGCGGCGGCCTCGGTCCTGACGAGGCCGGTGGTGATGTGGTTGACCCGCACCTTCGGCGACCATTCCAGCGCCAGCGCCCTGGTGAGCATGAGCAGCCCGGCCTTGGCCGCCGAGTACGCCGCGGTGCCCGGCTGCGGGTCCACGCCCGAGACGCTGCCGATGTTGACGATCGACCCGCCGGTCTCCTGCTCGCGCATGACGAGGTTGGCCGGTTGGGCCACGTAGAACGGCGCGAGCAGGTTGAGGTCGACGATCCGCTCGACGAACCGCGGCGAGACCGTCGCCGCGTCGGCGTTCGGCGATCCTCCGGCGTTGTTGACCAGCACGTCGAGCCGGCCCAGGTGATCCACGGTCTGCTCCACCAGCCGGGCCGCCTCCGCGGGGTCGCGGATGTCGGCGGCGATGAAGCGCGCGGCCCGGCCGCCCGCCGAGGGCGGCTTCTCCGGCTCGTTCCGCCCGCACACCACCACACCGGCGCCCGCGGCGAGGAACGCCTCGGCGATCACGAAGCCGATGCCCTTGGTCCCGCCGGTGACCAGCACCGCCCGGCCGTCGAAGTCCATCGTCACGTTCACCAGTTCCTCCCGGCTGTCGGATGACGCAGGGGAGGGTACGGCCGCCCGCCCGCCGGTGGGGGAGAGGTACCGGCCAGCGGGACCACGCCTGACGGGCGGGGCCGGGACGGCCGACCATGACGGTCATGACCGAGAACGAGGCGCTGACGATCCCGGGAGTGCTGGAGCAGTCGGCCCGGGAGTTCCCGCGCACGGAGGCGGTGGTGGACGGCACGTCCCGTCTGACCTACGCGGAGCTGCACGCCCGGGTGCGCGAGGCGGCTCGCGGCTTTCTCGCGCTCGCCGTGGAGCCGGGGGAGCGGGTGGCGATCTGGGCTCCCAACAGCACGCGGTGGATCGTCACCGCCCTCGGCGCGTTGAGCGCCGGCGCCGTCGTGGTGCCGATCAACACCCGATACAAGGGCGAGGAGGCCCGCCGGCTGCTGGCGCACAGCCGCGCCCGTGTGCTGTTCACCGAGGACGGCTTCCTCGGCAACGGCTATCTCGCCATGCTCGGGGTCGCCGCTTCCGGCGTCGAGGGCCTGCCCACCCTCACCACGGTGGTGGCGTACGACGGCCCACGGCCGGGCGCGACGAGCTGGGACGACTTCCTCGCGGCGGGCGTGACGGCGCCGGGGGAGGCGGCCCGGGAACGCGCGGCGGCGGTGCGCCCGGACGACGTGGCCGACATCCTGTTCACCTCCGGCACCACCGGCAGGTCCAAGGGCGCGATGTGCACCCACCGGCAGAACGTCCGCACCTACCTCGCATGGAGCGCGCGGACCGGTCTGCGCCACGGCGACCGCTACCTGATCGTCAACCCGATGTTCCACACCTTCGGCTACAAGGCCGGGGTCTTCGCCTGCCTGCTCAGGGCCGCCACGATGGTGCTCCAGCCGGTGTTCGAGCCGGACGAGACGATGCGGCTGATCGAGGCCGAGAAGATCACCGTGCTGCCCGGCCCGCCGACCGTCTACGTCTCCATGCTCGACGCGCCCGGCCGCTCTCGCTACGACCTTTCGTCGCTGCGGCTCGCGGTCACCGGCGCCTCGGTCGTCCCGGTGGCGCTCGTACGCCGCCTGCGGGCCGAGCTGTTCCCCCAGGTCGTCACCGCGTACGGGCTGACCGAGTCGTGCGGCACGGTCACGGCGTGCTCGCTGGAGGACGACGACGTGACGGTCGCCACCACCTCCGGCCGCCCGATCGAGGGCGTGGAGGTGAAGGTGACCGGCCCGGACGGCGCGCCGGTGCCGGTGGGCCAGGACGGCGAGATCCTGGTGCGCGGGCACAACGTCATGATCGGCTACCTGGACGACGACGCGGCGACCGCGGCGGCGATCGTGGACGGCTGGCTGGTGACCGGCGACCGCGGCCGGCTCGACGAACGGGGCTACCTCACGATCACCGGCCGTTCGAAGGACATGTTCGTGGTCGGCGGCTTCAACGTGTACCCGGCCGAGATCGAGCAGGCGCTGGCCGCCCATGAGGGCGTCGCCGAGGCCGTGGTGATCGGCGTGCCGGACGCCCGCATGGGCGAGGTCGGCCGGGCCTACGTCGTGCCCCGCCCCGGCGCGGCGATCACCCCGGAGGCGCTGACGGCTCACTGCCGGGAACGGCTGGCCAACTTCAAGGTGCCACGCGAGTTCGTCCTCGTGGACGGCCTGCCGCGCAACGCCACCGGCAAGGTCGACAAGAGCGCGCTCGCGGTTCGGCCGCCCGCGCAAGGCGGTTCACTGCGAGTGTTTCCATAAACCGCCGTCCTCATTATCCGAATAAGGTCGGACCGGATGCGGCTGTATCGGACGAAGAAGTTTCCAGATTGTCAAACTCCGAGGCGGAACGCCCCCTGGTGCTATCCGCCACGTGCGGGAATCGCCTGTCGTCCCGGCCCAGTGGCATGGGGCCGCGGCGAACGGCGATAGAAGATATTGACCGGCCCAGAGGCGAAACCTAGCCTTCGTGGGAGCGTTCCCACGTCCCGCCCGCGAAATATTCCGCGAAGGAGAGTCATGCGGCTGTTGGTGGATTTTGCCGCCAATCGTTCCGGTAGCACGGAGCTCGCGTGGGGACAACGGGACATCTGGGGCGCCATCCACGAGGTGGGGCCGGACAGCGCGCACTATTTCAACGTGCCCCGGCTCCTCGCCGTCCCGCGCGCGGGCGGCCCGCGCCGCCCCGAGGTCGTGGCGGCCGCCCTGAAAGAGGTGATAAGCCGGCACGACGCGCTGCGATCCCTGGTGCGGATCGGCGCGGCCGGGCCGTACCAGGAGGTCGCGGCGGCCGGGACCGTTTCGGTCGAGCTGGTCGAGGCGGCACGCGGCGACGCGGACGATGCCGCGGCGGATCTCGTCGCCCGCATGGCCGCTCGAGCCTTCGACGACGGCGAGCAGCCGCTGCGCGCCGGCTTCGTGGTCTGCGACGGCGCCGCCACCCATGTGGCTCTCGTGCTCAACCACGTCGTCGCGGACTGGCGAGCGGCCGACGTCGTGGTGCGCGACCTGCGGATGCTGCTGCTCCGCGGAACGATCGCGCGACCCCCGTCGTCGCAGTTGCTCGACCTGGTGCGAGAGGAGGAGGCGGCGTCGGCCCGCTCGGACCGGGTGATCGCGCAGTGGGAGGCGCTGCTCCGGACCGTGCCGTCCGCCATGTTCCCGCATGTGGTCGGGGCGGGCGCGACGCCGAGGTACGCGCGGGCCGTGCTGTCCTCGCCCCGGCTCAACCACGCCGCTCAGGTGCTCGCCGGTCGTGCCCGCGTCAGCACCGCCACCGTCCTGCTGGTGGCGGTCGCCATGCTGCTGCGCGAGCTGACCGGGCACGAGGTGTGCGCGATCACCCCGATCGTGCACAACCGCTTCAGCGACCGGACCCGGGACCTGGTCACCAGCCTGAACCAGCTGGGGCTGTTCACCCTGGGCCCGTGCGGAAGTCTCCCCGAGACCCTCGTGACCGCGTACCCGGCGGTTCTCGCGTCCTACCGTCGCGCGCGCTTCGACTCGCTGGCCCTGAACGCGATGATCGACCGGATGAGCGCCGATCGGGGCGTCCCCATGTTCCCGTCGTGCTGCTTCAACGACCTGCGCCCCGGCGAGGACCCGGGCGGCAACGGCAGCGCGGACGGGGAGTCCGAGCTGGAGTGGCTCCCCGGCACGGACAGACGCAGTTGCGACTTCTGCGTGGCCCTCATGCGCTGGAAGGGAACGCTCGGCGTGGAGTTGAGCGCCGATACCACCCGCCTGCCCGAGGGCGAGATGGCCGCCCTGTTGCACCGGCTGGAGTCCTTCGTGGTCGGCGCGGCTCAGTCGTTCTCCTAGAAGGGGTCGACACAGCGCAGCTCGACGGCGAGGGTCAGGCCGCCCTCCTCCCGGGGGGTCGCGGTGACCACGCCGTCATGGGCGTCGGTGATCGCGCGTACGATCGACAGCCCGAGGCCGCTGCCGCGCTCTGACCGCAGTCGGTCGCCGTGCAGCCGCCGGAACGGCTCGAAGATCGTCTCGATCTCGTACGGTGGCACGGGCAGGCCGGTGTTGGCCACGATGAGCTCCACCCGGTCGGCCCGCCGCCGGGTGGACACCCACACCTCGCCGCCCGGGTGGTTGTGCCGGATCGCGTTCTCCACGAGGTTTTGCACCAGCCGCTCCACCAGTACAGGCTCGCCTGCCGTCGGCGCGGGGTCGAGCAGCCGGTGCACGGCCACCTGGGCCGCCTTCGCCTCCTCGGCCGCGGCGTCGAGCACGTGCTCGGTCACGTCGGTCAGGTCGAAGGGTCGCCGGTCGAGCACCTTCTGCTCGCCCTCGGCCAAGGCGAGCAGGCCGTCGATGAGCCGTTCGTGCCTGGCGTTGACCAGCAGCAGCGACTCACCGAGCCGTTTCACGTCCTCGCTCGCGTCGGCGCGCCGGACCGCCACGTCCACCAGCGTGCGGTTGATGGTCAGCGGGGTGCGCAGCTCGTGGGAGGCGTTGGCGACGAAGCGCCGCTGGCCGTCGAAGGAGCGGGCGAGGCGGCCAAGCACCGTGTCAACGATGTCGGCCAGCTCCTTGACCTCGTCGTCCGGGCCGTCGTGCGCGATGCGCTCGGTCAGGTCATGGCTCTGCGCGATCCGCCGCGCGCTCGCCGTCACCGACCGCATCGGCCGCAGCGTCCACCCGGCGGCGCGCCAGCCGAGCAGCGCCGCCAGCCCGCCCCCGGGAACGAGCGCGATCCCGCCCCCGACAAGCACGTTCTTGACCGCGTCGGCCTGGTAGACGCGCCTGACCTGCGCGACCCGCTGCTGGGCCACATAGTACTCGTGATGCCACGGTGAGTAGACGGCGCCGGCGACGCGGATCCACCGAGGCTGCCGCAGCCCGTCGCGGGGCTCCAGGCTCTGCCGTATGACGAAGGCGACGACCCCGACCAGAACGGCGCCGGCGAGGACGAACACCCCGCCGCAGGCGAGCGCGAACCGCAGCCGCAGGTTCTTCGTCACGGGATCCGATACCCCGCTCCCGTGACCGTCTCGATGACCGGCGGATCGCCGATCTTGCGGCGCAGCTTCGTCATCGTCGTACGCACGGTGTTGGTGAACGGGTCGATGTGCTCGTCCCATACCTTCTCCAGCAGCGTCTCGCTGGAGACCACCGCGCCGTCCGCGCGCAGCAACTCGGCCAGCACGCCGAACTCCTTGCGGGCGAGCGGCACATAGCGCCCGTCGCGAAAGGCCTGCCGGTGCGCCCAGTCGAGCCGGATGCCCGCCCGCTCCAGGATGGGCGGGTCGGCGGGCCGCACCCGGCGGCCCAGCGCGTGCACCCGGGCCACCAGCTCCTCGAACGCGAACGGCTTGGGCAGGTAGTCGTCGGCGCCCAGCGACAGCCCCTCCACCCGCGAGCGCACGTCGCCGGCGGCCGTCAGCATCAGCACGCGGACGTGCGCGGCCCCGGCCACCACCGCCCGGCACACGTCGTCGCCGTGCGTCCCCGGCAGGTCCCGGTCGAGGATCAGCACGTCGTAGTCGTGGACGCGCACCCGCTCAAGCGCACCGTCGCCGTCGTAGGCGACGTCCACGGCGAGCGCCTCCTCCCGGAAGCCCTCGGCGATCGAGTCGGCGAGCATGCGCTCGTCTTCCGCGACCAGCACCCGCATCAAAGCCCCCTTCACCCGTCGAAACCGCCCCAGGCTGCCAGGAGAGGCATAACCGGGACGTAACCGAATCAGGTGACGGCGAGTTTATCGATCTTTCGCTGGAGTGTCCGGGCGTCGCCGGGGAGCCGCCCCGGCCCGGACCGGGGGATCGTCCATGCTCACTTCGACACCCGCCCTACGGGCAGCGCCTCCCGGGCGCGCCCGCGTGAAACGTGTGGTGACCGAGGGCCACTGCCTGTTCGCCGCCATGATCGCCGGGGCGGCAGTCTTGCGCGTCGTCGTCATGGCGGCCTACGGCACCGCGCAGCTCTACTGGTACGACTCCTTCACCTATCTCGATACGGCCGTCCACCTGAAGCCGGGCGGGGCCTTCCACCCCGCCGGATACTCCTTCTTCCTGCGACTGCTGTGGCCGTTCCACAGCGTGGAGCTGGTGGCCGGCCTGCAGCACGCCATGGGCCTGGGCACCGCCGTGATGATCTACGCGTTGCTGCGCCGCCACCGGCTGCCCGCCTGGGGCGCCACCCTGGCCACACTGCCCGTGCTGTTCGACCCGGCCTTCGTCCGCCTCGAGCACGCCGTGCTCTCCGACACCCAGCTGATCTTCCTCGTCGTCGCCGCCCTGACCGTCGTCATGTGGCGGGCGAAACCGCCCGTGCGGGCGGCCGTCGCCGCGGGGGCCTTACTCGCGCTGGCCGGGCTCACCCGGACCGCCGCCGTGCCGCTGCTCGGCCTGGTCCTGCTGTATCTGGTGGTGCGGCGGGCGGGGGTGAGGCAGGTGGCCGCGCTCGCCCTCGCCGGGATGCTGCCGCTGGCGGCCTACGCGGGCTGGTATCAGGCCCACCACGGACGCTTCGCGCTCAGCGGCTCCGACGGGGTGGCGCTGTGGGCGCGGACGATGACGTTCGCCGACTGCGCGGTCATCAGGCCGCCCGCCGACGAGGCGAAGCTGTGCCCGAACGGCACCGTCGTTGACGCCGCCTCCGAGTACGTGTGGGCGCCGGGCGCCTCGCTCAACCTGCTGCCCGGCGACCGCTTCTCCCACAACGACCTGGCCCGCCGGTTCGCGCTGCGCGCCATCGCGGCGCAGCCTGTCGACTACCTGCGCGAGGTGGCGCACGACGCCTCGCTCGCCTTCGCCGTCACTCCCGTACGGCACCCGGCGCGTGTGTCCCCGGCGCTGTCGTTTCCCGTCGGCTCCTGGCCGCTGCCCTCCTTCCCGCTCATCGAGACCGTGCGCGGAGAGTACGACCCCGCCATTCGCGGCATGTCGTCGGTTGAGCCGTACGCGTCATTGCTCGGCGCGTATCGCTACCCGGGGCTCCTGCACGGGCCGCTGTTCGGCGTGGCCCTGCTGCTCGGCGGTATCGGCGCGATCGGCCGGCGCCGGGCGGCGCTGTTGCCATGGGCGGCGGCCGCCTTACTGTTCCTCGGCCCGATCGCCGCACTCGACTTCGACCACCGCTACGTGCTGCCCGCCGTCCCGGTGGCCTGCGCCGCGGCAGCGCTGGGCATACGAAGTCTGGCTGCGGCGGGCTTACGCCGCCTCCGCAGCGCAGCCGTCTGACCGTCACCGACCCACGCCATCCGTGGCCCGCTGAATTCGCAGTCGCCTGATATGCGTCGGCTGGTAGGTGAAGGCCCAGCGGTCGGTGCCGGTTTTGCGGCGGGTGTAGCGGTCGGGGTGGCGGTAGCGGTCGCGGTTGTGGAACTGGCAGGCGGGGCCGAGCAGGTTCAGGTCGGTGAGGCCGCCGG
>NZ_JBEYWQ010000052.1:0-36046 GCF_040644495.1 Microbispora sp. NPDC046973 | reverse complement strand
CCCCCCGCCCTCCGGGACGGGGGGCATCGGGTTTTTCGCATGCCGCCCCGTCCCCGATGCGAGACGGCGTTATAGGGAACTCTCCAGAAGAAAACACGAATTGAATTGAAGTCAAGACCTGCGGGATCGCCGGTCAATTATCGGCTGACATCGCACCTTTCATTTCTTGACGGGCCGCCGACCTGCGGGGGACCATCCATGAGTCGATGAGAAAGGAATGCGGATGCCCAGTCTGACTCGTATGGAAGCCGCTGAACGCGGCGCGCTCCTGAGCGTTCGCTCTTATCAGATCGAACTCGACCTCACTCGTGGTCCGGCGACATTCAGGTCCGCCACGACGGTGATTTTCGACGCCGCAGATACAGGCGCGGAAACATTTCTCGACATCGTGCCGAGCCGGTTGCTTTCGGCGACGCTGAACGGGCGGTCACTGGATGTGACCACGCTGCGGGAGGGCAGGCTGCCGCTGACCGGGCTGGCCGCGGAAAACCGGCTCGTCGTGGTCGCGGACATGGCCTACTCCCGCGAGTGCGAGGGCATGCACCGCTTCGAGGACCCCGCCGACGGGCAGGTGTACGTCTACTCCTTCGTCTACGTCGACAACGCGCCGAAGGTCTTCGCCTGCTTCGACCAGCCCGACCTCAAGGCTCCCTGCACCTTCACGGCGACGGTCCCCGACGACTGGCAGGTGCTGGGCAACGCGCCGGCGACCCGAACCGCTCCCGGGCGATGGGAGCTGACCGGTTCGCCCTCCCTGTCCACCTATCTCGCGGCGATCGTCGCCGGTCCCTTCGCCTCCTTCCACACCCGCCACGACGGCGTAGAGCTCGGGTTCCACTGTCGCGCCTCGCTCGCCGACGCGCTCAAGGCCGACGCGGACGAGGTCTTCGAGATCACCGGCCAGATCCTCACGGCGTGCGCGGACATGTTCGGCATCGCCTACCCCTTCGGCAAGCTCGACCAGGTCTTCGTCCCGGAATTCAGCGTGCTGTCCCTCGACCACCCCGGGTGCGTCCTGCTGCGCGAGCAGTACCTCTTCAGCTCCACCGCGACGGCGAGCGAACGCGAGACACGGGCCGTCGTGCTCGCCCACGGGATCTCCCTTATGTGGCTGGCCGGCCTGGTGACCCACGCTTGGTGGGACGACCTGTGGCTGGGCCAGTCGTTCGCCGACTACATGGCGCACCGGCTGACCAGTGAGGCCACCCGCTTCACGGGAGCGCCCACGACCTTCGCCGCCCGCCGCAAGGCCCAGGCCTACGTCCCCGACCAGCGTCCGTCGACGCACCCCGTCGCGCTCACCGGCCCGGACGTGCGGACCGTGCTGCTGGAACTCGACCGGATCTCCTATTTCAAGGGTCATTCGGTGCTGCGCCAGCTGGCGGCGCACATCGGCGACGAGGCGCTGCGGGCGGGGCTGCGCACGTACTTCTCCCGGCACGCGTTCTCCACCGCCACCTTCGCCGATTTCATGGCGGCGCTCAGCGAGGCGGCGGGCACGGACCTGGAGGGCTGGGCGCGCGCGTGGCTGCAGTCGGCCAACGTCAACACGCTGACACCCGAGATCACCGTCCGCGACGGACGAATCGACAGCGCCGCCATCCTGCAGACCGCCCCCGGCTCGCATCCCACCTTGCGGACCCACACCATGAACGTCGGCCTCTACGGCGAGGGGTCCACCGTCGTGCGGACCGTGGTCGACGGGCCGCGGACCGAACTGCCCGAACTGGTGGGACGCCCCGCGCCCCGGCTGCTGCTCCTCAACGACGGAGACCTCACCTACGCCAAGATCCGCTTCGACCCCGTGAGCCAGGAGTCGCTGCCCGCCCTGCTGCCCGAGCTGTCGCCGATCAACCGGGCGATGGTCTGGTGCTCGCTGCTGCTGGGCGTGCAGGACGGGGTCTATCCCGCGGCGGCGCACCTCGACCTGGTCCGGCGGATGGTCGCCGTCGAGACCGAGCTGTCCATCCAGGCCGAGGTGCTGGAACAGGCCCGGCACGACGTCGCCGACCGTTTCCTCGTCCCCTCGGCGCGCCCGGCCGCGACCGCCCGCGTCGCCGACGCGTTGGCGAGCAGGCTGACCGGGCTCGAACCGGGAGACGAACTCCAGGTCACCCTCTTCCGGGCGCTGGTCGACTTCACCTCCGACACCGATCTGCTCCGCCGGTGGATCGCGGGGACCGCGCTGCCGGACGGGCTGGTGCTCGACACCGACCTCGCCTGGCGAGTGCGGGGACGGCTCGCGGTGCTCGGCGCGCTCAGCGAGGCCGAGATCGACGCCGCCCGCGCGGCCGAGCCGACCGCCCTGGCCGAGCAGTCCGCGATCCGCTGCCGGACGGCGCGGCCCGACCGCAGGGCCAAGGAGGCCGCCTGGACGGCGATGACGACCGACTCGTCACTGTCCAGCTACCAGCTGTTCGCCATGGCCGAGGGCTTCTGGCAGCCGGAACAGCAGGAGCTGACGCAGCCGTACGTGGAGCGGTTCTTCTCCGAGATGCCCAAGGCCGCCGCGCTCCGCGGAGACATGGTGCTGGACCTGCTGCTGCGATCCCTGTACCCCCGCTACGCGGCGACGCCGGCCACGCTCGCCCTCGCCGAGGACATGCTCGCCCGCGACGACCTGCCACCCACCCTCCGGCGCAGGGCGGCCGACTACACCGACGACCTGCGGCGCGTGGTCCGGGCCAGGGCCGCGGCCGGCGAGTGAGCGAGGCTGCCATGCGGATAGCGATCGTCGGCGGAGGAATCGCGGGTGTCCTGCTCGCACTGCGGCTGACCCGGGCGCCACGCCCCGCGGAGGTGGACCTCTTCCTCGGCGAGGCGACGTCGTCCCGCGACGCGTCCCGCGCCTCGGGCGGCATCGTCCGCGGCTTCGAGGTCGATCCGGCCGCCGCCCAGGCGGCGGCCGAGAGCCTGGCGGAGATCCGCGGCAGCGCCACGCTGCGCGAATGGTCGGGATACCGCGAGACCGGATCGGTATACGTGCCCGCCCGAGGAGCCGCCACGGCCGGCTCGCTGAAGATCCTTGACCACCTGCTGCCGGGCTCGGCGACGCTGGTGGACCGCGCCGGGCTGGCCCGCGACCACCGCCTGCGGAACCTGCCCGACCGAGCGATCGGCGTGGTCGAGCGCCACGCGGGCCACATCTCACCGCACCGGCTGCGCACCGCGGTGCTGGCCGAACTGGCCCGGACGAACGCGATCTTCCATCTGACCAAGGTGCGGCAGGTCACCCACGACCCGGCCGTACGGACCGCGGACGGCGCGACGCTGCGCTACGACGCCGTGGTCGTGGCGGCCGGGGCGTGGACGCCGCGGTTGCTGCGGGACAGCGGCCTGCCCGGCGAGGGCCTGCGCAGCAAGCAGGTCCAGTACAGCGTCTGCCAGGCGGGACTGGACGACCTGCGCCCTTTCGTCGAGGACAACTCCGGCCTCTACGGGCGATGGATGCGGCCGGGGGCGTTCCTGCTCGGGCTGCCCTCGGACCGCTGGGACGTCGACCCCGACGAGGTCACCCGCGACCGCGCGCTGACCGAGCGGGTGGTGACGCGTGCCGAGCGGTTGTTCGGGGTCCCCGTCCGCGCTCTTCGCACGGTCGCCTCCTTCGACTGCTACCGGGACCCGCCCGGCCTGGCCCTTCGCCCGCTGGGCACCGCCGGCCGGCTCTACACCTTCACGGGCGGAAGCGGCGGAGCGGCGAAGACGGCGGTGGCCGCCAGCCGCACCGCGGCCGACTCCCTCCTGTGACAGCGCGGCTTCGTGAACGTCCGCTCACCGGCATCGGTGCGGCGGCCCGACTGATGAGAGGAGAAGGCTGATGATCCAGCTTCCCGTCCGGTTCGGAATCAGCGAATTCGGCTACGCCTTCGGCCAAGACCAGGATGTGGAGAAGACGGCCCCCTCCTACGTGTCCGATCCCGAACGCATCCTGCAATGGGGCTACCACACCTTCCACCGGGCCGCGGACGGCATCACGGCGATCGACCTGGCCGCGGAGGCCGCTCAGGACGCGCTGGAGCGCGCCGGGCTCGGCGCCGACGACATCGACCTGCTCGTGCTGGCGGCCTCCGAGGTCCCCAACTACCTGAACTGGGACTCCTCGACCGCACTGGCCCGGGAGTTGAAGATCCCGCATGTGCAGACGCTGCTGCTCAACGAGGGCTGCGCGTCGGGCGTGACCGGCCTGGGCATCGTCGCGGGACTCATGGCCGTCCACCCGGAGATCGAAAGGGTGCTGTTCGTCGCGGTGAACCGGGTCAGCGAATACCACCGCAACCGCATGAAGGTGAACAACGCCGTGCACAGCGACGGCGCCGTGGCAGCGATCCTGCGGCGCGATCACGAGCGCAACCGGTGGCTGTCCACCGTGCAGATCGTCGACGCCGAGCTGTGCGACTGGTTCCGCAACGACTACGGCGGCGCGGTGGCGCCGGTGGCGCCGCAGGGCTGGTCGAGCGCGACCGCGCCCGCGGGGCACGAGCGGGTCCACGCGCACTTCCAGAAGGACCCCAAGCGGATGCGCGCCTTCGCCGAGCAGGCCGTGGCCCGCTCCATCCGGGTCGTCGAGAGGGCCTGCCGCCGGGCCGGCCTGCGCCGCGACGAGGTCACCCACTTCATCTACATCAACGACCCCGACGGCATCTCGGACCTGGCGCCGTTGCTCGAAGTGCCGCTGGCACGCACCAACCACGCGCTCGCCGCCGCGCACGGCCACATGGGCGCCGCCGATCAGCTCACCGCCCTGGGCCGGCTGCTCGAACAGGGCGTCGTCCAGCCCGGCGACCTGGTCGCGCTGACCGGCATATCCATCGGGATGCGCTGGTACTGCACGCTCGTCCGTGCCTGAACCCGGAAGGCATGATCATGGATACCCTGCTCGACACGCTACGCGAGGCCGCGCTGGCCGGCCGCGCACCCGACCCTGCCACGCGCAGGGCGCTGCTGGAACTGGACGACGCGGCGACCGCCCGCCTGGCGGGCCGGCGGCTCGCCCGGGCCCCGGCCGAGAGCCTGCGTGACCTGCGGGCCCTGCGCGTCGCGATCGTGGCCACCTGCACCGTCGGGTCCTTCGAACCCCTGCTGTGGGCCAGCCTCGTCGGCGCCGGCTTCCGGCCCGTCATCGACAAGAGCGACTACGGCGCCTTCGACATGACGCTGGCGGGAGCGGCCTTCGCCGGCCACGGCGACCCGGACATCGTCGCCGCGCTCCTCGACGCCTCCTACTTCCTCCCCCGCGAGTGGAGCCCCGTGGCGTTCGAGGAGTTCGAGGCCGGTGTCCGGGCCCGGCTGGGGGAACTCACCGGCCTGGTGACGGCCTGCGCGGAACGGACGCCGGCGACGCTGGTCCTGCACACGGTCCCGCTGCCGGCCGACGTCCGCGACACCTTCCTCAGCCTGGCCGACAGGGCCAGGGTGAGCGCGCTGTGGCACCGGCTCAACGCCGAACTGCTCGACCTCGGCGCCGCGCACCCCCAGGTCGTCACCGTAGACCTGGCCGGGGCGCTGGCCGATCTGCCGGCGGCCTCCCGCGACGCGCGGCTGCACCGCTACGGCGACCTCCCCTACACCGACCAGGCCCTTCACCACCTGGCCGGGTTGGTGCGCCGGGTCGCGCAGGCCAAGCAGGGGTTGTCACGCAAGGTGCTCGCCCTCGACCTGGACAACACCCTGTGGGGCGGCGTGCTCGGAGAGGTGGACGCGCACGGGGTGCAGCTGGGCGGCCTGTATCCGGGCAACGCCTACAAGGAACTGCAGCGCACCGTCCGCCGGCTGCGCGACCAGGGTGTCATCCTCGTCCTGGCCAGCAAGAACGACCCGGAGCCGGTGGAGAAGGCACTCGGCGACCACCCGGAGATGCTGCTGCGCAACGAGGCGTTCTCGGTGCGCGCGGTGAACTGGGCGCCCAAGGCCGGCAACCTCCGCAAGGCGGCCGCGTCCCTGGGCCTGTCGGTCGAGTCGTTCGTCTTCATGGACGACTCGGACTTCGAACGCGGGCACGTGGCCGCCGAGCTGCCCGAGGTCGCCGTCGTCTCCGCCGCCGGAGACCCCGCGTACATGGTGGACGCGCTCCTGCGTCACGGCTGGTTCGACGTCATGGCGCTGACCGACACCGATCGCCGGCGGCCTGAGCTCTACCGGACCCGTGCGATGCGCAGCGACTTCTCCGAAGGCTTCGGCTCATCGCAGGACTTCCTCGAAGCGCTGCAGCTGACGGTGGAGATCGCCCCGGTCACCGAGTTCACCGTCGCCCGGGTGGCCCAGCTCGCGGCCCGCACCAACCAGTTCAACCTGACCGGCGTCCGCTTCGACGAAGCGGCCACCGACCGGATGAGGGAGTCGCCGGACCACCTCGTCGCGTCGGTCGCCGTGGCGGACCGGTTCGGCGACGAAGGCATCGTCGGCGCCCTGTGGGTGGAGTGCGCGGCCGGGAACTGGCGCGTGCTGAACATGGTGCTGAGCTGCCGGGTGCTCGGCCGCGGAGTGGAGCTGGCGGCGGCCGCCTGGCTCGTGGAGCGGGCTCGTCAGGCGGGCGCGGATGTCATCGAGAGTCGTTTCGTCCCCTCCCAGAAGAACAGCGTCGCCGCCGATTTCTGGTCCAGGGCGGGCTTCACCGGCGACGGCACGGTGTTCACGGTGAACCCGGGCTCCGCGGCCGATGTCATGCCCGGCTGGATCACCTTCCACGAACGGAGTGCGATTTGACATGAGCGGTCCTGTCGACGTCGAACGCGTCGTCCACCAGATCATCTGCGACATCCTCGGGCAGACCCCCGACGAGCTGGGCACGGAGCAGCCCCTCGCGGCGCACGGCTGGGACAGCCTCGCCTCGCTGGAAGGGCTCGCCCTACTGGAAAGCGCGTTGGGCGTGACCCTCGACCTGCGTGCTTTCCACGCCGCCCACACCGTCCGGCAGATGGCCGACCTGGTGGCGAGCGAACTGACCCTCAAGGCGAACACCCGATAAGGCCCGGCCGGTAACAGGGAGACCCAGTGGATCGTCAGGAAGTAGAGATACTCGCCATCGGCGCCGGCCCGGCCAACCTCGCGCTGGCCGTCGCCGTCGAGGAGCTGGCCGGCCCGGAACTGGCCGCCGAGACCATGATCGTCGAGCAGCACGACGACATCCTGTGGCAGCGGGGAATGCTGCTGCCGTGGACCCAGAGCCAGGTCTCGTTCCTCAAGGATCTGGTGACCCTGCGCAATCCGCGCAGCGAATTCTCGTTCGTGAACTACCTCCACTCCATGGGGCGGCTGGACGAGTTCATCAACCTCGGCAGCTTCACCCCCTACCGGCTGGAGATCTCCAGCTATCTGCAGTGGGTGGCCAAGTCGCTGCGTTACGTACAGATCGAGTACGGCCGGCGGTGCGTCTCGATAGAACCGGTCGTCTCCGAGGACGGCGGCGTCCATCACTGGTCGGTGCGCACGGCCGACGGCGGTGAGATCATCTGCCGGACCCTGGTCATGGGCGCGGGACGAGACCCGCACATCCCCGCCGAGATCGGGGCCCTGCCCCGCAACCGGATCATCCACAGCACCGAGTACGCGTCGCGGTGCGCCGAGTTCGACCCCGACGGCGCGCACCGGGTCGTGGTGGTGGGCGGCGCGCAGAGCGCCGCCGAGATGTTCTGGGCGACCTACCAGGGATTCCCGAACGCGCAGGTGACGATGGTCATGCGTTCGATCGGGCTGAACACCTACGAGTCCAGCAAGTTCACCAACGAGCTGTTCTATCCCTCCTTCGTCGACGAGTTCCACGCGGCGCTGCCCGAGGCCAGGGAGCAGCTGCTGCGGGAGATGCACCGCACCAACTACGCCGGCCTGGCCCCGGGCATGCTGGAGACGCTCTACCGGGAGATGTACCAGCAGCGGCTCCTGGGCACCGAGCGACTTCACATGATCACGATGACCGAGATCAGCGGCGCGCGGCTCGACGGAGACGACGTCGTCGTGTCGCTCACCGACCGCAAGACCCGCCGCACCCAGGAACTGCGGTGCGACGTGGTGCTGCTCGGCACCGGCTTCGTCCGCGGCATGCCGAAGCTGATACAGGACCTCGCGGTCGCGGCGGGAGTCGGCGGGGCCACGGTGGACCGCAACTACCGCATGAACCTGCCGCCGTCCTACACGGCCGGCTGCTACCTGCAGGGGGTCAACGAGGCCACCCACGGCATCGCCGACTCCCTGCTCAGCGTGCTGGCCGTCCGCGCCCAGGACATCGTCTACGACCTGCTGGCCCACCTGGAGCGCAAGCCCGCGCCCGAACTTGTGCTGGGCACCTCGTGAACGGGACGAACCCCGTGACCCGACCGACCACAGGAGGACAGGTGGAGATCCGCAGTCTCGACCGGGACAACCTCAAACCGGACAACGGTCTGCGCGCGCAGCGCCTCATGCCCTGGCCCGTGCTGAACGCCCCCTTCGAGGGCTCATGGTGCGTCGTGCCCCCCGGCGCGGCGTCCGGACCGCACAGCCATCACGAGTACGAGATCTGGGTCGCCATGACCGGCGAGGCCGAGATCGTCACCGAGGGACGCCGCGAGCCCTTCGTCGCCGGTGACGTCGTGCACTTCCTGCCCGGAACCCGGCACCAGGTCGTCAACGAGGGCGACGCCGACTTCCAGATGTACGCCATCTGGTGGGACGCCGAAATGACCGAGCGTTTCGCCGCCCGGCACCGGGGGGCGGCATGACCCCCCGGCCCGCGATCGTGGTGGCCGCCACCCCCACCTCCAACGGAGACCTGCACGTCGGCCACATGGCCGGCCCCTACCTGGCCGGCGACGTCTACAGCCGCTACCTCGCCGCCACCGGCCGCCCGGTCATCTACACGACCGTCACCGACGACAGCCAGACCTACGTGCCCCTGACGGCGCACCGCTCGGGCCGCACCCCCGCGGAGCTGGCCGCCACGTCCACCGAGCAGATCCGTCGCACGCTGACGGCGATGGGCCTGTCGATGGAGGGCCTGCCGCCGATCGACGACCGGTACCGCTCCACGGTGCTGGAGTTCTTCTCCGCGCTGCACGCCGCGGGCCGGTTCCGCCTGCGCACCGTCCGCCTGCCGTACGCGCAGAGATCCGGCACCTACCTGTACGACGGGCTGATGACCGGCACGTGCCCGGACTGCCTGGAGGCCAGCAGCGGAGGGGTCTGCGAGAACTGCGGGCACCCGAACAACTACGACGAGCTGCTCGAGCCGCGTTACAACCTCGATCCCACCGATCCGGTCACCTACCGCGAGGCCACCATCCTGGTGCTGCCGGCGGAGGAGTACCGCGAGCGCCTGACCGCCTACTACAAGGAGCGCGAGGGACGCTGGCGGCCGCACGCCATGCAGCTCATCCACGAGCTGCTCGACCGGCCGCTGCCGGAGATCCCCATCACGATCCCCGGCACGTGGGGCATCAAGGCGCCCTTCCCCGAGGTGCCGGGACAGATCCTCTACCCCTGGGTCGAGGCGATGCCCGCCGTCATCTACTCCACCTGGTGGTCGGCGGCCCGGCGCGGCCAGGCCACCGAAGCGGTCGACGAGCACTGGCGGGCCGAGCACGGCGCGGAGCTGGTGTACTTCCACGGCTTCGACAACGTCTACCACTGGGGCCTGCTGGACCTGGTGATGCTGATGGCCCACGGCGACCGCTACATCACCCCCCTGAGCAACGTCGTCAACGAGTTCTACGACCTGGGCGGCGCGAAGTTCTCCACCAGCAAGAACCACCTGATCTGGTCGGTCGACCTGCTCTCGGAGGTGCCGCGCGACCTCGTCCGGTTCTACCTGTCGCTGACCGCGCCGGAGTTCCAGCGGACCAACTTCGACCTCGGCGAGCTGCGGGCGGTGACCGCCCGCAGGCTGGTCGAGCCGTGGAACCGGCTGGCCGCCGCGCTCCCCCCGCCCGGCCCCGACCCGCTCGGGGTCTCGGAGGCGGGGCGCAGGCGGGCCGCCGCGACGGCCGAGCGTTTCCGGCTCTGTTACGCCCTGGACGGCTTCAGCCCGGCCAGGGCGGCCGAGACCCTGGCGACACGTCTGGAACGGCTGGCGGCCGCCGCCGGCGACACCGCCCCCGGCGACCTGCTCGCCGAGGTCCGGGTGCTGCTGGCCAACGCCGCCCCCATCCTCATCGACGTCGCGGCCCAGGCGTCGGCCGCCGGGGCCGACCTGCGGATCGGCGACGAGCAGCCCACCGCGATCCGCCCGTTCGCGCTGCCGCCGCTGCCGTCCGCCGGCCCCGCCGCCGACCACCGGGTCGCCGCGGGCAGCACGGCGGCGGGGGCCTGAAGGGAGGAGCGCTATGAAACTGCTGGCCATCGAGACATGCCAGTACCTGAACTACTACATCTCCCGATACGAGCAGGTGCAGAACCTCGGCGTGGATCTCTACGTCCTCAACGGCGAGGGCACGCAGGACTTCTGGCCCGCCGACCGCTACCGGCTGGTGGGCTCGAAGAAGATCGACGAGATCGTCGCGCAGGCCGGGGAATGGCACGCCGAGCAGAGGTTCGACGGCGTCATCACCTTCTCCGAATCCTCCGTGATCACCGTCGCGGCCGTGGCCGAGGCGCTCGGACTGCCGGGCATCGGCGTCGAAGCGGCGGTGACCAGCCGCAACAAATACCTGATGCGCAAGGCCTACGAACGGGCCGGCGCGCCGATCCCCTCCTACCGGCTCGTGGAGAGCCTCGACGACGCGCTGCGGGCGGCCGACGACTTCGGCTACCCGGTCATCGTCAAGCCCACGCTCGGCGCCGGCAGCCACCTGGTGTTCCGGGTGGACTCCCCCGAGGAGATGGCCGACCGCTACCCGCAGGCGGCCAAGGGCCTGGAGAACCTGTTCTGGGTCAACTCCGAGGCCGACGGCGTCGACCTGGGGCCGAACGGCCTGCTGGTCGAGTCGTTCCTGGACGGCCGCGAATATCTCATGGAGGCCGTGGCCTGGGACGACGAGGTCTACCTCGGCTCGATCGTGGACCGCATCACCGACGAGGGAAGCACCTTCGACGACGACGTCCACCACGCGCCCACCTCGCTCAGCGAGGCCGACGTCGCCAAGGTGCACGCGGCGGTCAAGGCCGGCGCCCACGCCATGGGCCTGCGGCGCAGCGTGATGCACGCCGAGGTCCGCTTCCACCGGGGCGAGCCGCACCTGCTGGAGATCGCCTCACGCGTGGGCGGCGGCGGCCTGGACATGATCGCGCGGATCACCGCCGGCCACGACCCCATCAAGGCCGTGGTCGACATCGGGCGGGGCCGGCGCCCCGACGTACGGCACTTCCAGCCCACCGGCACCCACATCGCCGCGATGTGCCTGATCTGCGACGAGGGCGTCATCGACCACGTGGAGGTGCCCGACGAGGTACGCGACTCCGATCGCGTGTTCCTGCTCAAGATCACCGCTCGGCCCGGCGACCTGATCCGCCGGCCCCCCAACGGCAACACGATCCTGGGTTTCCTCGGCACCACCGGATCCTCCCTGGAGGACGCGTTCCAGACGATGAACGCCTTCGCCTCCACGATCAAGGTCACCTTCCGGGACTGACCCGTCCCGTCCCCGTACCGGCGCCGCCCTCGTCAGCGGCGGCGCCGGTGACCCGGCATGCCCACGAGGCCGCCGGCATCCCGTGTTCCCCCAGGAGAACCGCATGCGCCCGACCCGCACCGCCACCCGGCGGCGCTACCTGATGTGCCCGCCCGTCCATTTCGACGTCGTCTACTCGATCAACGCCTGGATGGATCCGGGCAAACCGACCGACACCGGCCTGGCCGTCGTGCAGTGGGAGCGGCTGCGCAACCTCTACCAGGGGCTCGGTCACCAGGTCGAGCTGATCGACCCCGTCCCCGGGCTGCCCGACATGGTCTTCGCCGCCAACGGCGCGACGGTGGTGGACGGCCGCGTGCTCGCCGCCCGCTTCCGCCACGCCGAAAGGGCCGCGGAAGCCCCGGCCTACGCCGACTGGTTCCGGCGGCGCGGCTACCCCGTCCACCTCGGCGAGCACGTCAACGAGGGAGAGGGCGACTACCTCGTCACCGGCGAGCGCATCCTGGCCGGCTCCGGTTTCCGCACCGACCCCCGGGCGCACGCCGAGGCCGAACGGGTCCTCGGCCTCCCCACGGTCGGCCTGACGCTGGTGGACCCGCGCTTCTACCACCTCGACACCGCCCTGGCCGTCCTCGACCACGAGGAGATCATGTACTACCCCGCGGCGTTCAGCCCCGAAAGCCGGGCCACGCTGCGCGAGCTGTACCCCGACGCGATCCTCGCAACCGACGCCGACGCCGAGGTGTTCGGCCTCAACGCCGTCTCCGACGGCCGGCATGTCCTGCTGCCCGAGCAGGCCGTCCACCTCATCGACGCGCTGTGGAACCGCGGATTCGTCCCGATCGGCGTGGAGCTGTCCGAGCTCATGAAGTCCGGCGGCAGCGCCAAGTGCTGCACTCTCGAGATCCGGTGAACCAGAATGATCAACTATGACGGGCGGCGCTTCCGCCCGGCCGAGGCCGAGGCCCGCGGCCGCGTGGCCGTCTACCACCAGGAAGGCGACCTGGTGTGGGGAGAGTTCTCCGGCGGCAGGGTCCGCCGGGGCGCGCTGACCGGCACCCGCGCCCCCGACGACACCCTCGAATTCGCCTACTCCATGGTCCTGGACGACGGCGAGATCGTCTCGGGCCGCTGCCGGAGCACGCCCGAGTTCCGCGAGGACGGCGGCGTCGACCTCCACGAAGAGTGGGAGCGCTTCGGCCCCCACGCGGCCACCGGCCGCTCACGTATCAACGAGATCCGCGACGACACCAGCGACGACACCAGGGAGCAGCGATGACGGCACAGCCCGTAGCCCGGCCCCAGGCCGGCTCCCGCCGGCCCAAGAAGGGCGGCGTGGCCACCTGGGCCTGCGCCCCCGGCTTCCCCCCTGCGGTGATCTTCCCGTTCACGCCCGCCGAACGGATGGGCACCCGCAACATCTACGAGTTCCAGATGCTGATGTACCGGCCGCTGTACTACTTCGGCAGCCAGGGCACCCCCGAGGTCGACTACGACCAGAGCATCGGCGAGCCGCCGCAGTGGAGCGAGGACGGCCTGACCGTCACGATCCGCGTCAAGCCGTGGAAGTGGTCCAACGGCGAGACGCTGTGCGCCGACAACGTGCTGTTCTGGGTCAACCTGATGAAGGTGAAGGGCGCCCGCTACGGGGAGTACGTGCCCGGGTACTTCCCCGACAACCTCACCTCCTACGGCAAGCTCGCCGACGACGTCGTCTACTTCACCTTCGACCGGCCGTACTCCAAGAAGTGGGTGCTGATGAACCAGCTCAGCACCATCACGCCGCTGCCCAAGGCGTGGGACCGGACCGAGGACGGCCCCGCCAACGCCTCCGGCGACCTCGACGACGTCGAGGCGGTCTACGCGTTCCTGATGGCCGCCCAGGGCGACATCGTGGCCGAGGACAACGAGCACCGCACCCGATGGGCCGACAGCCCCATCTGGAGCGTGGTCGACGGGCCCTGGAGGCTGAAGAGCTACACCTACGACGGCATCGTGACGTTCGTCCCCAACGAGCACTACTCCGGGCCGAACAAGCCCTACCTCGACGAGTTCCGCCAGGTGCCGACCTTCTCCGACGAGCAGCAGTACGAGATGCTCAAGGCCGGCGACGTCATACAGGTCGGCTACCTGCCCCTGAGCTTCGCCACCGAGCCGACCGACGACCCGACGAAGGGCGGCGCCAACCCGCTGGGCCACTCCTACGCCCTCGTCCCGCAGGTGGCCTTCTGCATCCGCTACTTCTGCCTGAACTACAACAACCCGACCGTCGCCGGGAAGATCTTCAAGCAGACCTACTTCCGGCAGGCCCTGCAGAGCACGCTCGACCAGGACACCGCCGTCAAGGAGATCTACCAGGGCTACGCCTACCGGCAGAACGGCCCCGTGCCGATGATCCCCGCCTCCGACCTGGTCTCGCCCCGCCAGCGCGAGGGCGCCTGGCCGCTGCCGTTCGACGTGGACCGGGCCCGCGAACTGCTGGAGGCCCACGGATGGGACACCAGCCGCACCCCCGCCGTCTGCGTCGACCCCGCCAAGGCCGGCGAGGGAATCCCGGCCGGCACCCGGCTCAGCTTCAAGATGCGCTACGTCGAGGGCCGCCCGGCGCTGACCGAGCTCATGCGGCGCTACAAGGAAGACGCCGCCAAGGCCGGCATCGAGCTGCGGCTGGAAGAGGTGTACGGCTCGGTCCTGGTCGCCGAGGACGGGCCCTGCGAGCCCGGCCCCGGTCAGCCCTGCCGGTGGGAGCTGTGCTGCTGGAACGGCGGCTGGGCATACCACTACCCCACCGGGGAGATCCTGTTCAAGACCAAGGCAGGCGGCAACTTCGGCTTCTACACCGACGCCCGCGCCGACGAGCTCATCGAGAAGAGCGTCACCACCGAGGACCTGGAGGCGCTGTACGAGTACCAGGACTACATCGCCGAGCAGGTCCCGGTGATCTTCACCCCCAACTTCCCCATCCGCCTGTTCGAGGTGTCCCGCGAGCTCGGCGGGTTCGAGCCGGTCAACCCCTTCGGAATGATCAATCCGGAGAACTGGCACTACTTCGAGGACTGACCTTCCGCCTTTCTCCCCCCTTTGCGAGGACTCGCTCATGACGCTCGCACCTCCCCTCCCCGCCCAGCAGCTCCTCGTCTTCCTCGTCCAGGCCGGGCTGCTCCTGGGCTCGGCGCTCTTACTGGGCCGGTTGGCGCAGCGGTTGGGAACCTCCGCGGTGGTCGGCGAGCTGTGCGCCGGCGTGATCCTCGGGCCGTCGCTGGCCGGCCACCTGGTTCCCGCGAGCGCCTCGTGGCTGTTTTCCCCCGGCCCCGACCAGCTGCATCTGCTCGACGCCGTCGGGCAGTTCGGCGTCCTGCTCCTGGTCGGGATCACGGGGATGACCATCGACCTCGCCCAGATCAGACGCCAGGGAATGACCGCGGTGCGCGTCAGCGCCGGCGGTCTGCTCCTCCCGCTGGCCGCCGGCATCGCGACCGGGTTCGCGCTGCCCGCCGCGCTGGCCGGCCAGGACGTCGACCGCACCGTGTTCGCCTGGTTCGTCGGCGTCGCGATGTGCGTGAGCGCCCTTCCCGTCATCGCCAAGACGCTGCTGGAGATGGGGCTGCTCCATCGCGACATCGGCCAGCAGATCGTCAGCGCGGCCGTGGTCGACGACGCGGCCGGCTGGCTGCTGCTGTCGGTGGTCTCGGCGATGGCCACCACCGGGGTGAGCGCCGGCATCGTCGCGACCGAGGTGGCCGTTCTGGCCGGGGTGGTGCTGTTCACCGCCGTCGCCGGGCGCCCGCTCGTCAGGGCCGGCCTGGCCCTGGCCGCCCGGTCCGGGGAGCCGGGAGTGGGCGTGACGACGGCGGTGGTGGTGATCCTGCTGTTCTCGGCGGGAACCCAGGCCCTCGGTCTCGAGGCGGTCCTGGGCGCCTTCCTCGGCGGCATCCTGATCACCGCCGCAGGGCAGGCCGGCATGGCCCGGCGGCTCGCGCCGCTGCGCTCGTTCGTCATGGCCGTGCTGGCCCCGATGTTCTTCGCCACGGCGGGGCTGCGCATGGACCTGACCGCGCTCGCCCGGCCCGTCGTCGCGCTGGCGGCGGTCGGGATACTGCTGGTCGCCGTGGCCGGCAAGTTCGCCGGGGCCTACATCGGGGCCCGCACCAGCCGGCTCGGCCACCGGGAGGCGCTCGCCCTGGGAGCCGGGCTCAACGCCCGCGGCGTCATCGGGATGGTCGTCGCGATGATCGGCCTGCGGCTCCACGTGCTGTCCACCGAGATGTACACGATCGTCGTCCTCGTCGCGATCCTGACCTCGATGATGGCCCCGCCGATCCTCCGCTACACCGGCCGGCGCATCCAGACCACCGACGCGGAGCGGCACCGGGAGAAGGTGCTGCTCGGCGAGTGACCCACCGGCCTTCCCGCACGGTCCCCCCCCTCACAAGAGAGGCACTCCCATGACGACGGAGGAGCGTCCCCTGCTGCTGGTCATCGCGACCGGCATGCAGGTCTACCGCGAATACCTGTTCCGCTCGATCAGCACCCGCTTCCGCATCCACCTGTTCCACGTGGCCGAACCGACCTGGGAGCGGAAATACCTCAGCGGCTGGACGGTGGTGCCGAGCACCCTCGACGGCCCCGCCATGGCACGGGCCGCCCGCGCGCTGGACGGCGTCGACGGCGTCCTGTGCTGGGACGAGGGACGCATCCACGCCGCCTCCTACGTCGCGGAGGCGCTCGGGCTGCGCAACGGGGACCCGGCGGTCGTCTGGCGGCTGCGCGACAAGGCCCAGACCCGGGCCGCGCTGGACGCGGCCGGAGTCCCCCAGCCGCGCTCGGTCCCGGTGCGCACGCTGGAGCAGGCACTGGCCGCCGCCGAGCAGGTCGGCTACCCCGCCGTGCTCAAACCGCGCGGCCTGGGCGCCAGCCTCGGCGTCGTCACGGTGCGGAACGCCGCCGAGCTGCGCGAGAAGTTCGCCTTCACCCGCGACACCAAGGCGCCGGACCCCGTCGTCTACGCGAGCGACGAGCCGGTGCTCGTCGAGCAGTGCGTGACCGGCGAGGAGATCAGCGTCGACTCGGTCGTCCAGGACGGCAAGGTGATCCCGCTGTTCGTCGCCCGCAAGGTCGTCGGCTACCCGCCGTACGCCGAGGAGATCGGCCACTACGTCGACGCCGCCGATCCGCTGCTCACCGACCCGGACCTGCTGCAGGCGCTGCAGGACACCCACACCGCCCTGGGCTTCCAGGACGGATGGACCCACAGCGAGTTCATGCTGACCGGCACCGGCCCGCAGGTGATCGAGGTCAACGGCCGCCTCGGCGGCGACATGATCCCCTACCTCGGCATGCTGGCGACCGGCGTCGACCCGGGCCTGGCGGCCGCGGCCGTGGCCTGCGGGCTGCCGCCGAAGGTGACGGCCGGCCGCGCCAAGGTCACCGGCATCCGCTTCTTCTACGTCGCCGAGGACGACACCGTCATCGGCTCGGCCGCCTTCGAGGAGTCGCTGCTGCCGGCCGGGCTGGAGCAGACGACGGTGGTGGTGACGCCGGGCGCCGTCGTGTCCCCGCCCCCCAAGGGCACCGTCTGGGGCCGGGTCGCCTTCGCCATCGCGGGCGGCGGCTCCGTCGAGGAGTGCCGGGCGGCCCTGGACGCCGCCGGCGACGCCCTGCGCGTCACTCCCCTCCAGGCGGCCGACCCGGCCGTCTCCCCCGGCCCCCGGTGACAACCGCGGCCGCGACCACGCGATCAGCACGCCGCACGCCAACGAGGAGGAACACCATGAGTGACGACCTGCGTACCGCAGTGAGACGGCTGATGCCGCAGGCCAGGGCCGACCTGACCGAGCTGGTGTCCTACCGGTCGGTCGCCGACGCCCGCCAGTTCCCGCCCGAGCAGTGCCGCAAGGCCGCGGAATGGGTCGCCGGCGCCTTCAGCGAGGCCGGTCTGACCGACGCGGGGCTGCACGAGACCGAGGACGGCAGCACGACGGTCATCGCCCGCCGCCCCGCGCCGCCCGGAGCGCCCACCGTCCTGCTGTACTGCCACTACGACGTGCAACCGCCGGTGGACGACGCCGCCTGGCACACACCCGTGTGGGAGCTGACCGAAAAGAACGGCCGGTGGTACGGACGCGGCGCCGCCGACTGCAAGGGCAACATCGTGATGCACCTCACCGCCCTGCGCGCCCTGGGACCCGACCTGCCCGTCGGCGTCACCCTGGTCGCCGAGGGCTCCGAGGAGCAGGGCACCGGCGGCCTGCAGGCGTTCGTGCCCAAGAACACCGAGCTGCTGCGCGCGGACGCCATCGTCGTCGCCGACACCGGTAACTTCGAGGTGGGAGCGCCGACGTTCACCGACACGCTGCGCGGCGGGGTCAACGTCGTCCTCACCGTCTCCACCCTGAACGGCCCGGTCCACTCCGGCTCCTACGGCGGAGCCGCTCCGGACGCGCTGGCCGCCCTGATCCACATGCTCGCCACCCTCAGGGACGGCAGCGGCAACACCACCGTGCGCGGCCTGCCCCGCGACCAGACCTGGCAGGGGGTGGACTACCCGGCCGAGCAGTTCCGCAGGGACGCCGGCGTCCTCGACGGCGTGCGGCTCACCGGGGACGGCTCGCCCGCCGACATGGTGTGGGCCCGCCCCGCTCTCACCGTCCTCGGTATCGACGCGCCGCCCGTCGTCGGCTCGGCCGCCGCGATCCAGCCCACCGCCCGCGCCAGGCTCAACCTGCGTTTCCCCCCGGGCATCACGCCCGGCGCCGCCCTGGAGGCCCTCACCGCGCATCTGGAGGCCGTGGCCCCCTGGGGCGCCACGGCGGTCGTCGAACTGGAGGCCGCCGGATCCGCGTTCCGGGCCCCGGCCGGCGGCCCGGCGCGCACGGCGATGAGCGCGGCGCTGCGGGAGTCGTACGGCCGTGAGCCCATCGCTCAAGGCAACGGCGGGTCCATCCCGCTGTGCAACGTCCTCGCCGAGACCTACCCCGAGGCGGAGATCATGCTGATCGGCGTGGAGGACCCCGGGTCTCGGATCCATGCCCCCAACGAGAGCGTGGACCCGGCCGAGATCGAACGCCTGGCCCTGGCCGAGGCCCTCTTCCTGAGGTCCTACGCCCCGAGCCGCTGACCCATTGAGAAGCGACCCATGCGAAAAGCGGATCCGGCCCGCACGGGCCGGATCCGCTTTTCGCATGTCCACGAATCATCCGGTGGCGCGCTTGGCGAACTCCTCGATCGCCTCACGGGGCAGCGGGATCACCGCGGTGCGATAGTCCGCCATCATCTGCGACAGCGGCTCTTCGAACTCGCGGGCCCACTCCTCGGTCGCGTAGAACGCCTGGGAGAGCTCGACCCGCTCCTGCTCGTCGCGGAACGCCCGCACCAGGTAGTAGCCGTCGTCGTCGTTGACCGACGGGCCGTGGGCGATGACGGTGATCCCGCACCTGCCCATCAGCGGAATCGTGCCCTCACGGCTGATCCGGTGCCACTCCTCGCGCGTGCCGGGCCGCACGGTGAACAGGCGGACCTCAAGCAGCCACTCAGACATCGTCCGCCTCCTGGCCCTTGACGCGGCGGCCGGCCTTCCACACGCCGGTGATGTGCCCGGGATCGGCCAGTACGGAGATGTCGGCCAGCGGGTCCGCGTCGAGTGTCAGGATGTCGGCGTCGTACCCCTCCTGCAGCCGGCCCGACTTCGGCGCCTGAGGGCCGAGGGTGAGCGGCCCGGTCGCCGTGCCCGCCTCGATCGCCTCCAGAGGAGTCAGGCCCAGCTTCACCAGCAGCGGCAGCTCCCGGCCGTTACGGCCCCACGAGTCGGGCATGTCCGGCCCGGACATGCCCACGTCGGTGCCGGCCGCGATCGTGACCCCCGCCTCACGGGCGATCATGATGGCCTCGCCGTGCCGGTCGGTCGTCTCCTGCAGCTTCCTCAACGCGTAGTCCGGCAGGATGTGCCCGTTGTCGAGCAGTTCTTGGAAGATCGTGCGGGTGGTGACGAGGATCGCCCCCGCCTCACGCATGGCCACGGCCGCCTCCTCGTCGAGGAAGGTGCCGTGCTCGATGGTCTTGACCCCCGCCTCCAGCGCCGCCATGATGCCCGGCTTGCCGTGACAGTGCGCGGCCACGATCCGGTCCGCCATCCCGGCGACCTCGACGATCGCACGCAGCTCGGCGTGGGTGAACTGCTGATGGATGGGGTGGTCCACCTCCGACAGCACGCCCCCCGAGGCACACACCTTGATCAGCTTGGCGTTGCGGCGCAGCTGCTCGCGGGCCGCGCGCGCGCAGTCGTCGGGACCGTCGCACAGGCGCAGCTCACCGCCCAGATGCCCGAAGTCGACGACCCAGTGCGTCGGAAAACTGTGCAGGTCGCCGTGGCCGCCGGTGGTCGACAGGGTCGTCCCCGCCGCGTACACCGACGGGCCCTGGATGGTCCCCTCGGCGATGCCCCGCACCATGTGGATGCCGAGCCCGCCGACCTCCCGGACCGAGGTGATGCCGGCGTCGAGCGCCGCGCGCAGGTCCCCGGCGACCCGGGCCGCGCGCAGAGCGATGGGCTCCTGCGGCAGCAGGTGGAAGTCCGCCGAGCGCAGACCCATGAAATGGCCGTGGGCGTCCCACATGCCGGGCATCACCGTCCGTGCCCGGACAGGAGTCACGCCGGGGGTCTCAGGGGCGTCCGCCGCCGGACCGGCGTACCGGATCACGTCGTCGTCGAAAACGACCACACCGTTTTCGACGGGGTTTCCGGACCCGGGAATCAACTTCTCCGCTTCGATTCTTCGCGCCATGACCGGAAGCTAATCAAACAGCTTATCGGACCACAACGGCCGAACGCTCTTGTCATTTCCATCGGAATATGCAGCCGCCACGCATTCCTGCTCCGGACCGGAATCGGGCCGGAGAATCACGGATGGGGACGGTGCGATTGCCTCCCGATAACCCGGAAATATTCACCTCCGGCGCACCCCGTGACGCGGAACAGACTGTTTTCGGAATTCACCCCCGCCCGAGCACGCGCGGCCGCCGGGCCGAATTGCCATCGACACACGCTCTCGCCGCGGTGCCCGCCGCTATAGTGGGCCGCACCGTCCGCACGCACCTGTCAGGAGGCGACCGTGGTGACCACTCAGGACGTGCGGCAGGTGGCCATGTCGTTGCCGCGCACCAGCGAGCATCTGATCCGTGACCGGATCAAGTTCCGGGTCGGGCGGATCGTCTACGTCTCGCTGTCCCGCGACGAGACGCTCATGGGTTTCGCCTTCCCCAAGGAGGAACGCGCGGCGCTGGTCGCCTCCGACCCCGACAGGTTCCTCATGCCCATACCGTCGGACGAGCGGTACAACTGGGTGCGCGTGCGCCTCGCCACGCTCGACACCGTCGAGCTCGCCGAGATCGTGACCGACGCCTGGCGCATGGTGGTGCCGAAACGCGTCGCCGCAGCGCACCTCGGAAACTGACCGGGCCCGTTCAGGAGCCGGATCGCTCCTGCCCGGTCCGGGGACGGGCGCGCAGGTGGGCGCGCTCGCCCTGACTGCCGAACAGGCTGAGGAACTCGACCGCGTCGGCGTCGGCGGCGCCGAACCAGTGCGGCAGCCGGGTGTCGAACTCGGCCGCCTCACCCGGTGACAGCACCAGATCCTGCTCGCCGAGCACCATCCGCAGCCGCCCGTTCAGCACATAGAGCCACTCGTAGCCCTCGTGGGTCTTCGGCTCCGGCTGCCTCCTGGCACTGCCCGCCGGGATCACCAGCTTGTACGCCTGGATGCCCCCGGCCCGGCGGGTCAGCGGCAGCATCGTCATGCCGTAGCGGACGACCGGCCGCAGGTGGATGCGCGGATCCCCCGTCGGCGGGGCGTCCACGAGCTCGTCCAGCGTGACACCGTGGGCCCTGGCCAAGGGCAGCAGCAGTTCGAGGGTCGGCCGCCGTGCGCCCGACTCCAGCCGCGACAGCGTGCTCACCGAGATGCCGGTCGCCGCCGACAGATCGGCCAGGGTCGTCTCGCGCTGCCGGCGCAGCGCGCGCAGCCGGGGCCCCACCGAGACAAGCGCGTGTTCGAGGTCGTCGTCCACGGCGTCAGCTTGCCATACCGGTAACGACACCTGCGGAGACGGCTGAAATGAGACCTCCGTCCAGTTTTGGTAGGTTCCTTGATAAGTATTGACTTATCGGAACGGAGGAGCGGCGCCGTGGATGTCGAGCAGACGGTGTTGCCGGGGATCGGATTGCGGCACGAGTTCACCACGCGCTCCGGACGGCGCATCGGGGTCGTCTCCCACCGCACCGGTCGGCGCGACCTGGTGATCTACGATCCCGACGATCCCGACCGGGCCTGCGAGACGGTGAAACTCAACGACGAGGAGGCGGACGCGCTCGTCGAGCTGCTCGGCGCCCCTCGCATCGTCCAGCGGCTCAACGCCCTGCACCGCGAGGTCGAGGGACTGGTCAGCGTCCAGCTGCCCATCGCGCCGGACTCCCCCTACGCCGGCCGGCCCATGGGCGAGGCGCAGGTGCGCACCCGCACCGGAGCCTCCATCGTGGCCGTCGCCCGCGCCGGGCACGTTTTCGCCAGCCCCGCCCCCGACTTCGTCCTCTCCGGGGAGGACATCGTGGTCGTGGTGGGCAGCGAGGACAGCACCGCCGCCGTCGCCGACATCTTCGCCAGCGGCTGAGGGCAGCGCGTGCACAATACCGCGATACTCTTCCTGGAATTCGGCGCCGTCGTCCTCGGACTCGGCATCCTCGGAGCACTGGCGCTGCGCGTCGGCATCTCCCCCATCCCCCTTTACCTCATCGCGGGCCTGGCGTTCGGCACCGGTGGCATCCTCCCGCTGGCCACCAGCGAGGAGTTCACCGCCACCGGCGCCGAATTAGGCGTCATCCTGCTGCTGCTCACCCTCGGCCTGGAATACAACGCCGACGAGCTGATGACCAGCCTCAAGGGCAACGCCCGCGCCGGCCTGGTCGACCTCGTGCTCAACGCGACGCCCGGCGCGGTCTTGGCGCTGCTCCTCGGCTGGGGACCGGTCGCCGCCGTCGCCATGGCCGGCGTCACCTACGCCACCTCCTCCGGCATCACCGCCAAGGTCCTTTCCGACCTGGGCTGGATCGGCAACAGGGAGACCCCGGTGGTGCTGTCGCTGCTGGTGTTCGAGGACCTCACGATGGCGGTCTACCTGCCGGTCCTCACCGCCATGCTGGCGGGCCTGAGCCTGGTCGCCGGGGCGGTCACCGTCGCCATCGCGCTCGCCGCGGTGAGCGTGGTCCTGCTGGTCGCGCTGCGCTTCGGCCGCTACATCGAGGCGTTCGTCGCCAGCCCCAACTCCGAGGTGCTCGTGCTCAAGGTGGTCGGGCTGGCGCTGCTGGTCGCCGGGCTGGCCCAGCAGCTGCAGGTGTCGGCCGCGGTCGGGGCGTTCCTCGTCGGCATCGCGCTGTCGGGCGAGCTGGCCGAAGACGCCCAGGCGCTGCTCGCACCGCTGCGCGACCTGTTCGCCGCGGTCTTCTTCGTCTTCTTCGGCCTGCAGACCGACCCCACCAAGATCCTGCCCGCCGCCGGTCTGGCCGCGGGCCTGGCCCTGGTGACCATGACCACCAAACTGCTCACCGGCGTCTATGCCGCCCGCCGCGCCGGCATCGCCCGCGCCGGACGGGTCCGCGCGGGCATCGCGCTCATCCCCCGCGGTGAGTTCAACATCGTCATCGCCGGGCTGGCGGTGGCCGCCGGCGCCCACCCCGACCTGGGCGCGCTGGCGGCGGCGTACGTCCTGATCCTGGCGGCCTTCGGTCCCCTGGCGGCCCGCCTGGTCCAGCCGCTCCTCACCCGCGTGGCGAGCCGCGCCTGACGCCGCCGCACTCCCCTGTCACCGGCCTGCCCCGCGTCGCGGCGGCAGGCCGGTGCGTTTCAGGCCCGTACGGCGCGGCCGGCGACGGGCCGGGAGCGGCGCTCCGGACGCCAGGTGGAGACGAGGGCGGCGGCGAGGAGGAGTTCGGCGATGTCGCCGCCGTAGTACATGATCTCCGCGCCGCCCTGCACCTCGGGAACGGGCGCGTGGACGTCCACCCAGAAGCCGCCGTACATCAGCTGTGCGACGACCGCGTGCACGGCGATGGCGCAGCCGAGAGAGACCAGGCGGGCCCGGACGCCGGGCCGGGCGGGCGCGGGATCGGGACCGGCGATGACGTACGCGAACAGGAAGCCCGACAGCAGGAAGTGCGCGTGCAGCAGCCAGTGCCCGGCGGGCCGTGCCGCGACCCCGTCGTAGAGCGGGGTGAAGTACAGCGGCACCAGGCTGCCGGTGGACAGCAGCAGGGCGGTCGCCGGATGGGTCAGCAGCCGGCCGGGACGGCTGTGCACGACGGCCGACAGCCGCCGCGCGCCGGCGACGGGCAGGGTCCGCAGCAGCAGGGTGACCGGGGCGCCCAGCACCAGGGCGAGCGGTGCGTACATGCCGACGAGCATGTGCTGGGCCATGTGGCCGCGGAAGTCGGCGTGGGCGAAGGACGCGACGGGCGGCAGGAGGGCCACGGCCAGCAGCGCGAGCCCGGTGGCGAACCCGGCCGTACGCCACCGGCTCCAGCCCACGACCGGGTTGCGGCGGCGCGCCCGCCGGGCCAGATGCAGGTAGACGAGCAGGACGAGGACCGGCGGCAGCACTCCGGACAACCCCGCGACGTGCGCGCCGTGGTCCATCACTTCGTGGTGGTCCATCAGGCGGTGTCCATCAGGCGGGGGTCTCGGCGGGGTCGAAGGACCGCCCGCTACGCGCGAGCAGGTAGCCCCCGGCGAGCAGCATCGCGCCCTGGATGAGGAAACCGACGTCCCACCAGAGCTGGTAGGGACCGCCGTGCACGTGGTGGATGGCCAGGATGTGGTGGTCCAGCACGCCTTCGACGAGGTTGAAGATCCCCCAGCCGGCCAGGATCCACCCCCACAGCACCCGTGAGGCCCACACCCGGCGCCGGTTGCGGGTGACCCTGGAGTACAGGACCGCGAGACCGATGAGCACCGCGAGCCAGCAGAAGACGTGGAAGATGCCGTCCCACACGGTGTTCATCTCCAGACCGGAGACGGTGCGGGGGTTGTAGTACTTCACCCCGATGTGGTCGCTGTCGGTGCTGCTCAGCATGTGATGCCACTGCAGGAGCTGGTGCAGCAGGATGCCGTCGACGAACCCGCCCAGCCCCACCCCGAGCAGGATGCCCGGCAGCCGCAGACTGGCCGGCGTCACACCGGCCCGGGCCTCGCCCGCGGTGGTCGCCATCGCCGTGCCTCCGTCCCCTCCGCGCCGCTGTGCGAATGTCCGCCAGGGCAGGTTCCCCCGGACGAGAGGGTGTAGTCACGCAGGCACGCGAGGCTCCGCCGCCGGGCCTACCGACTCTTTGACCAGCGCGTCCTGTTCGGCCGGCCACCGCGTCCGCGAACGGCACCTCATCCGGCGGTGCGGGAGGCGACGAACGCCTCGATGCCGTCGAGCACGCGCTGAAGGCCGAACTCGAAGGCCTGGCCGGGGTCGTAGGCCGCGTTGTACGCCTCGCCCGCCGCCGCGCCGACCCGGGCGGCGACCGGGTGACGCCGAGGGTCGAACACCTTGGCCAGGTAGGGCGCGTGGGCGTACCACCACTGCTCGTCGGTGACGCCCGTCTCCCCCTGCGCCTGCGCCGCCTCCACCGCGCCCCGCGCCGCGCCGCTCACGTAGCCGTTCAGCAGCGTGACGACCGAGTCCATCTCGAGGTCGTCCAGGCCGATGCCGTCCACCGCCCGCAACTCGTAGTCGTACTTGGCGATGAGGTTGGGGCCCAGCGGGGGCCGGGTCGTCGACGACACCTGCAGCATCCACGGGTGCCGCCGGTAGAGCGCCAGGTTCTCCCGCGCGATCAGCTCCAGCCTGCCCCGCCAGCCGCCCGGCACCTCCGCGGGCGTGGGCAGCTCGCCGTACGCGGTGTCGAGCATGACGTCGATCAGCTCGGCCTTGCCCGGCACGTAGGTGTACAGGGACATCGTCCCCACGCCCAGCTGTTCGGCGACCTTGCGCATGGACAGCGCGGCCAGGCCCTCGGCGTCGGCGACCTCGATCGCCGCGCGCACGATCCGGTCGACCCCGATCTCCGGCTTGCCCTTGCGCCCGGTCCGCTCACCCGTCCGCCACAGCAGGGCCAGACTCCGCGCCGGGTCTCCCTGCGAGCTGTACTCCGTCATCGCCTGCGAATTCTATGCGCACCCTGCTTCCGTATGCTGTACGGTACATCATACGGCAAGCATGGGAGGAATCACGATGACGTACGCGATCGCGGCGGAAGGGCTGCGCAAGCGATACGGGGACACCCCCGCCCTCGACGGCGTCGACCTGGCCGTCGGCGAGGGCACGGTGCACGGCCTGCTCGGGCCGAACGGCGCCGGCAAGACCACCGCCGTCCGGATACTCACCACGCTGCTGCGTCCCGACGCCGGCACCGCTCGCGTCGCCGGCTTCGACGTCGTACGGCAGGCCGCCGACGTACGCCGCAGCATCGGCCTGGTCGGCCAGCACGCCGCCCTCGACGAGGTCCTCAGCGGCAGGCAGAACCTCGTCATGTTCGGCCGCCTCCACCACTTGCGCCCGGCGGCGGCCCGCGCCCGCGCCGACGAACTGCTCGCCCGGTTCGGCCTCGACGGCACCGGGACCAAAGCGGTCGGGAACTACTCCGGCGGCATGCGCCGCCGCCTCGACCTGGCCGTCGGCATGATCTGCTCCCCTCCGGTGCTGTTCCTCGACGAGCCCACCACCGGCCTGGACCCGCGCGGCCGCACCGAGGTGTGGGAGGCCGTCCGCGCCCTCGTCGCCGAGGGCACCACCGTGCTCCTGACCACGCAATACCTGGAGGAGGCCGACCAGCTGGCCTCCCGCGTGTCGGTCGTCGACGCCGGCCGGGTCGTCGCCGAGGGCGCCCCGGACGAGCTGAAGTCCGCGCTCGGCGGCGACCGCCTCGACGTCGTCGTGCGCCACGCCGCCGACCTGCCCGCCGCCGCCGCGATCGCCGGCCGGGTGGCGGGCGCCCTGGGTGACCGCCTGGGTCACGGCCCGGGTGACGGCCCGGCTGACGTGTCCGTCGATGTGGACCCCGACTTCCGCCGCGTCAGCGCACCCGTACGCGACCGGTCCGCCGCGCTGCCCGAGCTCCTGCGCGCCCTCGACGCCGCAGGCATCACCGTCGCGGACATCGCCGTGCGACGGCCCACCCTGGACGAGGTCTTCCTCCACCTGACCGGCTCGAAGAACGGCTCGAAGAGCGGCATGGAGAACGGCAAGGCGAACGGTACGAGACAGGGAGCCGCGGCATGAGCACGACCGTCACCGCACCCGAGATCCCCCGCACCGCGGCCGCGCGGCTGCGCTGGGCGCTGGCCGACGGCTGGACCGTCACCCTGCGCGACCTCAGCCACTGGGCCCGCGAACCCGGCCAGGTCGTGGCGGGCCTGCTGTTCCCCGTCATGATCGTGCTGATGTTCGGCTACCTGTTCGGCGGCGGCATGGCCGTGCCCGGCGGCGGCGACTACCGCGAATACCTGATGCCCGGCATGTATGCCATGACCATGCTCTTCGGTATCGAGGCCACCTTCACCGCCGTCGCCCGCGACGCCGCCAAGGGCGTGACCGACCGCTTCCGCTCCCTGCCCATCGCCTCCTCCGCCGTCGTCCTCGGCCGCAGCGTCGCGGACATGCTCAACACCGTCCTCGGCCTCATCGTCATGATCGCCTGCGGCCTGGCCGTCGGCTGGCGCTGGCACGAAGGCCCCGCCCGCGCCGCCCTCGCCATCGGACTGCTGTTGCTGCTGCGCTTCGCGTTCCTGTGGGTCGGCATCTACCTCGGGCTGACCCTCAACGGCCCGGAAGCCGTCATGGCCGTCCAGATCCTCGTCTGGCCCGTCGGCTTCCTGTCCAGCGCCTTCGCCTGGACCGGCACCATGCCCGGCTGGCTGGCCGCCGTCGCCGAGTGGAACCCCCTGTCGGCCACCATGGCCGCCACCCGCGACCTGTTCGGCAACCCCGGGGCGGGCGGCACCACCTGGATCGCCGAGCACGCCGCGGTCATGGCTCTGGTCTGGCCGCTGCTGCTCATCACGGTCTTCCTCCCGCTGTCGGTCCGCCGCTACCGCCGCCTTGGCCGCTGACCACCCTCCGCCACGCACACGGCTTCAACCGCCGGTGGGTGACGGCGTGGACGTGAGCGTGTCCCACGCGGCCATCGCGCAGGTGATGACCGCCTCCAACTCGGTGCGGGTGGCTCCGTCGCGGGCCTGCACGGACAGTCCCTGCACGACGGTGGCGTAGTAGCGGGCGACGGCGTCCAGGCCGGCGGGCGGCACGGTGAGGTCGCCGTCCGCGACACCGCGGGCGAGCCGGTCCTCGATGGTGGCGAGCATGTCGCGCCTGAGATCGGCAAGGAACTCCCGGACCGTGTGGTTCTCCACGGCGCCGGTGGGCGCGGCCAGGACGAGCATGCAGTAGTGCGGCGCGTCCGGGCGGGTGATCTCGTCGGCGGTGGCGCGCAGCATGGCGTGGACCGCGGCGCGTGCGGTCGGCTGTTCGCGCAGCGCGCGCCTGGGCGGCTCGCCCGAGGTCGTGCCGTACAGCGCCATGACCTTACGGAACAGGTCCTCCTTGCTGCCGAAGCAGGCGTAGATGCTGGCCGAGGCGATTCCCATGGCCGTGGCCAGGTCGTTGATCGAGGTCCCCTCGTAGCCCCGCTCCCAGAACAGGTCCAGCGCCGTGCGCAGGGCGGTGTCCGGGTCGAATGTGCGAGGCCTGCCGCGCGTGGCCATCCAGCGTCCCTCCGGATTTCTTTGTCGTTCGATCAACTTTACCTTGACCCGCGCGAGAGCCGCGTGCCAGGGTTGTTTATCGTTCGACAAACAAATAGGAAGGCGATCGCCGTGAGCACTCGCGCCACCATGCGCGCCCTGCAGCAGACCTCCTTCAACGGCCCGCGGGACCTGCGCCTGATCAACGACGCGCCGCTACCGGGCCCGGGCCCGGGCGAGGTCCTGATCCGGGTCACCGCCGCCGGTGTCAACTTCGTCGACATCGCCCAGGCACGCGGCACGTTCGCAGGCGGCCCGCAGCCGCCGTATCTGGCGGGCATCGAGGGCGCCGGAGAAGTCACCGCCGCCGGCGAGGGAGTGACCGGCCTGAAGCCCGGCGACCACGTCATCGGCGTCGGCATCACAGGCGGCGCCTTCGCCGAATACATGGTGCTGCCCGCCGCCGCGGCGGTCCCCGTGCCGCCGGGCTGGACCGACGAGCAGGCACTGGGCATGGTCGTCAACTGGCCGACCGCGCTGGCGGCCCTCAAGCCACTGGGCCGCGTCAAGGCAGGGCAGACCGTGCTGATCCACGCCGCGGCCGGAGCCACAGGCCAGGCCGCGGTGAAGATGGCCAAGCACTACGGCGCGACGGTGATCGCCACGGCCTCGCCGGACAAGCACGAGGTGGTACGAGCGCTGGGCGCCGACCACGTCGTCGACTCCCGCGCCGCCGGCCTCGCCGCCGAGGTCCTGCGACTGACCGGCGGCGCGGGCGCCGACCTGGTGCTGGAGTCGGTCGGCGGCGCCACCCTCGACGCCAGCCTGGCCGCGACCAAGCGGGTCACCGGCAGGGTCGTCGTCTACGGCCTGGCCGGCGGGGAAGCCGCGATCACCAACTGGGAGCTCGTCTACACGCATCAGATCCACGTCATCGGCCTGAACATCGGCATCCTGATCCAGGCCGCGCCGCAGATCTTCGGCGAAGTCATGGGAGAGATGCTCGGGCTCCTCGCAGCCGGAGTGCTCGGCCCCGGCCGGCCCACCCTCTACGAACTGGCCGAGGGGCCGAAGGCACTCGCGGAACTGGAAGCGCGGGCCACCGTGGGCAAGCTGGCACTGCTGCCCTGAGCAGACCGTGACGCCGCCGGCCTGCTCCCGCACCGAGCGCGAGGCCCGCGCCGGCCGTACAGGCAGACCCTCATCGGTGACTGCGATGGGCCGTCTCCGGGCCGACGACACGGAGGAGCTCGAGAGCCTCGATGCTTCCGGATCCGGGCGGCGGCGTGAAGAGGCGCAGGCGCTGGTCGGCGGCCTGCGTCTGCAGCATCTCGTAGTCGAATTCGATCGGCCCGACGGACGGATGCATCACCCGCATCCGGCTGCCGCGGCGCACGGCGACCTCGTGCCGCTGCCAGAGCGTGGCGAACTCCTCGCTCGCCGCCCCGAGCCGGTCGATCAGCGCGCTGGAGGGCCGATCGTAGCCACGACGCGTGGCGGCCGCGCGCAGGTCCGCGACGTGCAGCCGGCCGAGACGATCGTGTTCCTCGGCCGGGTACGGCTCGCGCACCGACGGATCGGTGAACCAGCGCCACACGATGTTCCGGTCCGGTTCCTCGACCGTGCACACGCACCCGAACAAGGCCTCGGCCAGGGCGTTCTGGGCGAGCAGATCGCCGAGGTCGGTGAGGAGCTGGGCCGGCGTGTCGCCCAGCCGGTCGAGCAGATAGAGCAGGCCGGGACGGACGTGATCTCCAGCGCGCGCGCCTTCGGGCGGGCGGTGGCCCGCCAGCAGGTAAAGGTGATCTCTTTCGTCCTCACTCAGCCGCAACGCCCGGGCGAGCGCGCTGAGCAGCTGGACCGACGGCTGGGAGCTGCGCGCCTGCTCGAGCCGCATCACGTAGTCCGCCGACACCCCCGCCAGCTGGGCCACCTCCTCACGGCGCAGGCCGGGCGTGCGACGCCGCGGTCCTGCGGGCAGGCCGGCCTCCTGCGGCCGGAGCCGCTCGCGGGAACGGCGGAGGAAGTCCGCCAGCTTGGCGCGGTCCATCGTCATGTCATCAATCCTCGGCCTCCCGGCGCACTTCTCGTCCCGTGCACGCTAGGAGGGCCGATCCTAGGCAGTTCGCCCCCTCCTCGCCGCCACACGCCCCCGGCACTCGTGATCCCGCAGATCACCCTGCCCGCCTCGGCCACCGACACCCCCGGCCGGTGCGCTAGCGTGACCGCCATGCTGCGCCGATGGATGTTGCCGATCCTGTTCCTGGCCGTCGGGCTCGCCGCGGCGGCGCGGCAGGTCGCCAAGGGGCTCCCCGGCGCCGCCGTCACGCTGCTCCTGATCTTCCTGGTGGGCGCCGTCCTGCTGTCCCCCCTGATGTTCCCGAGGTCCGTCAGCGCGGCGGAGGCGCTGCGCCGCAGCGAGGCCGACGGCCGCCCCATCGTCTACTGGCGCCCCGGCTGCCGTTACTGCCTGCGCCTGCGCACCCGGCTCGGTCGCCACGCCTTCCGGATGCACTGGGTCGACATCTGGCGCGACCCGGACGGCGCCGCCGCGGTCCGGGCCGCCACCGGCGGCGACGAGACCGTGCCGACCGTGGTGGTGGCGGGCGAGCCGCACGTCAACCCCGACCCCCGATGGGTGCGCGCGCAACTGCCCTGAAGAACCTCAGCCGAACCTCAGCCGCGGCTCCGGACGCGGGCCGTCCCGTCCACGCGCATCCCGAGCACACCGTCCAACCCGCGCAGCGTCCGCGCCGCACCCGCGAGCAGCGCGGCACGCGACAGGTCCCCGCCCCCGGCACACCACTCCGCCGCCGCCTCCAGCACCATCGCCCGCACCGTCTCGTCACCCGCGCGCCCCGACGACCGCAGCGCCGAGCGCAGCGACCGCCACGCCGCCTCGCGGTCACCGCGCTCCGCCCGCACCCGGGCCAGCTCGACGTGAACCGTGGCCAGGAACTGCTCGGGCACACCCGCCTGCCCGCCGGCCAGCTCCAACGCCTCCACCAGCAGGCCCTCCGCCTCACCGAGCGCCCCCCGCCGCCGCGCCACCTCCCCGGCGGCCTGCCGCACCCGCGCCGCCGCCACCCGATCCCCCGTACGGACGGCCACCTCGCGGGCCCGCTCCAGCTCCCGCTCCGCCCCCGCCACATCACCCGTACGGGCACGTAGCTGAGCCAGCCGCACCCGCAGCATCAACGGAACGGGAACCGCCTCCAGCCCCCCGATCAGCCCCGCCAGCTCCGCCGCCTCCTCCAGCAGCGCCAGCGCCTCCGCCGCGTCACCCCGGTTCTCCGCCGCCAGCGACAGCCAGTACAGCGTCAGGGACAGCCCCCACCGCTCCCCCAGCGCGCGGTAGCCCGCCAGCGCCTCACGCAACCACGCCTCGGCCGCCCTCGCTCCCGCCCTGCCGTACTCGAACTCCCCGATCCCGCCCATCAGCAGCGCCGTCGCCCGCGCCCACGGGTCCTCGTGATCGCCGAACGCCCGCATCGCCGCGAGCGCCCTGCGCCAGTGATCCGCGCCCCCGCCCGAGGGCCTGACCCCCACCACCCAAGCCCACAACGCCACGGGATGACCCGACTCCTCGACCACACGCAGCGCCTCCGGCGAGGCGTACGGGCCGTCGGACGCCAGCAGCACGCACACCATGTGCGGCACTTCCAACCCGGGCGGCGCGGCATCACCCGGCGCCGCCCGGATCGCCCGCGCCCACCCGGCCGCCTCGTCGCCCCGTCCCCGCACCGTCCATGCCCACAACCTGGCCGTGAACAGCCGCAGCGCCGGCCGCTCCTGCCCGGTCCGCACGGCGTGGCCCAGCGCCGCATCGAGGTTTCCCCGCTCGGCGTCGAGCATCGCCAGCAGGCGAAGCTGATCGGCCGTACGCAACCCGGGCTCGGACGCCTCCGCCGTCTCGAGGAAGAAGCCCAGATGCCGGTCCCGCACGGCCCGCGCCTCGCCCGCCTCCTCCAGCCGCTCGGCCGCGTACGCCCGGACCGTCTCCAGCAGCCGGTAACGCACCCGCGCGCCCCTGTCCGCAGGCCCGTCCGGCTCGGCCACCACGACCAGCGACTTGTCCACCAGACAGGCCACCGTCTCCAGGTCGGCCCCGCACACCCGCAAGGCCGCCTCCGCCGTCGCCCCGCCCGCGAACACCGACAACCGGCGCAGCGCCACACGCTCCCCCGGTGACAGCAGACCCCAGCTCCAATCGATGACCGCCCGCAGCGTGCGGTGCCGTGGCCCCGCCGTACGGCCGCCCCGCAGCGTCAGCCGTTCCCCCACCGCCTCCGCGAGCTGCCGAACCGTGAACGACCGCAGCCGGGCCGCAGCCAGTTCGATCGCGAGCGGCAGCCCGTCCAGCTCCCGGCACACCGCGACCACATCGGCCACCACGGAGTCGTCCACGGTGAACCCCGGCCGCGCCGCCGACGCCCGCGCCGCGAACAGCTCCACCGCCGGGAACTCCAGCGCCCGCGCCGCGCTCACCCCGTCATCGGGCAGCGCCAGCGGCCGCACCGGATGGAGATGCTCGCCGGGGACGTCCAGCGGCTCCCGGCTGGTCGCCAGGATCCGCAGCCCCGGCACCCCCGCCAGCAACCGCTCCGCCACCGCCGCCGCGCCGTCCACCACGTGCTCGCAGTTGTCGAGCACGAGCACGAGCTCCCGGCCTGCCAGCGCCTCCACCAGCGCGTCGAGCGGCGACGCGGCCGGCCGTGCCGCGACGTCCCCGTCCGGCTCGGGCGCCGCCCGGGGTACGGTCGCCCGCACGACGGCGGCCACGTCCGCCGAATTCCCGGCGGAGGCCAGCTCGACCAGCCAGACACCCGATGCGGCGGTGAGCCCGCCCGCGACCTCCACCGCCAGTCTCGTCTTGCCCGCGCCGCCCGGCCCGGTCAGCGTGACCAGCCGCGCGGCCGACAGCAGACCCCGCACCCGTGCCACGTCCTCCCGCCGCCCGACCAGGCTCGTCACCGGCGCCGGCACGTTCCTCCGTACGGCCCGCACGGCTGCCGCCGGAGACGCTTCGCGCAGCGCCTCCAGGTGGGCCGCGCGAAGTTCGGGCCCGGGATCGACGCCCAACTCGTCCGCCAGCCGCCGCCTGACGCGTTCGAACGCCTCCAGCGCGTCTCCGCGCCGCCCCGCCGCACGCAGCGCTCGCATCAGCAGGGCGTGGAACGGCTCACGCAGCGGGTGCGCGGCGACGAGCTCCTCCAGCTCCGCCACCAGCGCTCCGGCCGCAGCCGCGTCCGCCAGGGCGAGATCGGCCGCCACCCGGGCCTCCAGCGCGGAAAGGCGCAGCTCCTCGAGGCGCGCCGCCGCCACCCGCGCGAACGGCAGGTCCGCCGCGTCGCAGAGCGCCTCACCTCGCCAGAGCGACAGGGCGGACCGCAGGGAGACGGCGGCGCGCCGGGGATCGCGCTCGGCCCGGCCCGAGCGCACCAGGCGTTCGAACTCCGCCGCGTCCACCTCCTGGGGCGGGACGTCGAGCAGGTAACCGGCCGGATGCGACACGACGGCACCCGGGAGCCCCCGCTGCAGTTCACGACGCAGCCGCGACACCAGGGAGTGCAGCGCCGCCGCCGGGTTCGCCGGCGGCTCCTCCCACAGGTCGCCGGTGAGTCTCTCGGCAGCGACGACTCTGCCGGGCTCCAGCGCGAGCCGGATCAGCAGCACGCGCAGGCGGGCGCCCCTGATGTGGGCGCCGGTCACCCGCAACGGCCCGAGAATCCCGATTCGCATGGTGCTCTCATTGTCGTTGAGGGTGTTGGTTACTGCTGTAAATGATCTTGTAACTACGCAGCGCCTTTACATTGTAGATTCATAGTAGGATCGAGGCGATGAACACCCCCGCCGTCCCCGAGCGGAACACCCCCGCGCAGCCAGGGCGCGACCCCTACCAGGTGTATCTCGACGCGCTACAGAGCCCCGAGTCCAAGCGCACGATGAAGGGCTGCCTCGACCGCATCGCCCGCCTCATCACCGGCGACCCGGAGGCGACCGGCGCCGGTCAGCCCTGGGAACTCCTCCGCTACGAGCACACCATCCGGCTGCGGACGCTGATGCGGGAGCAGGGCTGGTCGCCCTCTCATGTCAACAAGCACCTGGTCGCCCTGCGCCGCGTGCTGAAGGAGGCGTGGCGGCTCGGCCTGATGAGCGGCGAGGACTACCAGCGGGCCGCGGACCTGCCCGCATACAAGCACACCCGCGTTCCGGCGGGACGGCACGTCGAGGCCGAGGCGCTGGCGGCCGTACTCGAGGTGTGCGACGGCGACCCCTCCCCCGCCGGCCGCCGCGACGGCGCGATGCTGGCGGCGCTCTACTCCACCGGCTGCCGCCGGGCCGAGATCGCCGGGCTCACCCTGACCGACTTCGATCCCCACGCGCGCTCCCTGCGGGTGCGCGGCAAGGGCGACAAGGAGCGACTGGTCTACCTGACCGCGGAGGCCGTCGAACGCCTCGACCTCTGGCTCGCCGTACGCGGCCGGGCGGCGGGCCCCCTGTTCTGCCCCATCAACAAGGGCGGGCGGCTGCGGCTGGCCCACATGACCGGCCAGGCCATCGCCGACATCGTCTCCCGGCGCCTGGCCGCCGCCGGGGCGTCCCCCCGTACGCCGCACGACTTCCGGCGCACGTTCATCGGCGAACTGCTCGACGCCGGGGTCGACCTCGCCACCACCCAGGCCCTGGTGGGCCACGCCTCCCCCGCCACCACCGCACGCTACGACCGCCGGCCAGAGCGGCGCCGCCGCGAGGCCGTCGACCGGCTTCGCGTCCCCGGCGCCGCCCGCTGACCGGGCCTGTCGTTCCTCAGATGTCGTCGACGGTCATCGCGCCCTCGTGGGGACGCCGGGACAGGTCGATGCCGAGCTCCTCCGCCGCGCGGAAGACGTCCTCGTCGGTGTCCCTCATCTCGATCGACATGCCGTCGCTGGAGAGAACCTCGACGTTCAGACAGAGTGACTGCATCTCCTTGATGAGGACCTTGAAGGATTCGGGAATGCCCGCCTCGGGGATGTTCTCGCCCTTGACGATGGCCTCGTAGACCTTCACCCGGCCCTGCACGTCGTCGGACTTGATCGTCAGCAGCTCCTGCAGCGCGTAGGCGGCGCCGTAGGCCTCCAGGGCCCACACCTCCATCTCACCGAAGCGCTGGCCGCCGAACTGCGCCTTACCACCCAGCGGCTGCTGAGTGATCATCGAGTACGGACCGGTCGAGCGAGCGTGGATCTTGTCGTCGACCAGGTGCAGCAGCTTCAGGATGTAGATGTAGCCCACCGCGATCGGGTGCGGGAACGGCTCGCCTGAACGCCCGTCGAACAGCCGCGCCTTTCCACTGGGCATCACCAGACGGTCGCCGTCGCGATTGACGAGGGTGCTGCCCAGAAGACCGATGATCTCCTGTTCGCCGGCGCCGTTGAACACCGGGGTGGCGACGTTGGTCCAGGGTTCGACCCTGTCCATGTCCTTGTCGCGCAGGCGCTCGGCCCAGGCCTCCTCCACCCCGCCGATGTCCCAGCCCTGGGCGGCGATCCAGCCGAGATGGGTCTCCAGCACCTGGCCGACGTTCATCCGGCCGGGCACGCCCAGCGGGTTGAGGATGATGTCGACCGGGGTGCCGTCCTCCAGGAACGGCATGTCCTCGACCGGGAGGATCTTGGAGATGACGCCCTTGTTGCCGTGACGGCCGGCGAGCTTGTCACCATCGGTGATCTTGCGCTTCTGCGCCACGTACACGCG
>NZ_JBEYWQ010000051.1:0-36882 GCF_040644495.1 Microbispora sp. NPDC046973 | reverse complement strand
TTGTCGCCGCTGTCGTGTAGCGCGCTTGGGCCGAGCGCAGAAACGGCATCGGTCTCACCATTTTCCTGCCGCACCCGTGGACGGTCGGCACCGCCAAGGGGCGAGTGGACGATTTCGTCCACTTTGGGCTAGTCGGCCGAGTGTGTCAAATCGGCGGCAGGGTCTCTGACCTGGGCTTTCACGTGGTTCAGTGCCATGTCGAGGGCGAGCGCGAAGGGCCGGTCGTCCTGCATGGTCTCGGCGAGCAGGTAGCCGCCCTGCAGGGCGGCGATGACCGCGACGGCGAGTTCTCCGGGGTCGGCGCCGGGGTCGAGCTCGCCGCTGTCCCGCATGCGGGACAGGCCGGCGGCGAGCAGGCCCTGCCACCTGGCGAAGACGGCGGCCAGGGACTGACGGGAGTCGTCGCTGCGGCAGGAGAGCTCGTTGGCCAGCGCCCCGATGGGGCATTTGTAGGGTTCGCCGCGCTCCCGAAGACCCGTCACCAGCGAGTCGCGCCACCTTTCGAGGTCCCGCATCGAGCGCACCTGGTCGAGTTGCGGCTTCTGGGACACGACCATGCGGTGCTCCCGCATCGCGATCACCTGGGTGATCAGTGCTTCCTTGTCCGGGAAGTAGTGATAGAGCTGCGACTTGCTGATGGCGCACACGTCCACCACCTGGTCGAGGGTCGTCGCCGCCACCCCCTGCCGGAGCATGAGGTCCGCGGCGGTGGCGACGATGCGCTCGCGAGTGGCCGCACCGCGCGCGGTGAGCCTCGGCGATTCCTTCCTCGGCCCTCGATCGGTCATGTGACAACCCTGCCTTCGGGTGCGGCGGCCCCTCCGGAGCCATGCCGGAGGAACAGCCTTGACAACTCCGGCATACCACCACAAACTGGACGAAATCGTCCAGTCCTCCGACCGGACGTGGGCCTGGTCGGGGAGCGTTCCGCCGGGCACGATTTTGACGCGATGCTCGTGGCCATGGAGAAGCTCGGCGTGCTCCTCGCCGCCGAGCAGGCCGCCGAGCTGCGCGGCCCCGACGGCGTTCGCCTGGAGTCGCTCACCGGGCTGGAACGGGTGGGCTTCCCCGCGCTCCGGCAGCCCCGCCTGGTTCGACGAGCTGACCGCGATCCCGTGCAGCCACGGCCTGGACCTCGGCCCCGCCGCCCCCGAGGGTCGGGCCGTCCGGGGGCCGGTCGCGTCACGGGCCGGCCGCCGGACCGGGAACGGCACGCGGCCGTCCGCGGCCGGACCGGCCGGTCCCTGACGGGTCAGGCGGCGTACGCCTCGCTGATCGCGTGGCTGTCCTCATGCATGCGATAACCGGCGATCTTGCCGTCGGCGACGGTGAAGTGCAGGGCGAACTCGTTGAGGAACGACCTGCCGGTCGACAGCACGCGGAAGCGGCTGCGGCCGGTCGTCACCGCGTGCCCGCCCTCGACGAGGGTGGTGTCGATCGTGAACTCCTCGGGAGTGAGCTCGGTGCCGAGCAGCGTGAAGAACTCGGCGATCTCGTCCCTGCCGGAGCGCGCCCCCGTCCAGGGCACCTTCGGGTCGCCCGGGACGAGGAAGTCCACCTGGTCGGCGAACAGGTCGAGCAGCCCTGGCATGTCACCGGCGGCGAAGCGGGCGAAGAAGGCGTCGACGACCTCGCGGGTGGTCGAGGGTGTGGCGGTCATGCCGTTTTCCCATCTGTCGTGGTGGCGTGGAGCGAGGCCGGCCGGCAAATCTCCAACTGGTCGGTTGGAGTATGGCACGGGTGCTGCGTAAATCCAACTGACGAGTTGGAGTTGTGTAGGCTGCCGGTCATGGCATGGGACACCGCCAGGACGAAACGGCTGCTGCTGGAGGCGGCGGTCGAGGAGTTCGCCGAGCACGGCCCGCAGGGTGCGCGGGTGGACCGCGTCGCCGCGCGTGCGGGGGTGAACAAGGAGCGCATCTACCAGTACTTCGGCGGGAAGCGGCAGCTGTTCACCGCCGTCCTGGAGGCCGAGCTGGCCAGGGTGGCGGCCGCCGTCCCCCTCACTCCCGAGCAGATGGCCGACCTGGGCGAGTACGCCGGGCGCGTGTTCGACTACCACTGCGCCCACCCGCACTTCCTACGCCTGCTCGCCTGGGAGGGGCTGGAGGACGGCCGGACGGGCGTGGCCGCCGAAGACGAACGGGCCGCCCACTACGCCGGCAAGGTCGCCGCCTTCGCCGCCGCGCGGGAGAACGGCCTCCTCACGGCCGAGGTCGAGCCCGCACACCTGGTCTACGCGGTGTACGCACTGGCGACCTGGTGGTTCACCGCTCCCCAGGTCGTACGCATGATCATGGCCGGGGCCGAAGGCGACAGCCCGGCCGCGCGGCGCGCCGGGCTGGTCCGGATGGTTCGTCACCTCACCGCCTCCGCCGCGGACCGATGCGGGAACGGGAGCGCGCACGCGTGAGCCGCCGACCCCCGGCGGAGGCCGGGCACCCGGTGCTCGTCCGGTGGGATACGTTCTAGCTGGGCGCCGGGACGGCCAGCGACCCGGCGGCGCCGCCCGAGCACGAGGAGACCAGGCACGTTGCCCCACACGCACGACCACGGGGACGCCCGCGCGGACGATCCGGCAGGCTCCGGCCCCGGCAGGCGGACCGACCTGCGGGCCGACTGCGCGAACTGCTTCGGGCTGTGCTGCGTCGCGCTGCCCTTCGCCGCCTCGGCCGACTTCGCGATCAGCAAGGACGCCGGGCGGGCGTGCCCCAACCTGCGCGACGACTTCCGCTGCGGCATCCACGCGCGTCTGCGGGAGAGCGGCTTTCCCGGCTGCACCGTCTACGACTGCTTCGGCGCGGGGCAGAAGGTCTCGCAGGTCACCTTCGGTCGCAGCTGGCGGGACGAACCGGGGACCGCGGCGCGGATGTTCGAGGTCTTCCCCGTCGTACGGCACCTGCACGAGTTGCTGTGGTACCTGGACGAGGCGATGTCCCTGCCGGCGGCCGGCCCGATCCACGCCGAGTTGCGCGGCGCGTACGAGGAGACCGAACGCCTGACCTTGGGCACCCCCGACGACCTGCTGGGCGTGGACGTCGCCGCCCACCGCGAGAAGGTCAACGTGCTGCTGCTGCGGACGAGCGAGCTGGTGCGTGCGTCGGCCGGGGGCCGCGCTCCCGACCGCAGAGGAGCCGACCTCATCGGCGCCCGGCTGAGGAAGGCCGACCTGCGCGGAGCCAACCTGAGGGGCGCCTATCTCATCGGGGCGGACCTGCGCGGGGCCGATCTGCGCGGCGCGGACCTCATCGGGGCGGACCTGCGCGGAGCCGACCTCGGCGGCGCCGACCTCACGGGGAGCGTCTTCCTCACCCAGGCCCAGGTGAACGCGGCCAGGGGAGACGACGCCACGAAGCTGCCCCCGGCCCTCACCCGCCCGGCGCACTGGTCGGGACCGCAGGCCCGCCCGGCCCCGGCCCCCGCCGCCGACCGAGGCGCCGGCCGCCGGCCGGGCCCCCGCCGCCGGCGCTGAAAGGAAATCCGTCGGCCGATCCCAGGGCGCCGATGCCGGCGCGGCCGATCGTGTGGCCGATCAACGCGGCGGAGAAGCCCGGATGACGGCGGCGAGGTCCTCCAGGTGCGCGGCGACCGGGCCGAGCGTCAGCACGCTGCTGCCCGCCCCGGCCAGCTCGCCCGCGGCGGGCAGCAGCGCGGCGTAGGCGCGTTCCATCGTCGTGCGGTCGCCGAGTGCGAGGGCCGCCCGGGCGGCGAGGCACCACAGGGCCTCCGTCAGCAGGTCGTGCGGCGGCTCGGGCAGGGCGCGCAGCGCCGCCGCCGCCTCGTCGCGGCGGTCGCGCGCCAGCAGCACCAGGGGCCGGGCCCACGGCGCGTACGGTCCCCAGTCGATGGGTTCGCCGGTGGGTTCGACGCCGGGCGGGGACTGCCCGTGCCGAAGGCGCAGGCACAGCAGCGCGAGCGGCAGCAGGCCGCGCTCCATGCCGGGCATGCCGGCGCCGTCCAGCCGGGCGGCGGCGTTCCGATAGGCGGCCTCGGCCTCCTCCGCCGTCGCCCGGCCCGTCGCGTCCAGGCGCAGCGCCCGATACCACCCGGTGAACACACCCGCCAGGGGCCGCTCGTGCCGTACGGCCAGGCGGTCGGCCTCGGCGGCGTGGGCGTCGGCGGCCGTGAAGTCCGCGAGCGCCGACCTGGCCTGCATCCGGATGAGGTGCCCGAGCATCTCGAAGGTGACCAGGCCGTGCGGGGCGGACAGCTCCACCAGTTCGGCGCCGATCTCGTCGCGGCGGGCGGCCAGGCCCGTGCGGTGGAAGGTCTGCATGAACAGGCCGCCCAGCGCGAACGCGAGCAGCGCGGGGTCGTTGAGACGACGGGCGATCTCCTCGGCCTGCCGCGCCGCCCGAGGCCCGCAGCCGGAGCGGTCGCCGCGCGACTCCAGCGCGATCGTGGCCAGCAGACGGGCCCGGGCCGCCTCGTGACCGGGGACCAGTGCGGCCAGCGTGCGCCCGGCCGCCGCCACGATGCGCGCCGCCTGCCCGGGGTCGTCGGACCTGGTCCAGATGGCGGGGACGTCGAAGGCGCCGATCACCCGGGCGGTCAGCTCCGCGTCGCCGAGTTCCTCGGCCGCCTCGACGGCGGCCACGCGGTGCTCGCGCGCCGCCTGCAGGCCGCCGCCCCCGGTCACGGCGAGATCGCGCAGCAGTCCCGCCGTCGACTCCAGGCGGGCCCGTGCCCCGGAGGCGACGGCCCGGTCGTAGGCGGCGGTCGCCTGGGCCCACACCCGCTCGGCCGCGCCGTGCGCCGAGGAGTCGAGGTGGTCGGCCTGGCGCAGGATGTCGGCCTCCAGGCGGCGCAGCTCCGGGCCCGGGTCCACTCCCAGCTCGTCGGCCAGCAGCGCCCGCGCCCGGCGCAGCACGGCGAGCGCGTCGCCCTGCCGCCCGCTGCGGTAGAGCGCGAGCGCGAGCAGCCGCCAGGCCTCCTCCCGCCAGGGGTGCCCGGCCGCGTGCGCGTCCAGGTCGGGCACCGCCTCGGCCGCCCGCCCCAGGGCGAGCCGCATCTCCGCGTGACGCTCGACCGCGTGCAGCCGGAGCTCGGCCAGACGGGAGCGCTCGGCGCGGGCCCAGTCCTGGTCGGCGAACTCCGCGTAGGCGGGGCCGCGCCACCACCCCAGCGCCTCCTCCAGCCGTCCGAGCCCGTCCTCGGGGGACAGGTCCGCGGCGACGCCCACCGCGTGTTCGAAGCGCCAGGCGTCCACCGCCCTGGCGCCTGCCCGCAGCGCGTACCCCGGTCCCTCGGTGACCAGCAGGCGCGCGGGGGTGCGGGGCCGCCGATCGGGTTCGAGCGCGCGGCGCAGCGCCGCCACGAACGTCCGCACGGCCCCGACCGCGCCCGCCGGCGGATCGTCCCACAGGTCGTCGATCAGGCGGGTGACCGGGACGACGCGGCCGCGGGCGACGATCAGCCGGGCCAGCACCGCCCGGTGCCGCGGCCCCTTCAGGGCGATCGCGCCGCCGGTGCCGTCCCAGGCCGTCACCGGCCCCAGCACTCCGAACGCGACTCCCACCCTGCCGCCCCCTCTCCGCGCGAACCCCCAGCTCAAGGCACCTGCCACGGTAGCGCGCTGACCGGATGCTCATTCACGTCCGGCAGCCTGAGGGCATCTGATCCCGCACAGAAAGGGGGCGCGTCATGGCGCCTGTCCTTCCCGGTTTCGACTACCTTCGCGTGCCGGTCGCCGACGGTGTGTCGCTGAACGCGGCCGTCGGCGGGTCGGGGAGCCCGATCGTGCTGCTGCACGGCTTCCCCCAGACCCACCTGATGTGGCGGCACGTCGCCGCCGACCTGGCCGCCGGCCACACCGTGATCTGTCCCGACCTGCGCGGCTACGGCGCCAGCGACAAGCCGGCCGAGGCCGGTCGCGAGACCTACTCCAAGCGCACGATGGCCGCCGACGTCGTCGCCCTGGCGCGGGCGCTGGGACACGAGCGGTTCGCGCTGGCCGGGCACGACCGCGGCGCGCTGGTCGCCTTCCGCGCCGGGCTCGACCACCCGGCGGCGATCAGCCACCTGGCCTGCCTCGACGTGCTGCCCACGCTGGACATGTGGGAGGTGATGCACGGCGCGGGGGCCGCCGTCGGATTCCACCTGTACCTGATGGCCCAGCCGCCCGGCCTGCCCGAACGGATGATCGGTGCGAGCGCGGACGCCTTCTTCGGCCACTTCCTCGACGTCTGGACCCTCGACCGGGGGGCGATCCCCGCCGACGTACGCGCCGCCTACCTGGACGCCTGCCGTACGGCGGTGCCCTCGATCATCGCGGACTACCGTGCGTCGGCGGGGATCGACGTGGACCACGACCGGGCGGACCGGGAGGCGGGGAACCGGCTGCGGATGCCGGTGACCGTGCTCCAGCAGGACTGGGGGGCCGCCCTCGGGTACGACGCCGAGGCGCTGTGGGGTGCCTGGGCGCCCGACCTGGTGCACACCACGGTCACAAGCGGGCACTTCATGGCCGAGGAGGACCCGGCCGGCGTCGCCGCGGCCCTGCGCGCCCTCCTCGCCCGCTGATCAAATGGCCTTGCCGCGGGCGATGTAGAGGTTCATGTCGGTGAAGTCGAGAGTGACGTTGTAGGGCTTGTAGAAGCAGTGGAAGAAGGCGGTCGGCACGTCGAACCCCAAGGCGGCGAGCTCGGCCCCTGGGTGGTTCTCGCAGTAGATCTCCTTGGCGGTGGCGTCGCCGAGGCGGATCTCCTTCGGGTAGCAGGGGTAGGTGACGGCCGGGTGGCTGTGGGCGAAGGTCCCGATCGGGCGGTCGTAGTCGGTGCGGATCCCCAACCGCTTGGCGGTGTCGCCGAACACGACCGCGGCCATCTCGCCCCTTCCGCCGAAGTTCACGCCCACCACCCCTGTGGCGGAGCCGGCGGCGCCGGCGATGCTGCCCCTGCTGTGCAGGTATTGCTCACGGGCCAGCCACAGCGGCAGAGGTTCGGCGCCGGCCCGTGCGGCGGCGGCGCGTGCATTCCTGGCCGTTTCGGGGGTCCGGCGGCGCAGGATCAGCGACCGCCCCGCGTAGTCGAAGGTGGTCAGCAGATGGTAGAAGACCCACGTGCCGATCAGGCCGTCGCTGTCCGTGTCGACATCCTCGCCCGACTCCCTCGACGACCAGCCCACGGGGACGTTGCGCAGTTCGATGCCGCCCAGCGTGAAGGAGTCCAGCACCCCGTAGAACGCCCATATGGTGTCGTTCTCGTACTCGATCTTCTGACTGGCGACGGGGCTCAGCCCGGCCTCCTTGGCCACCGACGCGCGCATGCTCAGGCTCGGGGCGCCGGTGTAGAACGTGAAGCGCTTCGGTGGCCCGCCGTTGACCGAGGCCTCCACCAGCGGAATCGGGTCCATCTGCTGGAATGGCACATGCGCGATGTCGCCGTGGATCTGGTACGGCTCTCCGCTGACCGCCGCGAACCACTTGGCGTAGCCGTCCTCGCCGGCTGCTTGCCAGCGTGGTGCGGAGAGGGAGAATTTGTCCTGCCGGATGTAACAGTCGGCCAGGAAATAGTTGGCGTCCTTGTCGCCCGGCGCCAGCTCGATCGCCATCTTGAGGTATTTCTCGGCGTCAGGGAACTTGTTGGCCAGTAGCGCCACATAGCCGCGTCGTCGGGCCGCGTGCAGGTTCGCCGGGTCCTTTTTCAGAATCTCCTCGTACGCGCGGCCGGCCTGCTCGAACTTCCCGGCCTTGAACAGAGCGTCCGCTTCGCCGCTGCCGGCCAGCGCCCTGGCCGCCCCGCCGAACAGCGGCGCCGTCGCGGCCGCACCGGCCAGCACCGCGGCGCCCCGCAACACCGAACGCCGGTCCCATTCCCCGTCATTCGCCAATGCCTTCTCCTTTTCGCGATCGCCTTCGCCGGAACTCTCACGCCGACCCGATAACTGTCGGCCGGTCGTGTCCCCGCCTCGTCCGCGCCGTGTCATGGTCGTGTCACGGCCGCGAGCGACGACGGCCCAGGAGCCGTTCGGGCCGTGAGCCGACGATTGTCGGACGGGTCCGGCAGGATGGCCGCCATGGTCTCTTATCAGCTGGTCGTCGACTGTGCGGCACCCGAGCGGATGGCCCGGTTCTGGGCGGGCGCGCTGCGGTACACGGTGGAGCCGCCGCCGGGTGGATTCGACACGTGGCGGGATTACTGGCGCAGTGTCGGAGTGCCGGAGGACGAGCTCGGCGAGGGGGACGGCAGCGACAGCATCGTCGATCCCGAGGGATACGGGCCGAGGATCTGGTTCCAGCAGGTGCCTGAGGGCAAGGTGGTCAAGAACCGGTTCCACCTGGATGTGAAGGTGGGCGGCAAGCGGGAGGACGTACCGCTGGAGACCCGCAAAGCGCGGGTGGATGCCGAGGTGGAGCGGCTTGTCCAGGCGGGGGCGTCCGTCGTGCGGGTGCTGTCGCAGCCCGGGGTCGATCACTATGCGGTGGCGATGGTGGATCCCGAGGGGAACGAGTTCGACGTGGTCTAGCGCCGTTTCCGCACGTCATGACGGCTATCCCGCGTCTGCGCAGCCTCCGCCGCACCTCAGCTCGGGTCCCTCTGGGTGCAGCAGCAGCACTCGACCGGCGCCCGAGTGCCGCCGGCGTCACCGTGGGTTCGCGGGTGTTTCCAGAGGTCAACAGGCGACGTCGGCGGGCGGGAGCGTCCCGATGGTGAGGAAGGCGTCGACCTGGCCGTTGAGGCAGGCGTCGCCGAAGGCGGGGTACGGCGCATGGGTGTGCGCGTCGATGGTGACCAGGCGCGAGCCTGGGATGCCCGCGGCCACGGCGCGGCTGCTGGCCACCGGCGCCGCCACGTCCCGCAGCGCGGCGGTCACCAGGACCCCGGGCGTCCGGCCGGCGGGCAGCCGCACCGGCTCGTCCGCGATCCGGGGCCAGAAGGCGCACGGCGTGATGTTGGCGTTGGCCGGGCCGAACAGCGGATATCGCGCGCTGTAGGAGTCGAGATCACGCTGGTAGTCGCGGAGGTCACGCGGCCAGGGGCCGTCCCCGCACCGGTAGGCCATGTTGGTCGCCGTGTGGTTGTCGGCCGGGACGCCGGGCACCCCCACGGGCGGCAGCGGGCGGACGGGGAACGGCACGAAGGGCTCCCGCCCGGCGGCGATGTCGGCGAACGCCGCGGCGACCAGCCCGAAGGAGCGCTCGTCGTAGATGCCCGCCACGAGCAGCGTCCCCAGTTCGCCCGACGTCCAGGCGTGACCCGCGACGACGATCGGAGCCGTCGCAGCGCGCCGGATCAGCCCCGCGACGGCGTCGGTGACCTCCCGCGCCGTGCCGCCGAGGCCGTACACGGCGTCGCGCCCGGCCGTCCAGGCGGCGAAGGCGGCCGTCCCGGCCTCGAACGCCGGGGTGCGGTCCAGTTCGTACGGCCGCCACGCGATGTCCGGGTTCACCGGGCTGTCCAGCACGAACCTGTCCACCCTGCCGGGGAACAAGGCGGCATAGACCGCCCCGAGCATCCCCGCGTACGATCCGCCGAGGTAGGAGATCTTCTCCTCGCCGAGCGCGGCTCGGATGATGTCCATGTCCCTGGCGGCGTTCGCCGTGGTGGCGTGCGGCAGGGCCCACCCCGAGGCGCGGACGCAGTCGCGGGCGTACGCGCGGGCCTCGGCCGCGTCGGCCGGGAAGCTTCCGGGGGAGGCGGTGCGGACCCGGTAGCCGCCGGGCTCCTCCACCGCCTGCCCGCAGCCGATGGGCGTGCTCCGTTCGACGAACCGGATGTCGAAGCCGATCAGGTCGTAGCGCGCCCGCACCTCGGGGGACAGCAGGGGGGCCAGGCTCGACGGCAGCGGCACGCCCGGCCCGCCGGGGCCGCCTCCGGTGGTGAGCAGGACGCCGCGGCGCCGGCCCGGGTCGGTCGCGGGCAGCCGCGAGATCGCGATCGTGATCGTCCGGCCGCGCGGGTGGCGGTGGTCCAGCGGCACGGTGACCTCCGCGCAGCGCAGTGCGGGGTCGTCGACGCCCGCGCAGTCGCCCCAGCGCAGGTCCCTCGCCGGATGCCGGCGCGGCTCCTGCCGGGAATCCTGCTGAGGCCTCTGCGGGGGATTCTGCTGCGGGTTCCGGCTGGAGGAGAGGGCCGCCGCAGGCGGCGCCACGAGCGCCGGAGAGAGCAGCACGATCGATGCCGCGACGGCCGCGATCCGCGCCGCGCCTGCCCAGTACGTCATGCCGCACACACTGATCAACGAGAGCCGCGCGCGCCAACGGTTCACCCCTGCGTACCGCCCGGCGGGAGAGTGCGCGCTGCTCCGGGGCAGGGCCCTCCTGCCCGCGCGTGAAACTTTCCCGGCGTTCCCTCCGCTTGACCGCGCTTGACCGCGCTTGACAGTGCCCGCGGCCGCTCCGGCACAGTGGCCGGACGGTCTTTCGTGCTCACGGGGTGTCCGGATCCGGGGGCCGGCTTCGACGTCCTTGGTGAAGCGGTGCGGAAGACGCCCGCTGGAGAGGAACGAACCGTGAAATACATGATCATGCTGTACGGCTCGCAGCAGGACTACGACGTCCTGTCGGGACGGCCGGGCCGCGGGCCCGCCTGGTCGGCCGAGGACGTCGCGGCCATGCACGCGTTTATGACGGAGTGGAACGACGACCTGGTGAAGTCGGGGGAGTTCGTCGACGCCCAGGGCCTGACCGCTCCCGTCCACGCCCGCAGGGTCCGGCTGCGTGAGGGCGTCCCCGTCGTCACCGACGGCCCCTACGCCGAGACCGAGGAGGTCCTGGCCGGCTACACGATCGTCGAGTGCGACAGCTTCGACCGGGCGACGCAGATCGCCGCGCGCCTGGCGCACACCCCGCATCCCGAGGGCGCGGCCCCGGCGCACGAGTGGTACGTGGACGTGCGTCCGATCGCCGGGTCGCAGGCCGAGCTGGAGCTGTGACGACGCCTCGCGGCGAGGCCGAGGACCTGCTGCGCGCCCTTGCGCCGCGGGTCCTCGGCGCGGTCGTGCGACGATACGGCCACTTCGACACCGCCGAGGACGCCGTGCAGGAGGCGCTGCTCGCCGCCGCCGTCCGCTGGCCGGAGGACGGACTGCCGGACAACCCGCTGGGCTGGCTCGTCACCGTCGCCGCCCGCAGGCTCACCGACCTGCTGCGCGCCGAGCAGGCCAGGCGCGAGCGGGAGGAGGCCGCCGGCAGGCGGGCGCTTCCCGAGTGGAGGCTCGCGCCCGCCGCGGACGCGTCCACGGCGGAATCCGACGACACGCTGATCCTGCTGTTCATGTGCTGCCACCCCGCGCTGTCCCCCGCCTCGCAGATCGCTCTCACCCTCCGCGCGGTCGGCGGCCTGACCACCGCGCAGATCGCCAGGGCGTTCCTGGTGCCGGAGGCGACCATGACCCGGCGCATCACCCGGGCCAAGCAGAGCATCAGGGACAGCGGCCTCCCGTTCGGCATGCCCGTGGGAGCCGACCGCGAGGCGCGGCTGCGCGCCGTCCTCCACGTGCTCTACCTGGTCTTCACCGAGGGGTACGCCGGGGAGGCCGGGCCCCGCCGGGAGGACCTGACGGCCGAGGCGATCCGGCTGGCCCGCATCGTCCACCGGCTGCTGCCGGACGACGGCGAGGCGGCCGGGCTGCTCGCGCTCATGCTGCTCACCGATGCCCGCCGCGCCGCGCGCACCGCCCCGGACGGCACGCCGATCCCGATGGCCGAGCAGGACCGGACGCTGTGGGACGCCGCCCGCATCGCCGAGGGCGTGGCGCTGGTCGACGCGGCCCTGTCGCGGGGTAGGCCCGGGCCGTACCAGGTCCAGGCGGCGATCGCCGCCCTGCACGACGAGGCGCCGAGCGCGGAGGCGACCGACTGGCCGCAGATCGCCGCGCTGTACGAGGTGCTGACGGGGATGTCGGACAACCCCGTGACATCGCTGAACCAGGCGGTCGCGGTGGCGATGAGCCGGGGCCCGCGGGCGGGGCTGGACCTGCTCGACGGGCTGGAGGACGACGAACGGCTCGCCCGCGACCACCGCCTGCCCGCGGTGCGCGCGCACCTGCTGGAGATGGCCGGGCGGCGGGCGGCGGCACGCGAGGCCTACCTGGTGGCGGCCCGGCGGGCGGCGAGCCTGCCGCGCCGGCGCTACCTCAACGCTCGCGCCGCCCGCCTGGGTGACGACGCATGACGAGCCGGCCGGGGTGCGTGCATCACCTGTCGGGAGTGAAGCGGGACAGGTCGTAGATGCCGAGCGCCTTCTCGATGTCGGCGACCTGGTCGACCACGCCTTCGAAACCGCGCGGCCCGAAACGCCGGTGCTCTTCGTCCTCGAAGAGCTCGGCCAGGCGGAGGAACTCCTTGGCGGGCACGACCTCGCGGAATGCGGGGAACACCACCGTGTCCTCCCGCGCCTCGTGCGGCTCGTACATGCGGACGAACGCCGCCATGTCGGCGACCAGGGTGTGGGCGGCCCTGGCTCCCGTGGTGTGCCGGGTGGCGGCGAGGACGCGCCCGGTCAGCTCGCGTCCTCGGCGGTGTTGCAGCAGCAGGACCGAGACGGTGCCGGTGAGCCTGCCGGCCTCGCGCAGCCGGGGGAAGACGTACTCCTCCTCCAGATGCTCGTGGTAGTCCTCGATGAAGCCGCGGATGATGCGGGCGGCGGCGTTCAGCGGCTGCGCGGGCGTCCGCTCGCCGCCCTCGATGCGCCGGATGCCCTCCCGGTAGACGAGCAGGAGCCGCTTCAGCACGCCGTGCTCGCGCATGAGGTCCTCGGGCGGAGTCACCTCCGCCTCCTGCGCGGCCGCCGCGGGGGCCGTGACGGTCACCGCCCCCGCGAGGGCGGCGGCGGACAGGCCGAGCAGGTCGCGGCGGCGCACCGCCGGTGAATCACGATCGTCCACGCCGTCTCCGTCCTCGCCCGGTCGTCGGGTTCCGCCCGCGTGCTCGCGTGCGATCGGAGGCTCCCCGGCACGGCCGGACGCCACGCGGCGGCGCGGGTAAACGCTTCGCCTGGCGCCGGTGCGGGAGCGCCGGACGCGACCGGCCCGGCCCGCCGAGGTCAGGACCGGTCGGCGGGCTGGAACAGCTCGACGAGATTGCCGGCGGGGTCGGGGAGCAGGATCTGCCGGCCGCCTGGGCCGGTGACCACCTCGCCGTGGAAGGACAGCCCTGCGGCGTGGAGCCGGCCGATCTCGGCGTCCAGGTCGTCGACGACCAGCTGGATGCGGTTGCGGCCCGCGCCGGCGGCCTCGGGGGGTGTGGCGCGGGCGCCGGAGCTGGCGGGCCCGGACAGCAGCAGCCGCAGCGGCCCGCGCACCACGTCGGCGAAGGCGGGTCCGGCGTTGCTGTTCAGGGTGAAGCCGAGATGGGTGGTGTAGAAGCCGACGGCCGCCCGGACGTCGTCGACGAGGTAGCGGACGCTGGCGTAGTGGCCGGTCACCGTCATGTGTGAGCCTCCGGAGTATGAGCCAGGACGGGCAGTAGGTAACGGATGCGCGTGTCGATGTCCGCCGCCGCTCGGTCGAGGGCGGCGTGGACGTCCTGCTCCGACCGGCCTGCCGCAGCCGGGTCGGGGGTGCTCCAGTGGATCCGCCGGACGTGCTCGCCGAACTCCGGGCAGGCTTCGCGGACCTTGTCGCACAGCGTGATGACGTAATCGAACCGGCGGCCCCGCAGCATGTCCAGGTGGCGGGGCCGCCGGTCGGCGATGTCGATGCCGTACTGCTCGCGCAGCACGCGTACGGCGTGCGGGTGCGTCCGGGCCGCGGGCCGGCTGCCGGCGCTCGTCACGGTCACGCGACCGGCCGTGTGATGGCGCAGCAGAGCCTCGGCGATCGGTGAGCGGGCGCTGTTTCCCGTGCAGGCGAACAGCACGGAGAGGCGGGGCCACCGCGATGGAGGCGCCGGCGGCTCGGGGACGCCGCGCAGTGCCGGATGCAGGGCGGCCCCGGCGTCTGCCAGGGCCTGCGCGCAGCGGTCCAGGTCGAGCCGGTAATAGCTGTCGCGGCCGTCGCGGCTGCTGCGCGTCGCGGTGACCAGGCCGCCGTCGCGCAGCAGCCGCAGATGGTAGGAGACCAGGTTCTGCGGCGCCTCGACCAGCGTCATCAGCTCACGGACCCGCAGGTCGCCCGCGGCGAGCTCGGTCAGCAGCCGCCAGCGCAGCGTGTGGGCGGCCAGGCGCACGAACGCCGGAAGGGCTTGATCGGACGACGCCATGAGCGGACAATACATCAAACCCATTTGATGGAACAGTGTGTAATGGAACAGGTCCCGGGCTCGCGGTGGTGAGCACGGCGGCTCGAAGCGGAGGAGTGATCGTGGGGGACGACGTGGCGGTGGGCTCGATTCGCGATCTGTTGCGGGGGCTTCCGGTCTTCGACACCGAACTTCCGGGGTTCGACGTCGACGCCGCGCCGTCCGACCCGGTCGCCCTGTTCGTGGAATGGCTGACCTCGGCGGTCGATGCCGGAGTGCGTGAACCGCATGCGATGTCGCTGGCGACCGCCGACGGCCGCGGACGGCCGTCCTCTCGCGTGCTGATCTGCAAGGACCTCGCAGCGGACGGCACCTGGTATTTCGCGACGAGCGCGGGCAGCCGCAAGGGACGGGAGCTGGCCGTCGCTCCGTACGCCGCCTTGTGCTTCTACTGGCCCGAGCAGGGCCGTCAGGTCCGGGTGCGGGGCACGGCCGTCCCGGAGGACGCCGAGCGCGGCGCCGCCGACTTCCTCGCGCGTTCCCCCGGCGCGCGCGCCGACGCACTGACCGGCCGCCAGTCGCAGGTGCTGGACAAGCCGTCCGACCTCGACGACGCCCTCCGCGCGGCCCACGCCGCGATCGAGGCCGATCCCGGGGTGGTCGCGCCGGGATGGACCGTGTACGGCGTCCGCGCCGAAGAAGTCGAGTTCTGGCAGGCCGACCGCGACCGCCGGCACACCCGGCTGCGCTACATCCGCGAGGAGACCGCCTGGGCGCGGCATCGCCTGTGGCCCTGAGACGGAACGCCCGGCAGGCCCGCGCGCCCGGCCGGGCAGTACGGTGATCGATGTCGGGATCGGTGTCAGTGGAGGTCGCCATGGGCACACCGGCCGGTGCCGGTCAGGGACCGCTGGAGCGCCGGCTCGGCCTGGGGGACGCCGTTGTCATCGGGCTGGGTTCGATGATCGGCGCGGGGATCTTCGCCGCGCTGTCGCCGGCGGCGCGGGCGGCCGGGTCCGGGCTGCTGCTCGGGCTGGCGGCCGCGGCGGTGGTCGCCTACTGCAACGCGACGTCCTCGGCCCGGCTGGCCGCGCGCTACCCCGCCTCCGGTGGCACCTACGTGTACGGCCGGGAGCGGCTGGGCGACTTCTGGGGCTACCTGGCGGGGTGGGCGTTCGTGGTCGGCAAGATCGCCTCGTGTGCGGCGATGGCGCTGACCGTCGGCTCCTACGTGTGGCCGGAGCAGGCCCACGCGGTGGCGGTGGCGGCCGTGGTGGCGCTGACCGCGGTGAACTACGCGGGGATCCACAAGAGCGCCTGGCTCACCCGGGTCATCGTCGGGGTGGTCCTCGCGGTGCTGGCCGCCGTGGTGGTCGCCGGCCTGACCTCCGGCGCCGCGGACCCGGGACGGCTGGACGTCGGTGCCGACGCCACCGCCGGCGGGGTGGTGCAGGCGGCGGGTCTGCTGTTCTTCGCCTTCGCCGGCTACGCGCGCATCGCGACCCTCGGCGAGGAAGTGCGCGACCCGGCGCGGACCATCCCCCGTGCGATTCCGCTCGCGCTCGGGCTCACCCTGGTCGTCTACGCGGCGGTCGCCGTGTCCGCGCTCGCCGTGCTGGGCGGCGCGGGACTGGGCGACGCGGTCGCACCCCTGGCCGCCGTCGTGCGGGAGTCCGGGCACCCCGGCCTGGCCCCGGTCGTACGGGCGGGCGCCGCGATCGCCGCGACCGGCTCGCTGCTCGCGCTGATCCTCGGGGTGTCCCGCACCACGCTGGCCATGTCCCGCGACCGCCACCTGCCGCACGCGCTGGCCGCCGTCCATCCGCGCTTCACGGTGCCCCACCGCGCCGAGCTGGCCGTCGGCGCGGTCGTGGCGATCCTGGCCGCGACCGCGGACCTGCGCGGCGCGATCGGGTTCTCCTCCTTCGGCGTGCTGGTCTACTACGCCGTCGCCAATGCGAGCGCCTGGACCCTCGGCCCGGGTGAGGGTCGGCCGCCGCGGGCCGTGCCCGCCGTCGGCCTGGCCGGGTGCCTGGTCCTGGCCTTCGCCCTGCCGCTGTCGTCGGTGGTCTCCGGGGCCGCCGTGCTGGCCGCCGGCGCCGCCGTCTACGCCCTGCGCCGGGCCGTCACCTGACGAGCGGGCGTGCGACTCGCGGGCGATTACCATGAGCCGATGCGCCCCGAAGCCTCGAGTCCGGTGAGCCACAGGTGAGTCACAGGGCGCTGCGCCCGGTCGATCTGGCGCGGGAGGCGGGGGTCTCCACCCAGCAGATCCGCAACTACGCCGACGCGGGCATCCTCCCGCCCGCCGAGCGGACGGCCGCGGGCTATCGCAGGTTCGACACGCGGCACCGCGAGGCTCTGCTCGCCTACCGGGCGCTGGCCAAGGGGTACGGCTGGGAGGCCGCCCGCTCGATCATGCTGGCCGTGCACGACGGCGACCTCACGGGCGCGCTCGCCCTCGTGGACGCCTGCCACGCCGCGCTGCACCGGCAGCGGCTCGCCCTGCGGGCGACGGGGGAGGCACTCGAGGCGGTGGCCGGGCAGGATCCCGGCGGCCCGGCGGCGCCGCCGTCCGCCCTGCGCATCGGGGAGGTGGCCGCGCTCCTCGGCGTACGCGCCTCGGCGCTGCGGGTGTGGGAGGCCGCCGGGCTGCTGACGCCGCAGCGCGAGCCCGGCACCGGCTACCGGTGGTACGGCCCGGCCGAGGTCCGCGACGCCCGCATGATCCACATGCTCCGGCAGGCGCGGTATCCGCTGGGGCGGATCGGGGACGTGCTCGACGGCCTGCGCCGCACCGGCAGCACCGAGGCCCTGCGCGCCGCTCTCGCCGAACGCGGCGCCGCCCTCGCCTCCACGGCCGTCGCCATGCTCGAAGGATCGGCCCGCCTGCACGACTACGTCACCGGCGCCGCGGCGCGCTGACAGGTCTATCCGTTGATCCTTACGACCGCTTAACATCTACGTACCTAAAGTACTAGGAACCTAGATGAATAGAGGTTTCAGTGATCGAGTTCTACCTGGACGGCCGGTCCGGTGTCTCGCCCTACCTGCAGCTCGTCCAGCAGGTGCGGCACGCGCTGCGGCTGGGCCTGCTGCGTGAAGGCGATCGGCTTCCGACCGTCAAGGACGTCGTGGCGCGGCTGGCGATCAACCCGAACACGGTGCTGAAGGCCTACCGCGAACTCGAGCACGAGGGCCTGGTGGCCGCCCGGCCGGGGGTCGGGACGTTCGTGACCAGGACGCTGACCGACGCCTCGCTTGCCGCGCACGGCCGGCTGCGGCAGGACCTGCGCCGATGGCTGGCCAAGGCGCGCCTGGCCGGGCTCGACGACGAAAGCATCGAGGCCCTGTTCATGACCACCTTCCGGACCGCCTCTCAGGAGGACATCGCGTGAGCACCGTGTTACAGGCCCGGGGCCTGGGCAGGAAGTACGGCAAGCGATGGGCGCTGCGCGACTGCACCATCGACATCCCGGCCGGCCACGTCGTCGGGCTGGTGGGTCCCAACGGCGCCGGCAAGACCACCCTGCTCAAGCTGGCCGCCGGCCAGCTCGCGCCGACGGCGGGAAGCATCACCGTGCTCGGCGGCCATCCGGCGGGCGGCGCGGCGCAGCTGGCCAGGATCGGGTTCGTCGCCCAGGACACCCCCGTCTACGCGGGGCTGAGCGTCGCCGACCACCTGCGGCTGGGCGGCCGGCTCAACCCCGGCTGGGACGCCGCACTGGCGCGAGAGCGCGTCGAACGGCTCGGTCTCGATCCCCGGCACCGGGCCGGGAGGCTGTCGGGCGGGCAGCGCGCCCAGCTCGCCCTCACTCTGGGCCTGGCCAAACGGCCCGAGCTGCTGATCCTGGACGAGCCGGTCGCCGCGCTCGACCCGCTGGCCCGCCGCGAGTTCCTGCAGGGACTGATGGAGGCCGTCGCCGAGCACGAGTTCAGCGTGGTGCTCTCCTCCCACCTGGTCTCCGACCTGGAACGGACCTGCGACTACCTGATCGTGCTGGTCGGCTCGCGCGTGCGGGTGGCGGGGGAGGTCGAGGAACTGCTGGCCACCCACCACCGGCTCACCGGCCCGCGGCGCGACCCCGACCGGCTCCCGGCCGATCAGCACGTCGTCTCCGCCAGCCACACCGACCGGCAGAGCACGCTGATCGTCCGCACCGACGCCCCGATCCACGACCCCGCCTGGACCGTCAGCCAGGTCACCCTGGAAGACCTCGTCCTGGCCTACATGGAAGGGCCGGCTCCCGCCCAGGGGCGACCGGTCCTGGAGGTGCAGCGATGATCTGGCTGACCTGGCGCCAGTTCCGCGTCGCGGCCGCGGCGACGGCCGCCGCGCTCGTCGTGCTCGCCGCCGTCCTGGCGCTGACGGGCCCCGGCCTGGCCTCCGGCTACTCCGCCGGGATCACCGCCTGCACCCGGAACGGCGACTGCGCACGCTTCTTCGACCGGTTCTTCGACGACTACCAGACGCCGTTCCTGGCCGTCACCGTCATCGTGCTGATCCTTCCGGCCCTGGTCGGTCTCTTCTGGGGCGCGCCGCTGATCACCCGCGAGCTGGAGGCCGGCACGCACCTGCTGGTCTGGAGCCAGAGCATCACCCGCGCCCGCTGGCTGGCCGTCAAGCTCACGGTCACCGGCCTGGCCGCCACGGCCGCCGCCGGGCTGTGCAGTGCCGCGGTGTCCTGGTGGTCCGCCCCCCTGGACAAGTCCGCCGCGCCGGGCTTCACGCTCATGGATCCCCTGGTGTTCGGCGCCCGCGGCATCGTCCCCATGGCGTACGCGGCGTTCGCGTTCGTGCTCGGCGTGACCGTGGGGCTGATGGTCAGACGCACCCTGCCCGCCATGGCCCTCACCCTGGCCGTCTTCGCGGCGGTTCAGATCGCCATGCCGTTGACGGTCCGGCCCCACCTGCTCCCTCCGGTCAGCTCATCCTTCGCGCTCAGCCCGGAGAACGTGGACTCGTTCAACAAGTCCAGCGACGCGGAGTTTCCGCAGGTGTTCCTGGATTCGGCGATACCCGGGCACACGGGCGCCTGGGTGCTGTCCAGCCGCCTCACCGATCCGTCCGGACGCGTGGTCGGCGGCGACGGCGCCCCCGTCACCGTTCGCGTGTCCACGACGTCGGGACCGTGCGCGCCCTCCCAGCAGTCCCGGGATCCGGGACAGGGCTTCGGCGGCTGCCTCGCCGAGATCAACCGGCTGGGCTACCGGCAGGAGGCGACCTACCAGCCGTTCGAGCGTTTCTGGCAGTTCCAGTGGATCGAGACCGCGATCTACGCACTGTTCGCCCTCGGTCTCACGGCGCTGTGCTTCCGGTGGGTTCGGAGGCGTCTGTGACGACCGCCAGGACCATGGCGGCCGGCGTCGTCCTGCTCCTGACGGCCGCCTGTACGGCACAGACACCGCCCCGCGCGCAGCCTTCCGCGACGGCCGCCGGTGGATCGGCCGTGTGCGCCGAGCCCCGGGGGAATCCCCCGCCGGAGACGCCCACCACGATCGACGTCGTCGAGCAGGCGTACTTCTGCATCCTCGCCAACTACTACAGCGGGGCCACGCTGGACGCCCGTTCGCTGCTGAGCGCGGGATTCACGGCCTTCACACAGGAGCTCAACCGCAGCGGGCGCGACTCGCCCGAGGCCACGATGCCGGCGCTCACCGGTGACCGCGAGGCCGACTGGGCGGCGTTCGAGGCGGCCTACCGGCGCGTCACCGACCGGCTGCCGGACGACGCCCACCTCCGGGAGAGGCTGGCCGAGGCCACCCTGCAGGCCATCGTGGCCGGTCTGGGCGACGACCACGCCCGCTGGAACCACGGAGGCCGGCGTCCGCCGGCGTCCTACGACGGCGACCAGTACGGCCTGGGCCTGCGTGCCAGCGCCGGCCCCCAGGTGAGCGTCAACCCCGGGACCGCCCTGCCTCCGCTGTTCGTGACCGACGTCCTGGGCGGACCGGCGAAGGCCGCGGGGCTTCGCCCGGGCGACGTCGTCGAATCCGTCAACGGATCGGCGCCCTTCATCGGCCAGGCGGTCACCCCGGCCGCCGTCGCCGCGCTGTATCCGCGATATCCGGAAGCAGGGCCGGTCCGGCTCCGCCTGCTGCGGCAGGAGACCGGCCGGCGCTGGACCGTGACGCTCAAGCCAGGCCTCTACCAGCCCGATCCGGCCGCCGTGCAGGTGGTGACGTCCGAGCTCCTGCAGGACGGCATCGCCTACGTACGGCTCAGCGGTTTCGCGCCCGACGTCGCGAACCGGGTCTTCCGGGCGATCTCCAGGATGAGGACCGGCCGCACGCTGACCGGTGTCGTTCTCGACCTGCGCGGCAACGGCGGCGGCAGCCCTGACGAGGCGAACCGGCTGCTGGGCGGGTTCGCCCACGGCAAGATCACGGCGTACCAGTGCACGGCCTCCCTGAGCACCGGGGACGATGCGTGCGCACCCATGCGGACCGACGACAGCGTGCCGCTGCTCGGCCTGCCGCTGGTGGTGCTCACCGACCGCGGCTGTGCCTCGGCCTGCGAGCACTTCAGCTCCGCCGTCAAGGACCTGCACCTCGGACAGCTGGTCGGAACGCGAACCGCGGGCGCCGTCTCGGGCCCGGCGCGGCCGTACCTCCTCGGTGACAACACCACCCTGACGTTCCCGTCGACACGCCATCTGGCGCCCGGCCGCGAGGTGATCGACCGGGTCGGCGTGGCGCCCGACCACCACGTGCCGCCGACCCCGCAGGACGCCGCCGCCGGGCGCGATCCCGCGCTCGACGAGGCCCTGAACCTGCTGCACAAGTGACCGGCGCGCACGCGAGCACGCGCCGTGCGAAAGGACGGACCGCTTCATGAGTCATGCCGTGAAAGACCTGGCGGTCGCCGGGCTGGTCGTCCTCGCCGCGGCCGCCTGCGCCGCGCCGGCCCCGCCCAGGACCGTCGCCGCCGCGGCCACCGCCCCGTCGGCCGCGCCCACCGGCGCCGCCACCCTGCCCGCGCCCACCGGCCCCCATCCGGTCGGCGCGACCACCCTGTATCTGAAGGACACCTCCCGCCCCGACCCCTGGGTGCCCGAAGTGAAGGCCAGGGACCTCATGGTCACCCTGTGGTATCCGGCTCAGGCGGGGGAGGGGCGGCGGGCCCCCTACATGACCGCCAAGGAGTCCGAGCTCACGCTGAAGGGCAAGAACGTGACCGGCGTGCCGTACGACGCGCTGAGCCGCACCCGCACCAACGCCTTCGACGGCGCGAGACCGGCCGGGCGCAAGGGCGGCCTGCCCCTGGTGGTGCTGTCGCCGGGGTTCACCATGCCCCGCAGCACGCTCACCGCCCTGGCCGAGGAACTGGCCAGCAGGGGATATGTGGTGGCCGGCGTCGACCACACCTACGAGAACTACGCGACGACGTTCCCGGACGGGCGGGTCGCCGAATGCGTGGCGTGCGACAGCGACACCGACCCCGGCTTCGGCACGAAGGTGGCCGGGGTCCGCGCGGCCGACGTCTCCTTCGTGCTCGACCGGCTGACGGGACCGGACGCGACGTGGGAGGGCTCCTCCCTGATCGACCCGCACGAGATCGCGATGGCCGGCCAGTCGATCGGCGGGGCCGGCGCCGTGGCGGCCATGCTGAAGGACACGCGGGTGCGCGCCGGGATCGACATGGACGGCACCACCTACGCCAGGATCCCGAAGGGCGGGCTGTCGCGGCCTTTCCTGTTCATGGGCTCGGCCGGCCACCGGCCCGCAGGCCGTGACAACTCCTGGGACCGCGACTGGAGGCTCCTGACCGGATGGAAGCGCTGGCTCGTCCTGCCCGGGGCGGACCATCAGTCCTTCACCGATGTGCCGCTCCTGGCCGGCGCTCTCGGCATCGCCGTCCCGGGCGATCTGTCCGCGGCCCGCGCCGTGGAGATCACCCGCGCGTACGTCGGCGCCTTCCTCGACCGGCACCTGCGTCACGAGCCGCAGCCCCTGCTGGACGAGCCGTCGCCGCGCTACCCCGAGGTGCGGTTCTGCACCCCGGTCGCCGCGGCCTGCCGGTAGTGCGGCGCCCCCGGCCTACAGGGCCCACCAGTGCGCGGCCAGGCAGTCGAGGGTGGGCCGCGGCGGCGCGGGCAGCCGGGTCAGATACCAGGCGAGGCTGCTGTAGCGGTGCAGCAGGGCGTAGGCCAGCAGCCTCCTGCTCAGCTCCTCGCCCAGGTCGCACTCGCGGTAGCCGTACGCGAGGAGCAGACGGCGCAGGATCCCGGTCTCCGCGCAGGAGAAGAACAGCCCCACCGAGGCGAACTCGTACTCCCGCGCGCCCCGCATCGCCGGTTCGAAGTCGAACAGGCCCGACAGCCGCCAGCCGTCGCCGTCCCGCACCACCCGCAGGTGCTCGCGCATCACCTCCGTGTGCAGCAGCACGGGCGCGGACGGCGGCAGCTCGACGCTGTCGAGGAAGGCCGGGATCTGCGCCAGCCACGTCTCGTCCAGCCCGTCGGCCCGGTGGTGGGCCACGCACTCCTGCCGCCGCGTACGGAGGAAGCCGCCCCAGTCGGGCGGGCCCACGGCGGCGTCGACGGCGGGGGAGGAGACCGAATGGAGCGCCGCCAGCGTCTCACCCACGACGGCGGCGAGCTCCATCCGGTCGTCTCGCGGGATGTGCGGCCACGCCTCGGCGAGACTCTCACCGCGCAGGCGGGTCATGAGGATGTAGCTCCACCCCTCGAGATGCTCCGCCCCCAGAACTCGCGGTGTCGGGATCGGCAGGCGTCCCTCGACGGCCCGCAGGACGGTCAGCTCCGTGTCGTATTCCTCGGGCAGGTAGACCTCGGGGTAGAGCTTGAGCACATGCCGGTCGCCCACCGCGTAGACCGGCAGCGACCCGTCGGCGAAGCGCTCGACGCGTTCGCCGCCGAGCCCGAGATGTTCCAGCAGGGCCGACACGGCCGGGCCGAGACGGGACTCGTCCCGCCGGACGGCCATGAACTGCTCCTGGGTCTCGGCCTGCGGCAGCCGCACGTCGGTTAGCACGGCCCCGACGATAGACGAGGGCACCCGAAGCCGATCAACTGGTTTTGCCGCGGCGACCGCCCCCGCGCCCCTCGTGTCCTCGGCTGAGCTCACGGCCTTCGCCGGAAGGGGGCGAGCGTGGCGCGCACGAGGTCGGCGGCGCCCCAGTCGGGGTCGAACTGGGCGATCACCGCCAGGTGCTGGCGTAGCTGGAGGATCGGCATGCGGTCGCGCCAGTCGCGGTCGAGCCCGGTCAGCTCGGCGTACAGCTCGAAGAACACGCGCGCCTCGGGCGGCGGCGCAGTCGTCCAGAGGTGTGCCAGGTCGACCTCGGCCCACGTGTACGACACGGCCGGGTCGATCAGCGCGGGCCGCCCGTCGGGGGTGGCCATGACGTTCTGCGCCCACATGTCGCCGTGGGTCAGGCACGCGGGCCTGACCGGCAGCAGCTCGGGCAGTCGGTCGCACAGCCGCTCCAGCGCGGCCCGGTCCGCGGTGTCGAGCGCCTCCTGGACGCGACGCTCGCCGAGCCAGCGCAGCAGACGGTGCTGGGCGAAGAACTCGAACCCGTCGTCGTTCCAGGTGTTGACCTGCCGGCGGCGGCCCAGCCAGTTGTCCCGGTGCCACCCGAAGCGGGGGTACCGCGTGGTGGTGTGCAGGTGGGCGAGCGCATGCGCGAACCGCTCCCAGAAGGCCTCGGTGTCCGGCCGGGGCCGCAGCACGGACAGCACGAGCAGGTCGCGGTCCGCGAGGATGATCTCGGGCGTGTCGACTCCGCCCGCCTCGCGCAGCACGGTGAGCCCTTCGGCCTCCGCGGCGAAGACGTCGTCCGACGGCGGCTCGCCGAACGCCTTGACGAACACCGGCGTGCCGTCACCGCGGCGCGCGAGCCCCGCGGTCGCGGCGAGGCCTCCGGAGGCCGGCTCGACCGCGGCGACGTCGGTCAGGCCGGCCGTGTGCAGGCGTTCGAGCAGGAGAGAAGTCGTTTCTGTCACGGGTGTGCTCCTCCACTCTCTGAGGGCCCGGACAAGGGCACCCGGAGCCGATCAACCGGTTTTCCCAGGGGTCGTCACCTGCGTGCGCCGCCCGGCAGGGCGCCGATCACGGCGGTCGCGTCCAGTTCCTCGTCGTGGGCCAGGCGGGCGACGAGACCGGCGCGGGCGACGGCGTCCGTGGTCACCCGGGCCTGATCCTCGCTCGTCTCCACCAGCAGGTGGCCGCCCGGCGCGAGCCAGCCGCCTGCCTCGGCGACGACCCGCCGTACGACGTCGAGCCCGTCCGCGCCGCCGTCGAGCGCGACCTGCGGCTCGTGCACGCGCGCCTCCGGCGGCAGCAGCCCGATCGCGCCGGTGGGCACGTACGGCGGGCTGGCGACCAGGACGTCCACCCGGCCCCGCAGGGCGGCGGGCAGGGCCGCGTACAGGTCGCCCTCGTACACCCTGCCGCCCGCCGGGGCGAGGTTGCGGCGGGCACAGCGCACCGCGGCGGGGTCGACGTCCACGGCGTGCAGCTCGACCGGCCCGGCGGCGGCCGCCAGCGCCGCGCCCATCGCGCCCGAGCCGCAGCACAGGTCGACGACGACGGCGCCCGGCCGGGCCAGTGCGGCGGCCTGACGGACCAGGAACTCGGTGCGCGGCCGGGGCACGAAGACCCCCGGGTCGACGGCCAGCCGCAGGCCGCAGAACTCGGCCCACCCGATGACGTGCTCCAGCGGCAGGCCGCGGGCGCGCCGGTCCACCATGTCGTCGAGCTCGGCGGGCGTACGCGCGGCGGAGACCAGCAGACGGGCCTCGTCCTCGGCGAACACGCATCCGGCGGCCCGCAGCCGGGCCACGATCGAGTCAGGAGCGGGGGAGAAGGACAGTGACAAGGGAGAGCCTTTCGGAGTGCCGAGGGCGCTCCCGCGGTCGCCTGCCGCTACGCGACCGTACGCACGGGGAGAAGGGAGCACCCGACCTGTTCAGCGGTAATGGGGCTCACCTCCTCGCGTCGTCGCCGCCGTGACCGGCACCCTACACCAGGCCGCAGGTTCACCCTGACACGGCGGGGTCCGGAAGGGCCGGGGCTGGAAGGGCGGGGGTCTGAAGGGAAGGGTCCAGAAGGGCGAGGTCCAGCGCGCGCAGGCGCGCGGGGTCGGCCACCACCTCGATCTCGGCGATCCGCTCGCCCTCGACCGTCAGGGCGAGGGCGAGCAGCAGCCGGCCGCGCGGCGCCACCACGACACCCACGGCTCCGTTGACGAGCGCCGGTTCGGCGAACCGGGCCCGCCGGCCGAGGACGACGGTCTCCCGCGCGACCGCCCGCGCGCCGCGCACCACCGCCGGCGCGCCCGGGGGCAACGCGGCCGGGTCGGCCCGGCGCACCACTCCGGGCGCCAGCACCGTCATCAGCGCGTCCATGTCGCCCTCGCGTGAGGCGGTGAGGAAGGCGTCCACGACGCGCCGGTGCCGCGCGGCCTCCGCACCGGCGGTCTCGGGCCTGCCCCGCAGCCGGTGGCGTGCCCGGCTGGCGAGCTTCTTGGCGGCGACCGGCGACCGGCCCACGATGGGGCCGATCTGGTCGAACGGCACGCCGAAGACGTCGTGGAGCACGAACGCGACCCGTTCGGCGGGCGCCAGCGTGTCCAGCACGACGAGCAGCGCCCGGCCCACCGAGTCGGCCAGCACCGCCTCCTGCTCGGGATCGCCCGCGCCGTCCCACACCGCGCCGTCCACCGCCTGAGCGTCGCGCACCCGGTCGTACGGCGCCGCCTCCTCCCGGCGGGCGGCGCGGGCGCGCAGCATGTCGAGGGACACGCGGGAGACGACCGTGGTCAGCCACGCGCCCAGGTTCGCGACCGCGCCGACGTCGGAGCGGCTCAGCCGCAGCCAGGTCTCCTGGACGGCGTCGTCGGCCTCGCCCCCGGTTCCGAGCATCCGGTGGGCGACCGCGCGCAGATGCGGACGGTGGGTCTCGAACAGCTCCGCCAGCCCGTCGTGCTCGCCCATCGGTCACCTTTCCCCCGCGTGCCTCGTCACCACCATGACGTACACGAGGCAGAAGAGGTGACAGGTGACGTCATTGCTGCATGTCGATTCCAGCGCGAGCCGCGCGGGTGATTCGGTCACCCGCCGGCTGACGGCGTCGTACGCCGAGGTGTGGCGCCGGCGGCACGGCACGAACGGGTACCGCTACCGGGATCTGGCGGCCGACCCCGTGCCGCTGGTGTCCCACGCCTATACGACGCTCGGCCGCCGGGTGGAGCGGCACGGGGTCGTCCCGCTCGACCGGGTGGCCGCGATGGCCGCCGGCCCGGCCGAGGAACGCGAATGGGCGCTGACACTGCCGCTGATCAGGGAACTGCTGGCGGCGAACACCGTGCTGGTCGGCGCTCCGATGTACAACTTCACGGTGCCCGCCGCGCTCAAGGCGTGGATCGACCGGGTGACGTTCCCGGGGGCGTACGTCGATCCCGCCACCGGAAGCGGCCGCCTGCGCGGCACGACGGTGGTCGTGGTCGCCGCCCAGGGCGGCGCCTACGGTCCCGGCACCCCGCGGGAGGGCTTCGACTTCCAGACGCCCTACCTGCGGACGTACTTCCGGGAACTCGGGGTGGCCGAGGAGAACCTGCACGTCGTGCGGGCCGAGATGACCCGCGCCGGGGACGTCCCGGCGCTGGCCCCGTTCCGGGAGCTGGGCGACAGGTCGCTCTCCGAGGCGTACGCCGCGGTGAGCGCGCTGGCCGGGGGAGGACAGGGGAAGCGGCGGGCGTTACCGCAGGTCCTCGGCCGGCGACCGTGACGTCGTCTCCTCACGGCGGAGGGGCGGGCGCCGGGCCCAGGTGGCCCAGCGCCACAGCCACTCCAGCGGGCCCTGCCGGTAGCGGCGCAGCCAGAGGATGGACCACACCCACTGGACGGCGAGGATGACGCCGGCGATCAGGAGCACGGTCGAGGCCGGCCACGTCTGCGGCGGGCTGTCGAAGGCGAGGCCCGCCACCAGCACGAGGACCGTCGCGGACAGATAGTTGGTCAGCGCCATCCGCCCGAGCGGCGCGAACACCGTCTGGAGCACCTGCCGCAGCGGGGTCTTGAGCGCGACCAGCAGGACGCACACGTACACCCCGGCGATCAGCAGCCCGGCCCCGGCCAGGGAGATACCGAAACCGCGGTCGGCAGTGTCGAACCGGGTCTGGAGCCACAGCACGGGCGCCGCGGCGGCGGCCAGGACCAGTCCGAGCACGGCCGGCACACGCGCCGACTGCTCCAGCCGGTCGATCACGCCGTACCGCACCAGTGCCGAGCCCAGCAGGAACAGCCCGGCGATGAGGACGAGCCGGTCGCCTCCGACGAGCAGCGACACCGCGAGGAACGCGGGGGCCACGGCGGCGACGGCCAAGCGGGGCAGCCAGGTCGAGGGCAGGAGCACCAGCAGGCCGATGGCGGCGTAGGTGCTCAGGATGTCGCCGTGCCACAGCAGCACGAAGTGCGCCACGCCGAGCGCGAGCAGCACCAGGAGCCGGCGCAGCAGGACCACGCGCGGGCGGGTGGTGCGGGCGGCCGCGGAGTCCAGCAGCAGCGAGAACCCGACGCCGAAGAGCAGGGAGAAGATCGGGAAGAAGCGCTGCTCGACGAGCAGGCCCAGCCAGGCGGCCTCACTTCCCCCGGGGGCGGACGGCGCGACGAACGCGCCGGTCGCCGCGATCGGCTGGACGTTGGCGAGCAGGATCCCGCACAAGGCGAACCCGCGCACGACGTCGAGCGCGGCGATCCGCGGGCGGCCCGCGGAGGTGGTGGCGTGTCCGGCCTCGCCGGGCCGGAGGCGTACGGCGGGGGAGGAGGTGTTCTCACGATGCATGGGCCCTCATCCTGCGGGCGGCGGCCCCCTGCCGTTATCGGCCGTAAGCATGGTTCGCATCGCCGGCGACCGTACTTACGGCCGGTTCCGGAGGCCGGGCTCAGCGCGGCGGCGCCGGGCTGCTGCCAGCCCTTCGACGGCGCCGCCGCGCTGAGCCTGCGGCACTTCGTCTACACGGACCGCTCGGCCTGCCGCGCCGTCTGCTCCAACCGGTTCCGGTAGCTCTCCCACCACTCCTGATCACTGGAGGGCAGGTTGCTGTTGCCGTCCCGCACCCCGGCCGCTCCGTCGATGAGCTCCCTGACGATGTCGGCGTGGCCGGCGTGCCGGTTGGTCTCGGCGATCACGTGCACCAGGATCTGGTGCAGCGTCACCTCGCTCCGCTCGTCCGGCCACCACCGCACGCGGCCGGTGTCGTCGAGCGCGAGCGCGGCGATCGTGCTGTCCGCGTGCTGCCACACCCGGCGGTACAGCCCGACGATGTCGTCGCGTGACTCGTCCGCGGTGGCCCACATGTCCGCGTTGTCCTCGGCGTCGTCCTCCATCCACGGCAGCGGTTCGCCGAACGGCCGCCCGAAGGTCTCGCCGAAGTAGCCCACCTCCACCCCGGCGAGGTGTTTGACGAGCCCCAGGAGATTGGTGCCGGTGGGGGTCAGCGGGCGGCGGATCTCATATTCGGACAGCCCGTCGAGCTTCCACAGCACAGCATCGCGGGCGGCTTGCAGATAGCGGTGCAGATCGTTCTTCGGTTCCCATGCGGTCATCCACGCAGTCTTTCAGCCGGCGCCGGCGGTCCGCATCGGCGTTTTCCCGGCGCGGGCGTCGGGCCGCGCGACGAGGGGACGGTGGTCCTCCTCCCGCAACGCGGAACGCCCCGCCCCCCGGCGGGTGCCGAGGGGCGGGGCGTGGCGGAGCCGGGGTCAGCAGACGATGAAGATGCTCTTCCAGCCGACCGGAGTCCTCTGCTCCGCGTTCCTGTCGGCGGCGAGCGTGAAGTGGGCCACGCCCTGCGCGTCGGGCTGGTTGTACATCCGGCCGCTCTGGCCGTCGCCATACCAGCGGTACGACCCGTGGAAGGGGATGTTGGACACGCCACAGCGGTCGATGACCACCGACCTGCCGCTGAAGCCGGGTCCCTCATAGGCGACGTACTGGGAGGCGTAGGCGGCGCCGGCGCTGATCGCGATTGTCGCGGCCGTCAGGGCGGGGACGAGGACGAACCTTTTCATGACGCTCCTTGGGCGGGCCGAACTTCTGCTTTCAGTAATCGGATGGTAACGGAGAGTGCTTGTCTCGTCACCCCCTGTGCCTGGCGGAGCCTGCCCCCGACGCGGGCCACGCGAGGCATGCGGCCCTCGTCCTGCCGGACTACGAGGACGCGCCCGGAAGGAAGAAGTTCCGGACGTCCTCGGCGAGCAGCTCCGGCACCTCCATCGCGGCGAAGTGACCGCCGCGCTCGAACTCCGACCAGTGCCTGATGTCGTACAACCGCTCCGCCAGCGGCCGCACCGACTGCGTGATGTCGTGGGGGAACACCGCCACGCCGACCGGCACCGGGCACGGCTCGGTTCCCCGGGGCGTGTCGTGGTGCAGTCGCGCCGAGGAGGCCGCGGTGGCGGTCAGCCAGTACAGCGAGACGTCGGTGAGCATCCGGTCGTCGCTGATGGGCGAGCGGGGGTCGGTCCACTGCGCGAAGCGCTCGGCGATCCAGACCAGCTGGCCGACCGGCGAGTCGGTCAGCGCGTAGCCGATGGTCTGAGGCGTGAGAGCCTGCAGGGCCTGGTACGGCGGACGGTTCGCCATCAGTCGCCTGACCTTGTCCAGCCGGGCCTCGTCCGATGCGGACAGCTCGAGGCCGGCGTCCGGGACCGGCCGGGTCGGGAGGTAGTTGACGTGCACCCCGACGACCCGCTCGGGGGCCACCGCGCCGAGCGCCAGGGAGATGCCCGCGCCGAAGTCGCCGCCCTGCGCGCCGTAGCGCTCGTACCCGAGACGGCGCATCAGCTCGGCCCAGGCCCGCGCCACCCGGACGATGTCCCAGCCGCGCTCATGGGTCGGCCCAGAGAATCCGTACCCCGGGATGGAGGGGATCACCAGATGGAAGTCGCGCGACAGCGGCTCGATGACGTCGAGGAACTCCAGGAACGAGCCGGGCCAGCCGTGCGTGAGGACCAGCGCGAGCGCGTCCGGCTTCGCGGACCGGACGTGGACGAAGTGGATGTTCTGGCCGTCGATCTCGGTGGTGAAGTGGGGGAGCTCGTTGAGCTCGGCCTCGTGCTTCCGCCAGTCGTACCTCGTCCGCCAGTGTTCGGCGAGCTCCTGGAGCCGCGCCAGCGGGAAGCCGTAGTCCCATCCGGCGCCGGCGACCTCGTTGGGCCAGCGGGTGCGGGCGAGCCGGTCGGCCAGGTCGTCGAGGTCGGCCTGGGGAATGTCGATGCGGAACGGCTTGATCATGGTCTCAGCTCCAGGAGGTTCATTCGGCCGCCGAACGTTCAGGCGACTAACGTTTACTCGATGAACGATAGCACATTCATTAGTCGAGCAAACGGTTCGTTAGACTTGCCGCATGGAGACCGAGGAGACGCCCGCCCGCTGGGAGGGCCTGCCGAGCTGGCTGCTCGGCCAGACCGCCAACCACGCGCAGCGCCTGGTGGGTGACGGGTTCTCGTCCGTCGGCGCCCGCGGCTACCACTACCGGCTGCTGGCGACGCTGGAGGAGTACGGCCCGGCCAGCCAGGCCGCGCTGGGCCGCCGCAGTGGCATCCATCTCAGCGACATGGTCGCGACGGTCAACGAACTCGCCGATCGCGGGCTGGTCGAGCGGGCCCCGGACCCCTCCGACCGGCGGCGCAACATCATCTCGCTGACCCCGGCGGGCAAACGGCAGTTGCGGCGGCTGGAGAAGCGGCTTGCCGAATGTCAGGACGAACTGCTGGCTCCGCTGTCACCGGAGGAGCGACAGCGGCTGACCGAGCTGCTGTCCAAGCTGTTGTCGCACCACGACCGGCGAAACGGCACTCCCGAAGAGCCGTGGCGCTGACGCGAGACGCGCGGTGATCGGAGCCCGTCGCGCCGTGCCGCAGGCGCCGGACGCGTGCCGCCCTGTCCGCCGAGGATCCGTCTGCCTAGGATCCCTAGGGAAATACATAATCGATTGCCGTTTGAACCTGCCGTCGGTAGGTTCGTGCCTATGAGGCAACTTACCGAGAGCGAGATCCGCGCCTCGTTCGTCAACTGCACCAAGGGCGAGGTCAAACGCCTTACCGTACCGAGGGACCTGGATGCGCGGCCCTGGGACGACCTGGACTTCCTGGGCTGGCAGGATCCCTCCTCGCCGGGTCGGGCGTACCTGGTCGCCGAGCAGGGCGACCGTCTGGTGGGGGTGGCACTACGACGGGCCAGCCCGAATGCCGGACACGTACGGCGCAGCATGTGCTCGCTCTGCCTGACCACGCACACCGGCGACGGCGTGTCGCTGATGACCGCCCGCCGCACCGGCGGCAGCGGCAACTCCGTGGGCGCCTACATCTGCACCGACCTGGCCTGCTCCCTCTACCTGCGGGGCAAGAAGGAGGTCGGGCCGGGCGGGCGGATGCCCGAATCGCTCACGCTCGAAGAGAAGATCAGCAGGACGGCGGTCAACGTGAGCGAGTTCCTCCAGAAGGTGACCGCGTGACCGGTCGCCTCGCCACGCGCGCTCTCCTGCGCACGCCGAGGTGTCGGCCTCGGGCTGCCGATCCCGCCCTGCTTCCACGCCCCTGAGTCCACCGATCGGTGGAGTCGTTCCACCGGGTGGGCGAGCGGCGGAATCCACCGCCCGCTCGGGAGATCGGGCGATCCGCATGAGGTGCCTCCGTTGCGACGCTGGTTCCCGTCCGGCAACGGAGAGACGGAGGCAAACCGACATGCGCAATGTGGTCTGGCTGATCAGCGGATACGCCGCGGTCAGCTTGCTGACGCTGGCGGCGGTGATCGTGTTTCGGCACGATGCGGCGATGGTCACCACCGCGGTCTGGATCCGCAGCACCCTCGTCGCCGCCGCCTCGCTGCTCACGCTGTTCTTCGCGGTCCGGGCGGCTCGCGGCGACCGCCGGATGCTGCTGCGGCTGCGCGTCGTCACCGCGGCCATGCTGGTCGCGATCGTGGTGATCATCGCACTGCCCGGTGTGTTCCCGCTCTGGCTCAAGTTCGAGCAGGGCGTCTGCGGCCTGCTCCTGCTGGCCGTGGTCGTGCAGATCAACCGGCGTCCGGCGGTCCGGCCGTAGCGCATGCCCGCGTGAGCGGCCGTGGCCGCCGTGGTAACGCTAGATTGTTCCGCTGGGAGTAGGGACGCGATGCAGAGTTGGCAGACGGCCGGCCCGGCGGGCTGGGAACAGCGGTTCCGGCCCATGGTCACCGTGGTCCCGTACGTGCTGCTGGCCGTCATGACCGCCCTGACCATCGCCTTCAAGCACGACCAGCCGGGCTCCCTCGCCATCGACCTCGCGCTCTGCGCGACGGCCGCGGTGTGGAGCCTGGCGCTCTTCACGCTGCGCCCGCAGTGGCGCGACCGGATCGGTGTGATGAGCGTCTTCCTGGCGGGCCTTGTCGCGTTCGGGCTGGTCATGGTTCTGCGCGACCCGTGGTTCGGCTTCTACGCGCCGGCGCTGTACTTCTACGCCTACCGGATCATCGGCTGGCCGCGTGAGCTGTACTTCGTCGCCGGCGTCGCGGTGGTGGCCGGCACGGCTCAGGCGACCGGTCTGGACACCGGCTCCTGGGTCGGCCGCCTCGAATACCTGGGGATCCTGGCCGTCAACATCGCGCCGATGTGCCTGCTGGCCTGGATGGGCGAGATCGGCGCGCGGTACTACGACTCCCGGGAGGCGGCGCTGCGCGGGGCCCGGGAGGCCAACGCGCGACTGGCCGCGGCGCTGGCCGAGAACGCGGCGCTGCAGGAACGGCTGGTCGAGCAGGCCCGCGCGGCCGGCGTCCTGGACGAGCGGGCCCGGATGGCCCGGGAGATCCACGACACGCTGGCCCAGGGCCTCACCGGCATCGTCACCCAGTTGCAGGCCGCCGAGCACGCGGCCGACGACCCGGCCGCGTGGCGCCGGCACCACGCGGCGGCGACCGCGCTGGCCCGGGAGAGCCTGACCGAGGCGCGGCGCTCGGTGAACGAGCTGCGCCCGGAGCCGCTGGAGACCGGCCGCCTGGCGGACGCCGTCACCGAGGTGGCGGGCAGGTGGTCGGCGCGCCACAGCATCCCGGCCCAGGTCACGATCACCGGCGAAACCCGCACGATGCGCCCGGAGGCCGAGGTCGCCCTGTTACGGGTCGCCCAGGAGGCGTTGGCCAACGTCGCCAAGCATGCCGGCACCGCCACCCGCGTCGGTCTCACCCTTTCCTACATGGACCGGCAGGTGGCCCTCGACGTCCGCGACGACGGCCGCGGCTTCGACCCGACCGCCCATGTCGAGCGCGACGGGGGGTTCGGCCTGGTGGCGATGCGGCAGCGGATCGAGGCGCTGTCGGGCACGTTGCAGATCGAATCGGAGGTGGGGGGCGGGACCGGGATCTCGGCCTGCCTGCCCGACGACGCGCCGGAGGTGCCTTCGTGAGTGGCCCGATCAGACTGCTCGTCGCCGACGACCACCCGGTGGTCAGGGACGGGCTGAGCAGCATGTTCGCCCGCGACCCCGAGTTCACCGTGGTCGGCGAGGCGGCGGACGGGGCCGAGGCGGTCCGGCTGGCCGAGGCGCTCGGGCCGGACGTGATCCTGATGGACCTGCGGATGGCCGGCATGGACGGCGTCACCGCGATCGGCGAGCTGACCCGGCGCGGCGTGACGGCCCGGGTGCTGGTGCTGACCACCTACGACACGGACAGCCACGTGCTGCCCGCGATCGAGGCCGGCGCCACCGGCTACCTGCTCAAGGACGCGCCGCGGGAGGAACTGCTGCGCGCCGTACGCTCGGCCGCTCGCGGCGAGGTCACGCTCTCTCCGTCGGTCGCCGCCCGCCTGGTGAGCCGGCTGCGTGCCCCGGCGCCGCCGGCCGGCCCGTTGAGCCGGCGCGAGCTGGAGGTGCTGCGCCTGGTCGCGGCCGGCCACACCAACCGCGAGGCGGCGGCCCGGCTGTTCATCACCGAGGCCACGGTCAAGACGCACCTGCTCAACATCTATGCGAAGCTCGACGTCAGCGACCGTGCGGCCGCGGTCGCGGAGGGATACAACCGCGGCCTGCTCGGTGCTCCCGAGCGTCCGTGAACGCGGTGGCATACGGCACAGGGCAGACCGCTGGGGCCTGCGTCAGGGCTGAACGCTCTCCAGATCATCGAGAAGGCTGGAGTGGGCCGGCTGCCACCCGAGGACCGGACGGAACCGGGATGTTGACCAGGAGCGGCTACTGGACGGCGTCACCACACAAGAGCAGGAGATCGTGCTGCGCGTCCTGCGGCGCGTCCGCGCGAACGTGACCGAACAGGAGAACCATGACCGATGACGTGCGGGCCGTGGCCCGGCGCATGTACGCGGCGTTCAACGCTCACGACCATGCTGCCGCACACGACATCTTCACGGCCGACTTCTACAGCCACCCCCTGGGCACCACCGGACCAGACAGCGTCGTCCGGGCGTGGCAGCGGTTCCACGAGGTGTTCCCCGATGCCCAAGTCGTCGTCGAGGACATGGTCGTCGAAGGGGACACCGCCGCCGTCCGCACGAGCGTACGCGGCATTCCTGAACAGCAGTCACGGACCATGCTCGAGATCTTCAGGGTGCTCGACGGGCGCATCGCAGAACTGTGGGGCCTGTCCTCCCTGCAGCGCTCGTGACGTCCCAGCCTGCCAGGTCGCCGCAGCCGGCAGCTGTAGGGCGACCGGGGCAACCGCGTCGCTGGGCTGACCGTTGCCGTCCGGCTCTGCAGGTGTGCATTCGGCCGCTCGATGAAGTTCCCGATCTGTGCCCGTTACCGCCGGTGGAGCCGAAAGCGCGTGGTTCATCCTGATCTGTCGGTTGGGAATAGGGTTGGCGGCATGCCGCTGCAACTTGTTCAGGTGAACTTCAAGGCTCGCGACGACTCGGCGCTCGGCCGGTTCTGGGCGGATGCGCTCGGCTGGGGAGTTTCCAGCGAGGGACCCGGTGTGACCAACGTCGAACCCGTGGGCTTCGTCTGGCCGGACCCCTCCGCCGTCTGCGTCGACGTCGTCACCGTCCCGGACCCCGAAACGGTGAAGTACCGCGCGCACCTCGATCTCGCCACCACCTCGGCGGCTCACCAGGCGGAGTTGGTCGCGCGCCTGAAGGAGCTCGGTGCGACGCCCGCCGACGTGGGCCAGGGCGAGGTCCCCTGGACGGTTCTGGCCGACCCGGAGGGCAACGTGTTCCGCGTGCTGGAGCCCCGGGAGATCTACCGGGACACCGGGCCGATCGCCGCGGTGGTGGTGGACTGCGCGGACCCGCGGGCCATGGCCCGGTTCTGGGGCGAGGCGACGGACTGGACCCTGCACGAGGTGACCGACGATCACGCGCGGCTGCGCTCGGCCAAGGGCGTCGGGCCATACCTCGAGTTCGTCCGCACAACGCCCGGCATGCCGACCGTATGGAACCGCGTCCACCTCGACCTGCTGCCCTACCCCGGTGACGATCAGGCGGCGGAGGTGGCCCGGCTGCAGACCCTCGGCGCGACGCTCGCCGACGTGGGCCAGGGCGACGTCTCGTGGATCGTCCTGGCCGACCCGGAGGGCAACGAGTTCTGCGTCCTCGGGAGGGCCTGACGCGGAGTCTCTTCCGCCCGCGTGCGGGACGGCGCGAGCCGCTCGACGTGGTAATCGACGTGCGCTTGCCGGTGGGGGTGACCCGGTCGGACCCTCAGGCACGAAGGCGGGATCTGGCGCCCGCCACCGTTTGCTCGGGAACCCGACCTCGGCCACTGCCTCGTCATGGCTCGGGTCTCGGGGAGGGCGCTGGCTTCTGCGCGGATCACGTCTGCTTCATGCTGATCTGCTTGAGCACGGGCTGCGGGCCTGTCGCGGCAATCAGTGACCTCGTTCCCGGCCGAGGAAGCACGACAGGAGTCGCCTGAAGTCGTCCGGGTGCTCGAGCGCCGGCACATGCCCGCATCGGCCGAACACGTGCAGACGGACATCGGCCAGGTGTTCGAGCAGGGGCAGGGCTGCCGTCCCGAGCGGGGTGACTCGGTCCTCGGCACCGTGGACGAGCAGCACGGGCGCGCGGATCCCCGCCAGCGTTTGCGCCGAGAGGGTGAGATCGTCGGCCCAACGTGCCCTAGGTGGAGGGAACAGCGACGCGAATGCGGCCGCCCCCGCTCGCATCGCAGCTGCACGGGCGGCGACGGCCGACTCGGTCACGAGTGCTTGGTCGAGGACGAGGCGACTCAACATGTCTCGTGCCCCGAGCGGGTCGGCGGGGGCGGCCCAGATCGCGTCGAGGTCGGCGGACAGCGGCGCCCCGGGGGCGCCCATCGTCGAGACCGCCACCACACGGGTGACCTGCTGGGGACGCGCGGCCGCCAACGCCAGCGCCACGGCACCGCCCATGGAGTGGCCCACCACGGCGTAGTGCTCGACACCGAGAGCATCCATCAGGCCCGCGGCCTGCTCCGTCCACAGCCGGAGCCCACCCCTGGAGCCCGCCGGGATGGGTGTACGGCCGAACCCCGCCTGGTCAGGAGCCACCAGGTGCCAGGACGTGCCCAGCGCCTGTGCCGTCGTCGCCCAGGCTCCGGAGCCGGTCGTGCCGGGTCCGGAGCCGTGCAGCATCAGCACCGCGGGCCCGGTGCCGCTCTCCAGGACGTGGACGGGGGAGCCGCCGACAGTGACGGTCCGAAGTACCGTCACCGAGACACCTCAGAGGTGCTCATGCCGATGCGGAGTTGATGGACTTCGAGAAGACCTCCATCATCACCCTGCCGAACTGCGGCATGTCGGGCCAGCCGCGGCAGGAGACG
>NZ_JBEYWQ010000050.1:0-38684 GCF_040644495.1 Microbispora sp. NPDC046973 | reverse complement strand
GATCTGCGGGTGGCGGCCGACGCGATCCGGCTGTCGCGGCGCACGCTGCGCACGATCAAGGGCAACCTGTTCTGGGCGTTCGCCTACAACGTCGCCGCCCTGCCGCTGGCCGCCGCGGGACTGCTCAACCCCATGATCGCCGGAGCGGCGATGGCCTTTTCCAGCGTCTTCGTCGTCAGCAACAGCCTCAGGCTCCGCCGCTTCCGTTAGACCGGCGCCTACGAGGGGCCTCCGGCGGCTCGCCCGGAGGCCCTGCCGCATCGGAACGCGCTGTCCCCGCCGGCGAACGGTGTAACTCGATCCCAGCCGGAAAGCTGGAAGACAAGAGCGGAAGAAGGAGCAGGTCATGGATTGGTTGTGGCGCGCGCCGGCGATCGCCGGGTCCATGACCTGGGAGATCTTGTGGGCGCTGATCCTGGGGTTCACCCTGTCGGCGATCGTGCAGGCGGTGGTCCGCCGGGAGGCGATCACCCGGGCGCTCGGGGACGACTCCCCCCGAGCCCTGGCCACGGCGACCGGATTCGGCATGGCCTCCTCGTCGTGCTCCTACGCCTCGGTGGCGCTGGCTCGCTCGCTGTTCCGCAAGGGGGCGAGCTTCACCGCGGCGATGACCTTCGAGATCGCCTCGACCAACCTGGTCGTCGAGCTGGGCATCATCCTGGCCCTGCTCATGGGCTGGCAGTTCACCCTGGCCGAGTTCGTCGGCGGCCCCATCATGATCATCTTGCTGGCGGTGCTGTTCCGCGTCTTCCTGCGCCGGCGTCTGGTCGACGACGCGCTCCGCCAGGCCGAGCGGGGCGTCGCGGGGTCGATGGAGGGGCACGCCGCGATGGACATGTCCGTCACCGGACCGGGCTCGTTCTGGCGGCGGCTGACCTCGGCCAAGGGCCTCACCTCGGTGTCGCACATCTTCGTCATGGAATGGGCGGCCATCTGGCGGGACATCGTCGCCGGCCTTCTGATCACCGGGGCGCTGGCCGCCTGGGTGCCGATGGACTTCTGGAAGAGCTTCTTCCTGACCGACCATCCGCTGTGGGCCCGCATCTGGGGACCGCTGGTCGGCCCGATCGTCGCGGTCGTCAGCTTCGTCTGCTCCATCGGCAACGTGCCGCTGGCGGCGGTGCTGTGGAACGGCGGAATCAGCTTCGGCGGCGTGGTCGCGTTCATCTTCGCCGACCTGATCATCCTGCCGATCCTGAACATCTACCGGAAGTACTACGGCTGGAAGATGGCGGCCTTCGTCGCCGGCACCTTCTACGCCACCATGGTGCTGGCCGGCTACGCGGTCGAGCTGCTGTTCACATTGCTGGGCCTGGTGCCGAGCCACCGCAACGCCTCGGTGGTCGAGGCCCACATCTCCTGGAACTACACCACCTGGCTCAACATCGCCTTCCTGGCGCTGGCCGCGGTGCTGCTGATCCGGTTCTTCACCACCGGCGGCCTGCCGATGCTGAAGACGATGGGCGGCGGTCCCGACGACACCCGGCACGCCCACGATTCTCACCACGCCGATCACGGCCACGCCGATCACGGCCACGCCGACCACGGCCACTCCAACCACGGGCACGACGGGCCCGCGCACACCGCTCCCGAGGACCGGCACCACCACCCCTAGTACCGCGGCCACAGCCGGGCGCATCTTCACCGGTGCCGGCACCGGGTCGATTCCGGGCGGAAACCGCCCGGAATCGACCAGGTAAGCGGCAACTCACCCCCAGAGGGCTGCGTTGGCGAAGTTGGCGGGCTCGGTCTCACCCGCTGCTCCGACCGTGTCCGTGGTCGTGATCGTGATGGCAGCGTCGGGCAGACCCGCCGACTTCGCCGTGATGGTGGTCACGCCGGCGTAGGAGGAACGGAACTCGATCGCCATCTTCCCGTTGAAGCCCTGGACACCCGGCGTGAAGGTGTACGACTTGCCGCCGGGCAGGACTCCCGGGCCGCTGGTAACGGTCAGTGTGACGGTGCGGGTGTCGTTGACCCAGGCGCCCGACGAGTTCCGCATCGTCACCACGAGCTGGGTATCCGTGGTGCCGTCGTCAGTGATCGTTGCCGGCGAGTACTTGCCCGCCTCCAGCGTCATCCGGGTCGCTGTTCCGCTCGTGGCCTGTTCGCGGGCCACAGGCATGGGGTCGGCGACGTTGGTGAGGCCCGTCCACCTCGCCTTGTTGGCCCGATACCAGTACCACTGATCCTTCGGCAGCCGGTAGTAGTCGATCATGCCCATTCGGGCGAAGGCGGCGCTCATGATCGTTCCGTGGTCGAAGCCGGCCCAGATGGCCAGTCCGGCGCTCCCGGTCGTGAGCCTGAACCTGGTGCCGTCCGACGGATCCGCCACGTCGCCGTACGTCGGGCCGTACGTACCGGGCCGATCAGAGGTGTACGACCCGTACTCCGAGACGACGTTCGGCATCCACGTGTTGGTGATCTTCCCGCCGTCGCCGTTGTACCCGGCGACGTCAGAGACCGAGAGCTGGTCGAGCGAGCTGCGTTGCACCCCACCCAGCCCTGCCTTGCGCGTCGGATCGAGCTGGTGCGAATAGTCGCGCATCTTGCTCACCAGCGCCTTGGCGTTGCTCAGGGTGGCTGAGGACGTGAAGAACACCTCGTTGCCCATGGACCAGTTGATGATCGAGGGATGGTTGCGGTTGATGCGGATCATGTCGCGCAGGCCGTCCATGGCGCTCTGCTCGAAGGCCGCTTGGTTGGCCGTCTTCTGCGGGTAGCCGTCCGCTTGGTAGTCGTTGACGGTGCCGGTCGGCGTAGGCTCCTTGCCGGCGGTCGCGGTCGCCCAGAAGGTGGCCTCCGACCAGAACATGACGCCGAGCCTGTCCGTGGCGTCCGCGAAGGACGGGTCGTGCGGATAGTGCGAGCCCCGGATGAAGTTCATCCCGGCCTCACGGATGTAGCGGACGTCGCGGTCGAATCCCGAGTTGGTGACGGCATTGCTCCAGCCACCGTGGTCCTGGTGCACGTCCGCCCCGACGAGCAGCGTCTTGACACCGTTGAGATAGAAGCCGTCCACCTTCCACTGGGCGCTGCGGAAACCGAACGTGGTGTCGTAGCTGTCGACGATGACGCCGTCGTCGACGACCCCGTCCGGAGTGCGGTCGACCACCAGAGAGGTGGTCACGGTGTAGAGCGCGGGATTGTTCGGCGCCCAGAGATCGAGGCCCTGCAGCATGGCGGAGGTGTTCGAGAGGGATCCGCTCAGCGCGTCGAGCGTCGTCGTGGCCGCGGCGCCGAGCGTCCGTACGGGCGAAACGAACGTCGCCAGCACGCTGGTCGACCCCTGCTTGCGCACCTCCTGGCGTGCGTACACGTCGACCGCGGAGGAACCGTCGTTGCGGACCTCCGTCTGCGCCCTGACGTTGGAACGCCGGGCGGCGATGTTCGCGCGCAGGTCGGTCTCGCTCGGATACTGCGACAGGTCGATGTTCCTGTAGTACGCGGAGTTGCTCGTGTCCCAGGCCGGGTTGGTCAGCGCGGGGGTGGTGACGAAGGTCCCGTACCAGGTGACGTGGACGTTGTCGGTGACGTTCAGGTAGACGTCGCGGTAGAGGCCGCCACTGAACTGGTGGTCGCCCGTACGAGGGGCGAGGTCCGGCTGCCAGCGGTTGTCCACGCGCACCGCTATGACGTTGTCGCCGGTCCGGATCGCGTTGGTGATGTCGAAGGCGAATCCCGTGTAGCCGCCCCGATGCGTGCCCATCTTGGTTCCGTTGACCCACACATCAGTGACGGAGAACGCGCCCTCGGACTCGAGTTCGACGCGCTTGCCGTCCCAGGACGAGGGAACGGTGAAGTGCTTGCGATACCAGCCGGCACCCACATAGAAGTTCTGCCCGCCGGTGGAGCCGCCCACGTCGTACGGGGCGTCGAAGTCGTGGGGCAACGCCACGGGGACCCATCTCGAGTCGTCGAAGCCGGCGTTCTGGGCCCCTGTCACATCCGAGCGGATGAACTTCCACCCCCGGTCGAAGTTGACCTTCTGCCGTGGGGTCGAGCCGGTCGGCGGGCTGTCCGACGGCGACGGGCTGGGTGACACGCCCGGTGGCGACGGGCTCGGCGTCGGTGTGGGCGTCGGACTGGGGCCGCCTCCGGCGGTGCTCCACTTCTGGTTGGCCTGGCCGCTGCAGGTCCACAGGATGACCGCGGTCCCGTTGGCCGTGCCGTTGCCGTTCACGTCCAGGCACAGACCCGACTGCACGCCGGTGACCGACCCGTCGGCGTTCTGCCGCCACTTCTGGTTGTTCTGCCCGTTGCACGACCAGATCACGGCCTTCGTGCCCGGCGAGGTCCCTCCGCCGTAGGCGTCCACGCACCGTGTGCCGTTGAACGTCCGCAGCTCACCGGCCGAGGTGAACTCGAACGCCTGGTTCGCCTGCCCGTTGCAGTCCCAAATCTGCAGGACGGTGCCCGGCGCGTCGGTGTTTCCCGCCACATCCAGACACCGGCCAGAGGCGGCGCTGACCAACGACGACGCCGCCGCCGAGGCCGGCGCCGCCCATGCGAGCGCCGCCGCCAGCACCGTCACCAGTGCGGCGGCCATCACGGTGAGCGATGCCTTACTGCGTACATGTGGGGGGGAATACAACGATCCTCCTGGGATGCGAGCTGACCGCGATGGCGGCCGGACGGCGTCCTTGCCTCGACAATGTGATCGTTGACATCCGAGGTCGGGGGTGCCCCTCGGCGTGGCTCATCCGGCTACCAGAGCCCTGTTGAACTCGAGGCCGTTCGTTTCCTGACTGGGAAGCTATTCAGCGCATCCTTCTCCGTCAATACATCCGATCAGCGATTGTTTCTGAAGCCCAGCCGATCGCGGCTGCACAGGTACCGAAACCTGCACATGAATCCCCAGGTCGCCACGGCGACTTCGCGGAAAGGTGGAAACTCGTGTTCAGGTGAAAAGTTTCAGCCGGCTACCGGCTGTTCGAAGGCAGGACGGCACCGAGATGGCGGCCTGCGGCCTCGCGAGCATCGGGAGGCCGTCATACCAGCCGTCATACCGAGCCGATCTGTCGACGCTCCCTCAACCCAGCCATCCCATCAACCGGGGCGCCGAGTGCTCTGCGCGCGCGCTACGTGAGGGCGGGAGGGTGGCCGGACATGTAAGTTTCATGGGTCCCGCCTCTCCGCGACTCGGCGTACAGCGGCGATCGCCACCAAGCGATCCACGGCGACGACTCCCAGAGCGATGCCGGTGACTCCCTCTCTGACGAGGAACAACCTCGCCTGCAGCAGTCCGCGGCACCGCGCTTCCAAGGGGCGGGTGAAACCCCGTGCTCCGCGTCATCGCCCCCTCGGCGTCGGTGCGGGGCTTGATAGTGAACAGGGCAGTCCGTACGGTCCGCTTACAAGGCATCCCATGTATCGAGGACGGATACTTCCCTTGGCTCTGGAAGCGCGCGCGACGTCTCCACCGGATCGATGACGGCTCCTCCTTGAATCCGAAGCATCGGCAGAATGCGACTCGAATTCATCGATTACGAGCGGCACTCGGCGCGGTGGCCGGTTCCGGCGATCTCCGAGAGCCTGATTCAGGACCATTTCCGGTGCCGCGAACGCACGCGGGTGATCCTGTGGGCGTGCAACGGCCGAGATAACCGGAAATGGACACAAAGCCGATTCGGTGAGCGGGCAGCCGTTACCGGTCGCCCGGTCACCGATGCCGGGCCGGCGTAGCCGCCGGGCTGCTGTGCCGTCCACGCGGGCGGGCCGCCGCGCCTACGCCGGTCTCGGCCCGGAGGGATGCGTGGGGACGACTCCGTGGCGGCCGGCGCCGGCGGTGAAGCGGGCGGCGCCGGCCACGCCCTCGCGCTCCACGATCGGCACGCCCGCCGCCCCTTCGGCGCGCAACGCCTCGGCCAGGGGCAGGTCCAGGGCGGCGTAGGTGGAGGCCCGGTCGGCCAGGACGCATTCGAAGGGGAACGCCGCGATCAGCCCGGCCAGCTCACGGGCCGCCTCGACCGCCCGGCCCGGCTCGACGACCCGGTTGGCCAGCCCGATCGCGAGGGCTTCGTCGGCCCGCACCGGACGGCCGGTGAGGATCATGTCCAGGGCGCGGCCCAGCCCGACGATCCGCGGCAGCCGGACCGTGCCGCCGTCGATGAGCGGCACCCCCCAGCGACGGCAGAACACGCCCAGCACCGCGTCGGACTCGACGATCCGCAGGTCGGCCAGCAGCGCCAGCTCCAGCCCGCCCGCGACCGCGTATCCGCTGATCGCGGCGATCAGCGGCTTGCCCAGTTGCATCCGGGTCGGCCCCATCGGGCCGTTGCCGCCTCCCTGAGGATCCAGTTCGTTGCGCCGCTCGGGGTCCCCGACCGCGGTCAGGTCGGCGCCCGCGCAGAAGGTGCCGCCGCTGCCGGTGAGGATCGCCACCCGCCGGCCCGGGTCGGCCTCGAACTCCTCGAACGCCGCCCGCAGTTCCCCGGCCATGGCCCTGTCGACGGCGTTGCGCCGGTCGGGCCGGTCCATCCAGATCGTGGTGATCGGTCCCTCGACCTCCACCCGCACGTCACCCATAGCCACTCCCGCAACGTCACGGCCTGCCCGGCCCCACTACAGCTCACTGTCTCCCGGTGACGCCCCTGGCCAGGGGCGCGCGCCAGCGATACCGCATGGCGAGCATGCGGAACGCGAAGGCGAGCACCGCCGAGGACAGGGTGGCGGCGAACCCTCGCACATCCAGCGCGTACAGCACGGCCATCATCGCCGAGCCGAGCATCGCCGGCACGGCGTAGAGCTCCCGGTCGTAGAGCAGGGTCGGCTTCTCGCCCGACAGGACGTCTCGGATGACGCCGCCGCCGACCGCCGTGCAGACTCCGAGGAACACGGCGTGCATCGGCGCGAGGCCGTGGTGCAGCGCCTTGGAGGTCCCGACCGCGCAGAACAGGCCGAGGCCCGCCGCGTCGAAGACCAGCACCCCGGGCATCGCCCGCTCGACCTGGGGATGCCAGAAGAACGCGATGACGGCGGCCGCGATCGGCACGAGGAGATATGCCGTGTCCCGTAGCGCGGCGGGCTGCACGCCGATGAACAGGTCGCGCACGATGCCGCCGCCGACGGCGGTGAAGAACGCGAGCACCGCGATGCCGACCGCATCGAGCCGTTTGCGTACGCCCTCCAGCGCGCCGGACAGGGCGAACACAAAAATTCCGACGAGGTCGAGCACGGGGGTCACAGGCGCACAGTCTCCCATATATCGGGCAAAGCGCCGCGTCGAGATCGGCCCGATGCGGCCCCGGCGGCCGCGCTGGACCATTTGAATGAGGATTGGCTCAAGAGAGCGCCGCGCCCGCCGGTGCTGGCCCGCGCATGCCCTGCGCCTTGGCTGCGTGTGAAGCGCGCCCGGGTAGCGTCGGGAATGTGCCGTCGAGGGGTCCGGGGCCAGCGCCCCGCCGGATGCGGTTCCCGCTGAAGATCTTTCCGCCTCGTGCCCGGGCAGGAGCAGCAGGGGGCGGAAGGTGAAGGGGTGTCCTGACGTCGGGCGCATCTGGGGCGGTCTGGTGCGCGACCATCATCTGACGCCCCTGGACGACCTGGCGTCCTCCGTCATCGAGCACGTCAGGCCGCTCGGCTACACCGAGGTCATGATCTATGTGGCCAGCCTGCGGCCGCTGTATCTCGTGCCGCTGCCGGGGCAGCGCGACGCGTACGGCGAGCAGCTGAACCGGGTCGCCATCGACACGACCTTGGCCGGGCGCGCCTACCGCAACCTGGAGATCGTCCAGGCGCGTCCCGCCGCCGATCCGTACGTCGCCGAAGCCGCGGAACCGCTCGGCAGCGAGGGGCCGCGGCGCCTGTGGGTGCCGATGCTGAACGGCACGGAACGGGTCGGCGTGCTCGGCGTGACCGTGCCCGTGGTCGACGAGGCCACCGAGCGGATCGCGACCGAGCTGGGCAGTCTGGTCGCGCTGCTGGTGGTGAGCAAGCGGGCCTACAGCGACGCCTTCGTCCGGCTGGTGCGCACCGAGGAGATGCACCTGTCGGCCGAGATGCTGTGGACCCTGCTGCCCATCAGGAACTTCGCGACCGACACGATGACGGTCAGCGCCGCGCTGGAGCCGGCCTACCGCGTCGGCGGAGACGCCTTCGACTACGCCCTCGACGGCGCCACCCTCCACCTCGCGATCTTCGACGCCATGGGGCACGACACCTCCGCCGGACTGACCGCGGCGATCGCCCTGAGCGCCTACCGCAACAGGCGGCGCCGGCGCCGGGCCGGGCTGCTCGAGGTCAGCGACGCGATCGACGAGGCGATCGCCGGAGAGTTCGGCACCTCACGCTTCGCCACCGGGGTCCTGGCCGATCTGGATCTTCGCACCGGATGGCTGACCTGGGTGAACCGGGGCCATCCCCCGCCGCTCGTCCTGCGGCAGGGGCGGGTGGCCTCCGTGCTGGACAGCCCGCCGGACACCCCGATGGGGCTGCGCCTGGGCCCGGCCGCCGTGCTCGCGCGCCGCCAGCTCGAGCCCGGCGACCGGCTGCTGTTCTACACCGACGGCATCGTCGAGGCGCAGACCCCGGACGGGGAGAGGTTCGGACTGGACCGCTTCGCCGACTTCGTCATCCGGCGGGAGAGCGACGGCGTCTCCGCCCCGGAGACCCTGCGCCGCCTGGTCCACTCGATCCTCGTCTACCAGCGCGGCCAACTCCAGGACGACGCCACGGTGCTGCTGGTCGAGTGGCGCACCGGGCGGCACCACCAGCTCACGATGTGAGCCGCGCGTACGGCGGGCTCAGTCGCGTGCGAGCAGCTCCAGCGTGTCGACGACCCGGTTCGAGAAGCCCCACTCGTTGTCGTACCAGGCCACGACCTTGACGTGCCTGCCCTCGACCCGTGTGAGGGCGGCGTCGAAGATCGCCGACGCCGGCTGGCCGGTGATGTCGCTGGAGACCAGCGGCTCGTCGGCGTACTCGAGGATGCCCTTGAGCCTGCCGTCGGCGGCGGCGCGGTAGGCCGCGAGCACCTCGTCGCGGGTCACCTGGCGTGAGACGGTGGTGTTCAGCTCCACGATCGAACCCACCGGGACCGGCACGCGGATCGCGTCGCCCGACAGCTTGCCGTCGAGGTTCGGCAGCACGAGGCCGATGGCCTTGGCGGCCCCCGTGGTGGTGGGCACGATGTTCACTCCGGCCGCGCGGGCGCGGCGCAGGTCGCGGTGCGGGCCGTCCTGCAGGTTCTGCTCCTGGGTGTAGGCGTGCACCGTGGTCATGAAACCGTGCTCGATGCCGGCCAGGTCGTCGAGCACGGACGCCAGCGGAGCCAGCGCGTTCGTGGTGCACGAGGCGTTCGAGACGATCACGTGCGCGGCGGGGTCGTACGCCTCGGTGTTCACGCCGTAGGCGAGTGTGACGTCGGCGCCGTCGGAGGGGGCGCTCACCAGCACGCGCCTGGCACCAGCGTCGATGTGCGCGCGAGCGGCGCGTGCCGCGGTGAAGCGGCCGGTGGACTCCAGCACGATGCCGACGCCGAGCTCGGCCCAGGGCAGCTTGGCGGGCTCACGTTCGGCGAGCACCGTGATGCGGCGGCCGTCGACCACGAGGTCGGCGCCGTCGACCTCGACGGAGCGGCCGAGGCGGCCGAGCGCGCTGTCGTACTTGAGCAGGTGCGCGAGGGTCTCGGGGGCGGTGAGGTCGTTGACGGCGACCACTTCGAGGTCGCTGTCACGTTCGAGCAGGGCGCGGAGGGTGTTGCGTCCGATGCGGCCGAATCCGTTGACGGCGATACGAGTCATGGGCGTTCCTTTCGTTCCGCGCTCCATGATCGGCACTCGGAGGCCGGGCGGACAGTGGCCTGAACGACAGCGTGCGCAAGGATCCAGCCAGAAGTTTCGCCACCATTCGCAAGGATCTCGCCACACCTGCCCGGGCGTGGGCGGGCGGGAAAAGACTCAGGCCGAGAAGGTGTGGCGGTACTCGGTGGGGGAGGTGCCCAGGATGCGCTGGAAGTGCAGGCGCAGGTTGGCGCCGGTGCCGAGCCCGACCCGGTCGGCGATCTGCTCCACGCCCAGGTCGGTGCGTTCGAGCAGTTCGCGGGCCAGGTCCACGCGGGCCCTGAGCACCCACTGCATCGGCGTGTAGCCGGTGTCCTCCACGAACCGCCGCGAGAAGGTGCGCGCCGACACCCGCGCGTGGCGGGCGAGGGTCTCGAGGGTCAGCCGTTCGGACAGGTGCGCCAGGGCCCACTCGCGGGTGTTCGCGAACAGGTCGCCGAGCGGCTCGGGGACGCTGCGGGGAACGTACTGCGCCTGACCCCCGCTGCGATAGGGCGCCGCGACCAGCCGTCTCGCCACGTGGTTGGACAGCCCGACGCCGTGGTCGCGCCGCACCAGGTGCAGGCACAGGTCGATGCCGGACGCCGCGCCCGCCGACGTCAGCACGCCGCCCTCGTCCACGAACAGCACGTTCTCGTCCACCCGTACGAGCGGATGCTTGTCGGCGAGGGCCTTCGTGTAGTGCCAGTGGGTCGTCGCCCGCTTGCCGTCGAGCAGGCCCGTCGCCGCCAGCGCGAACGCCCCCGTCGAGATGGCCGCGAGCCGGGTTCCGCGCTCGTGCGCGGCCATGAGCGCGCCGACGACCGCGGCCGGCGGCTCCGTGGTCGCCGGCTCCCGATAGCCGGGGATGAAGACGGTGTCGGCCTGCTCCAAGGCGTCGAGACCCTCGGCCACGTGATAGGAGAGGCCGTCGCCGCCGGTCACCAGTCCGGGCGCGGCGCCGCACACCCGCACCTCGTACGGCATGCTCGGCCGGCTGGAGAACACCTGTGCGGGGATGCCGACGTCGAGCGGCTTCGCGCCCTCCAGCACGAGCACGGCGATGCGATGGTTCCTCCGGCTCATCGGCCTCCCTCGGCTCTCCCGCGGTCAGGGCGTGCGTCCCCTCGCGCCGTGACCGCCATGACCACTACCGCAAGCATCCTGCCATCCGCACGCGCGGCCACATCAGGCGCGGTCCCGCACCCCGGCGGCGGTCGGCTCCTCCATGACCGTTGACAAAGCATGCTTTCCCTACATAGTTAGTAGGTAAAGCCCCTTCCGAGAGGTAAGCGACCACGTGAAATTCCTCGCCATCACCCTCATCGCGCACGGGCCCGACCCGCTGACCGGCGAGACCAGGTCCACCACCGACCGGTTCCGCGACGTCGTGGACAGCGCCGTACTCGCCGAGGAGCTGGGCTTCGACGGCTTCGGGGTGGGAGAGCGGCACGAGCGGCCCTTCATCTCCTCCTCGCCGCCGGTCGTGCTCAGCCACATCGCCGCCCGGACCTCCCGCATCCGGCTGTTCACCGCGGTCACCACGCTCAGCCTGCTCGACCCCGTGCGGGCGTACGAGGACTACGCGACGCTCGACCACCTGTCGGGCGGCCGCCTGGAGCTGATCATCGGCAAGGGGAACGGATCGGCCCAGGCGCGGCTCTTCCACGTCACCGCCGAGGACCAGTGGGACCGCAACCGGGAGGCGTACGAGCTGTTCCGCAGGCTCTGGCGGGAGGACAAGGTCACGTGGGAGGGCCGGTTCCGGCCGTCCCTCACCGACGCGGAGACCTGGCCGCGCCCGTTGCAGCGGCCGATCCGGGTCTGGCACGGCAGCGCCACCAGCAAGGAGTCGGTCGACCTCGCCGCCCGCTACGGCGACCCGCTGTTCTCGGCGAACGTCACCAACCCCGTCGAGCCGTACGCCGAGCTGGTCGACCACTACCGCGAACGGTGGGCGCACTACGGGCACGACCCGGCCGACGCGCTGGTGGGCGCGGGCAGCGCCGGCTTCTACGCGGCGCGCACCTCACAGGAGGCGATCGCGACCTACCGGCCGATCTACGACGCCCGCGTCGCGCTGTTCCGCAAGTCGGGCGTGGAGCCGGTCTTCCACTCGCTGGAGGACGCCATCGAGCGCGGGTCGATCCTCGTCGGCAGCCCCCAGCAGATCGTCGACAAGGTCCTCCGCTACCACGGGCGGCTCGGCCACGAGGTCATGCACATCGGCGCGGACCGCGACGGCCTGACCCCGGCGCAGCACCGGGCGGCGCTGGAGCTGTTCCAGAGCGACATCGCCCCCGTGCTGCGCAAGGAGATCCCGAGCAGGCCGTTCCCCGCCGCGCCCGTGATCCCGCGCAGCACCGCCGCGACAACCCAGCAGAGCACCGCCACGAGCATCGGAGTGCCGGCATGAGCGTCCCCCAGCAGAAAACAGTGAGCACGGCGCAGCCGGTCGGCAGGCCGGTTCCCCTGTCGATACTCGACCTGTCCCCGATCCCGTCCGGCAGCGGCGCGGGAGACGCGTTGCGCAACAGCATCGACCTCGCCCGCCACGCCGAGCGCCTGGGCTACCTCCGCTACTGGGTGGCCGAGCACCACTTCGCGGCCGGCGTCGCGAGCTCGGCCCCGGCGGTGCTCATCGGCCTCATCGCGGCCGCGACGGACCACATCAGGGTGGGCTCGGGAGCGGTGCAGCTCGGCCACCAGACGCCCGTCGCGGTGGTCGAGCAGTTCGGCCTGATCGACGCGCTCCATCCCGGCCGGATCGACCTCGGGCTCGGCCGTTCCGGGCAGCGCAGGGCCGAGATCGTGGCGGCGGCTCCCCAGGCTCCTCAGCCCGCCCGGCCCGCCGTGCCTCGTGAGTCCCGCGTGGTGGACGGGCTGCTGATCCCGCCTCCGTTCTCCTTCGCCGAGCTGGCCCGCTCCCCGCAGCTCGCCCTCCAGGCCGCGCTGCTGCAACAGCCGGGCGCGCTGACCCCCGACTTCGCCGACCAGGTCGACGAGGTCATCGCCTTCCTCGACGGCACCTACCGGTCGCCCGACGGGATCGCGGCGCACGCCGTGCCGGGCGAGGGCGCAGAGGTGGAGCTGTGGATCCTCGGCAGCAGCGGCGGGCAGAGCGCGCAGGTGGCGGGGGAGCGCGGCCTGCCGTTCGCCGCCAACTACCACGTCAGCCCGGCGTCGGTGCTGGAGGCCGTGGAGGCCTACCGGGACGCGTTCACCCCCTCCAAGGTGCTGTCGGAGCCGTACGTCGTCGTCTCCGCGGACGCGGTCGTGGCCGAGGACGACGCGACGGCCAGGGAGCTGGCCAAACCGTACGGCCTGTGGGTGCGGGCAATCCGCAGTGGCCAGGGGGCGATCCCCTATCCGACACCGGAGGAGGCGGACGCGCACGTCTGGAGCGAGGCCGACAGGGAGCTGGTGGCCGACCGCGTGGACACACAGTTCGTGGGCTCCCCGGAGACGGTCGCCGAGCGGCTGCGCGTCCTCCAGCGGGTCACGGGCGCCGACGAGCTGCTGGTCACCACCATCACGCACGGGCACGCCGAGCGGGTCCGCTCCTACGAGCTGCTCGCGGAGGCGTGGCACGGAACACGCACGTCAGGGGGCGAGGTCGTGACCGGCACAGCAGGAGGACCACGGTGAAGGCCGTCAGGGGCGCGCTGCCCCTCATCCTCGTCGCGGCCCTGGCCGCGTGTGGTTCCCAGACGCCGGCCGCGCAGGCGGGCGGCACCTCTCTCACGTGGGCCGTCGAGACCGAGCCCATCACGTTCAACCCCCATCTGTGGGCGCAGAACAAGGCCAGGCTGCTGGTGTTCAACCAGTTCGACGCGCTCCTCGCGCACGGCGAGGACGGGTCGTTCGTCCCGTGGCTCGCCCGGTCGTGGAAGGTGTCGGACGACGGGCGCACCTACACGCTGGAGCTGCGCGACGACGTCACCTTCCAGGACGGCACGAAGTTCGACGCGGCGGCGGTGAAGGCGAACCTGGACAAGCTGCGCGAGCCCGGCTACAACCCGACGGTCGCCGCCATCCAGTTGCACGCCTTCGACAAGGCCGAGGTGCTCTCGCCCACCACTCTGAAGATCAGGCTGAAGGAGCCGGACGGCCTGTTCCTCGACTTCCTCGCCTCGCCGTACGCCGGGCAGGTGTCCCCGAAGTCCCTCCGGGAGGCCAAGGACCTCAAGGCCGGCGGCCCGGACGTGGTCGGGACCGGCCCGTTCGTGCTCGACCGGTACGTGCGGGGCCAGGAAGCGCACTATCGGCGCAACCCCCGCTACAACTGGGCGCCGCAGAGCAGCGCCCACCAGGGACCGGCGTACCTGTCGGAGGTCACCTACCGCTTCCTGCCGCAGGCGGCCGTCCGCGTCGGCGCGCTCACCTCCGGGCAGGTCCAGGTCGTCGAGGGCGTCCCGGCCACCGAGGTCCAGTCGATCAAGCGGGACCCTGCGCTGTCCTTCCAGTCGGCGCTCAACTCCGGCACGTCGTTCTCCTACTACTTCAACACCTCCCACCCGCCCTTCGACGACAAGCGGGTGCGGCAGGCGTTCCGGGAGGCCGTCGACGTCGACGCCGTGCTGGCCTCCGTCTACCAGGGCACCGCCAAGCGGGCCTGGAGCGTCGTCGGCGCCACCAGTCCCTTCTACGACCCGTCCCTGGAGAGAACGTACGGCGGGGACGCCGCCAAGGCGAACGCGCTGCTCGACGCGGCGGGCTGGACCGGGCGCGACGCCGAGGGCTACCGGACCAAGGACGGCAAGCGGCTGACGGTCCGCTCGGTGGCGTCGGCGCCGTTCGTCCGCGACCGCAGGGACATCCTGGCGCAGGCCATCCAGGCGCAGGTCAAGCAGACGGCGGGGATCGACTTCCAGGTGAAGATCGTGGACCAGGGCACGGCGCAGAAGGCGCTCGACGACGACGCGTACGAGATCTTCGAGAACTCGCGCGGCGACTCCGACGTCGGGGCCGCGCTCAACCTCATCCTGCCGAAGGGCGGGGCCATCAACCGCACCCACTACGAGGACGCCGGCCTCGACGGGTGGCTCGCCGACGCGTCGGCGAGCTCCGACGCCGCCGAGCGCAAAGCCCTGTACGCCAAGGTCCAGCGCAAGGTGGTGGCCGACGAGGCGATCGTCTTCCCCATCTACGTCCCCTCCGACCAGATCGCGGCGAGCAGAAACGTCCAGGGCCTGGGCTTCGACCCCGTCTCCGGCACGCCGCGCGGCGTCTACGACGTGCGGATCGCCGCATGACGGCGGCGCTACCGGCGCGGCAGCCCGCGACGCCGACGCCCGCCGGTCCGCCCGTGACCCGGCCCCCGGCGCCGCGGCGACTTCCGGCCCTGCGCGCCCCCGCCTGGCTGGGCGCGCCGCTGCGCAGGCTCGTCTCGGCCGTGGCCGTGCTGTGGGCGGCCGCCACGACCGCGTACGCGGCCCTGCTGCTCGCGCCGGGGGACACCGTCGACATCCTCGTGGGCGACGGCGCCGACACGCCGGAGATCCGCGCGCAGATCGTCGCCGAGTGGGGGCTGGACCGGCCCGAGGCGGTGCGCTATCTGAGCTACCTCGGCCGCCTGCTGCACGGCGACCTCGGCCGTTCCTACCAGCTGCAGCGCGACGTCGGCGAGGTCCTGGCCGGGCAGGTGGGCCCGACGGTGCGGCTGACCCTGGCGGCCGCCGCGGTCGGCGTGGTGCTGGCGCTCGTCCTCGCGGTGGCGACGGCGGGCAGGTCGGTGTGGCCGCGCCGGATCGTCTCCGCCGCCGAGCTGGTGGCGGTGTCGGTGCCGCAGTTCGTGATCGGCATCGTGCTGCTGTTCGTCTTCTCGTTCTCGCTCGGCTGGTTCCCCGTCTCGGGCGCGGCCGACCCGCAGGCGCTCGTCCTTCCCGCGCTGGCGCTCGGCCTGCCCGTCGCCGGCGTGCTCGGACAGGTGCTCAGGGAGGGCCTGGAACGCGCGCTCGAGCAGCCGTTCGCGGTGACCGCCCGCTCACGCGGCCTCGGTGAGCGCGCCGTGGTGGCCAGGCACGCGCTGCGGCACGCGCTCCTTCCGGCCGTCACCCTCACCGGCTGGTTCACCGGCGTCCTGCTCGGCGGGGCCGTCATCACCGAGGCCCTTTTCGGCCGCCCGGGGCTCGGCCGGGTCACCATGCAGGCGGTCAGCGCCAAGGACATGCCGGTCGTGATGGCCGTCGTCATCCTGTCGGCGGCGGTGTACGTCACGATCAGCGCCCTGCTCGACCTCGCCTACCGGCTCATCGACCCCCGGCTCAGGAGCGCGTGATGGCCGTCGCCGCATCCGCTCTCAGGCCGGGCGCCCGCCCGCGCCCGGGCCTCGTCCTCGCCCTGCTCGTGCTGGCCGTCCTGGTCGTCGCCGTGGCGGTCCCCGGCCTGGTCACCCGGGTCGACCCGCTGGCCGCCGACCCGCTGCGGGCGCTGGCCCCGCCCGGCCCGGGCCATCCGCTCGGCACCGACCACCTCGGCCGGGACGTGCTCGCCCGCGTCGTGTACGGCGCCCGCCACTCGCTCGGCATCGGAGTCCTCGCCACCGCGCTCGCGGTGGGCGCGGGCTCGCTGCTCGGCCTGGCCGCGGGGCTGGCGACCCGCCTGGCCGGCGAGGCGCTGGCCCGCCTGTTCGACGTGCTGTCGACCTTCCCTGAACTGCTGCTCGCGCTCCTGGTGATCGCGGTCACGGGCCCCGGCACGTGGAACGTGGTCGCCGCGATCGGGATCGCCCAGATCCCCACGTACGCGCGGGTGGTCAGGGCGCAGACGTTCGTCGTGCGCCGCTCCGGCTACGTCGAGCAGGCGGTGACCTTCGGCCACTCGCGGGCCCGCGTCGTCGCCCGGCACGTGCTGCCCAACGTCGTCGGGCCCGTCCCCGTGCTGGCCACGATGGGGCTCGGCCAGGCCGTGATCGCCACCTCCGGCCTCAGCTTCCTTGGCATGGGCCCCCAGCCGCCCGCACCCGAGTGGGGCACCATGCTGGCCGAGTCGCGGGACTACCTGCGTGTGGCCTCGTGGGTGGCCTTCTCTCCGGGAGTGGCCCTCACCCTGTCGGTCGTGTGCCTGACGGTGGCCGGGCGGCACCTCCAGAGGCGTTTCGAGGGAAGGACACCATGACGGAGCTCGCGATCACCCGTGCCGGCTTCGCACCGGATCCTGCCGCCGCCGCACCCGGCCCTGGCGCCGCCGCTTCGCCGCTCGTCGCGGTGGAGGACCTGCGGGTCTCGTTTCCCGCCTCCGGCGTCGAGGCCGTACGCGGGCTGTCGCTGTCGATCGCGCCGGGGGAGTGCGTCGCCCTGGTGGGCGAGTCGGGGTCGGGCAAGAGCGTCACGGCCCGCGCCCTCATCGGCCTGGCGGGTCCCGGCGCGAAGGTGCGGGCGTCGGCCTTCCACGTCGACGGCGGGGACGCCCTGACCTTCGGCCCGCGCGAGTGGCGCCGCGTGCGCGGCCGGTTCGCCGGGCTGGTCCTGCAGGACGCCCTGGTCTCGCTCGACCCGCTGCGCACCGTGGGGGCCGAGATCACCGAGGTGCTGGCCGAGCATGACGTGGTGCCCCGCCAGGCCCGCCCGGAGCGCGTCCGGGCGCTGCTGGAGGCCGTGGGCATCCCGGACCCCGAGGTGCGCGTGCGGCAGTATCCGCACCAGCTCTCCGGCGGGCTGCGGCAGCGGGCCCTGATCGCCTCCGCCATCGCCGCGGAGCCCGAGCTCATCATCGCCGACGAGCCCACGACCGCCCTCGACGTGACCGTGCAGGCCCAGATCCTGCGGCTGCTCGCGGACCGCAAGGCCGCCGGGACGGCGCTGCTGATGATCAGCCACGACCTCGCCGTGGTGGCCGCGGTCGCCGATCGCGTGCTGGTCATGAAGGACGGCCTGGTGGTCGAGGAGGGCCCGGCGCGCGAGGTGCTGACGACTCCACGGCACGACTACACCCGGGCCCTGCTCGCCGCCGTGCCCTCCGCCTCTCGGTCCTCCATCTCTCGGCCCTCCACCTCTCGGCCCTCCGCGTCCGCCGTGCCGCGCCGGCCGGATCGCGCCCCGGAGGGCGCACCAAGCGGTCCCGTGCTGGCGGCCACGGGGCTGTCGGTGGCGTACGGCTCGCGCAGGGCCGTGGACGGCGTCTCCTTCCGCCTGCACGCGGGGGAGACGCTCGGCGTCGTGGGCGAGTCGGGGTCGGGCAAGACGACCCTCGCGCGGCTGGCCCTCGGCCTGCTCGCGCCGGACACGGGTGAGGTGACCCTGCGGGGAGGTCCGTGGAGCGGCCTGCCGGAGCGGCGGCGGCGCCCCCTGCGCCCGGCCGTCCAGGTGATCGCGCAGAACCCGCTGGACTCCTTCGACCCCCGCCACACGGTGGGCCGCCTGGTCGCCGACCCGCTCTCCGCGCTGCCGAGGAGGCGGCGCCGGGAGCGGGCCGTCGAACTGCTGGACCGGGTCGGGCTGCCGCCCGCGCTGCTCGGCCGGCGTCCCCGCGAGCTGTCCGGCGGCCAGCGGCAGCGCGTGGCCATCGCCCGCGCGCTCGCGTCCAGGCCCGAGGTGCTGATCTGCGACGAGCCGGTCTCCGCGCTCGACGTGTCGATCCAGGCCCAGGTGCTCGACCTGCTGGCCGAGATCCAGGCCGAGGACGGGACGGCGCTGCTGTTCATCTCCCACGACCTGGGGGTCGTCCGCCAGCTGAGCGACCGGGTCCTGGTGATGAAGGACGGCCGCGTGGTGGAGGAGGGGGACGCCGGCGAGGTCTTCCAGCGCCCCCGGCACCCGTACACCCGGGAGCTGCTCGCGGCCGTGCCCCGCCTCCCCGCGTGAACGGCCGGCGGCGGCCGTTGACAACCTGAGGATACCTCAGGTTGACTTCGTGAACCTGAGGAATCCTCCGGATATCCCCCTTTCGCGAAGGAGAGGACGTTGGCCGAGGGAATCGCCGTCTCCGTGCACGACACCGCGCCCGTCTGGCGCGGCGACACCGCGGGCGACGCGCTGCGCCGCTCCGTCGATCTGGCCCGGGCCGTCGAGGCGCTGGGATACCGGCGCTACTGGGTGGCCGAGCACCACAACACGCCCGCGCTGGCGACCTCGAGCCCGGCCGTGCTCGCCGGGTCCATCCTCGCGGCGACCTCCGCCATCCGGGTCGGCTCCGGTGCGGTGCTGCTGCCCAACCACTCGCCGTACGCGGTGGCCGAGCAGTTCGGCGTGCTGGCCGGGCTCTACCCCGGCCGGGTCGACCTCGGGCTCGGCCGCGCCTCCGGCGGCTCGGGGGAGGCCGCGGCGCGTCTCGGCGACCCGCGCCGGCTCGACTTCGGCGACGCGGTGCGCGAGCTGGGCGAGTACTTCTCCGGCGGCAGCGGCGGCGTGCGCGCGATCCCCGAGCCGGGTGTCCCGCCCGAGATGTGGCTGGTCGGATCGAGCGCCTCCAGCGCCGTCGCCGCCGGCCGCCTCGGCCTGCCGTACGTGTACGCGCACGCGATCGTGGGCGGCGGGGCGCCGGAGGCGCTGGAGGCGTACCGGCAGGCGTTCCGGCCGTCGGCGGCCCTGGCCGAGCCGCACGCCTGCGTGGCGGTCATCGCCGTGGCGAACGACAGCGACGAGCGCGCGCACCGGCTCGCCGCCTCCTTCGTGTACGGCCAGATCCTCATGCGCACGACCGACCCGGCCACCCTCCTGCCGACGGAGGAGGAGACGGCCGCCCACCGGTTCACCGCCGCCGAGGAGCGGTTCCTGCGCGAGAAGATCGGCCCGCAGTTCGTCGGCGGTCCCGAGCGCATCGCCCCCCGCCTCGGCGAGCTCGTGCGCCGCACCCGCGCCGACGAGCTGTTCGTGCTCACGCAGGTGCCCGACCACCAGGCCAGGATCCGCTCCTACGAACTGATCGCCAAGATCGTCTCGTCTCTGTAGTCCCCTCGGCGCCGGCCTGGGTGGGGTCAGCGCTCGCGGGTGGTGATGCCCTCAAGCGCCAATTGCAGGAAGCGCGGGCTGCCGTCCCTGCCGGAGGCGGCCTGCTCGCGCACCCAGGCCGCGCCGCTGAGGAGGTCGAACAGCTCCTCAGGCGTGAGGTCGGGCCGCACCCGGCCGGCCGCCTGGGCGGCGCGCAGCAGGTCGGCGCCGCTGCGGTGCATCGCGGCGCACATGGCGTGGGAGGGGGTGCCCTCGTCGTACATGCTCCGGGCGAGGATGCCGACCAGGCCGCGGAAGGTGCTGAAGTGCACGACGGCCGCGCGCATCCACTCGGTCAGCGCGTCGAGGGGATCCGGCCGGGCGGCCAGCCGTTCGGCGTGGGCGACGAGGTTCTCCAGGCCGTCGCGGGTGGCGGCCTCCACGAGTGAGGCGCGGGTGGGGAAATGCCGATACAGCGTGCCGATGGCGACGCCCGCCTGGCTCGCGATGTCCTCCAGCGAGGCGTCCGCGCCCGAGGTCTCGAACGCCTTGCGTGCGGCGGTGAGGATGGCGTCGTAGTTGCGCCGGCCGTCCGCGCGCTTCGGGCGCTGGGCGATGTAGGGCTTGCCGTCCATCGGTACCTCCCGCTTGACATCCTGAGGTTACCTCATCTTGAATCTCCACCATCAAGCTGAGGCAGCCTCAGGATAACTCCGCCACTTGACCTGAGACTTCCTCGCGTCAGCTGCCGGACCGTGGAGGTTTCCATGAGCACAGACAGCACCACCGGCCTGCTCCGGGGAGGCCGCGACCGCGCGTGGGCGCTCGCGCTCGCGGCGATCGTCGGGGCGGAGTTCATGCTCCAGCTCGACGGCACGATCGTGAACGTCGCGCTCCCGGCCCTGCAGTCCGACCTCGGTCTGTCCGTGGCCGGGGGTTCGTGGGTGCCGAACGGGTTCCTCCTCGCCTTCGGCGGGCTCCTGCTGTTCGCCGGCCGCCTCGGCGACGCCCTCGGGCATCGGAGGGTGTTCCTCGCCGGGATCGGGCTGGTCGTGGTGGCGTCGCTGGTCGCCGGCCTCGCGCCGAACCTGGAGGTGCTGATCGCGGGCCGGGTCCTGCAGGGCGCGGGCGCCGCCGTCGCCGGCCCCACCGGCCTGGCGCTGCTCGCGATCGTCTTTCAGGGCGAGCGGCAGCAGCGGGCCTTCGGGCTCTACTCCACGGTGACCGGGCTCGGCGCCTCCGCGGGCATGGTGCTGGGCGGCGCGCTGACCTGGGCGGGGGACTGGCGCTTGAGCCTGCTGGTCAACGTGCCGATCGGGCTGGTCGTGGTCGCGCTCGCCGCCCGGGCGCTCGGCGTGCGCGACGAGGCGACCCGGTCCCGTTCGCTCGGCATGCCCCGTGTTCCTGGCATGCCCCGTGTTCCCGGCATGCGCAGCGCGCTGCTCAGCACCGCCGCACTGGCCGCCGCCGTGTACGGCCTCGTGCATGCCGCCGACAAGGGCTGGGGCGACCGCTGGACGCTGATCGCGCTCGGCGGCGCGGTCGTGCTGGCCGGGGTGCTGCTCCTGGCGGACCGGCGGGCCGCCGAGCCGCTGCTGCCCCTCGCTGTGCTGGCCGGGCGGGAGCGGGCCGGCGCCTTCGCCGCCCTGCTGCTGCTCGCGGCGGTCCTCACCGGCTTCCTGGTCTACCTGGTGCAGTATCTCCAGAGCGTGCTCCACTTCGACGCCCTGCGCAGCGGCCTGGCCATCCTGCCGTTCGGCCTGGCGCTGCTCGTGAGCACCCAGATCCTCACGGCCCGGATCGCCGCGGTCGGTCTCAAGACCCGTGCGCTGCTCGGCCTGGCGGCGGTGCTCGCCGGGGCCGCCTGGCTGACCCGTCTCGACGGCGGCAGCGCTTACGCAACCGATGTGCTTGCGGCCCTCGTCGTCATGGGGCTGGGCGTCGGCGTGGCGATCATCCCGCTCAACATGATCGTCCTGACCACAGCCCCGGCCGAGTACGCCGGGGTGGCCGCCGGACTGCTGCAGACCGCGCTCACCATCGGGGGTGCGCTCGGCCTGGCCGCCTTGCTGATCCCGCTGGGGGCGAACGGTCTAGCCGACGGCATCTCGTCGATGTTCGCCTGGGCCTGCGGTGCTCTGGTGGCCGCCCTGCTCGTCGCCGCCGCCTCCTGGTATCGCCCCCGAGCGCGAGACTGACGGACGCCCACGTGGTCTGGGCCGGGGGACGAACTTCGATTATTTTATGTATAGCAGGTAGGAAATATTGACTTTGTGCGTCCCATGACCGTACGTTCGGGGCGGCTCCCGCTTTCCACGAGCACGCTGCGACGGCGCGGCAGCTCCACCCCGGGCCGTCTCGTCTGAACCACCGAAAGGCTCGCCTCTCCGATGTCCAGAAATGTTCGATTAGCCGCCGGTCTGTCGCTTCCCCTCCTGCTCACCCTGGCAGCCTGCGGCGGCTCGGGCGGGGGAACCTCGGCGGCCAAGGCCCCCGCCGGGCCGGTGAAGGGCGGCACGCTCACGTTCGGCGTCAACACCGAGCCCTCCACCTGCCTGGATCCGCACCAGAGCCCCGCCGACGTGGCCGGTCTGTTCACCAGGCCCGTGCTGGACTCGCTGGTGTCCCTGGACACCGGGGGGAGGATCCACCCCTGGCTGGCCACGTCATGGACCGTCTCGGAGGACCAGAAGACGTACACGTTCACACTGCGCGAGGGCGTGAAGTTCTCCGACGGCACCCCCTTCGACGCGGCGGCGGTCAAGGCCAACCTGGACCACATCGTCAACCCCGCGACCAAGTCGCAGCTCGCCGCGGGATACATCGAGCCGTACAAGGGCAGCGAGGTCGTCGACCCGCACACGGTGAAGGTGAACTTCAGCAGGCCGTACTCGCCGTTCCTGTCCGCCCTCGCCACGGCGTACTTCGGGATCGAGTCGCCGCAGTCGCTCAAGCAGTCGCAGGACGCGCTGTGCAAGAAGGTCGTCGGATCAGGCCCGTTCGTCATCGACGAGTACGCGGTGCAGAAGGGCATCACCTATCACCGCAACCCTGGTTACAACTGGGCTCCGGAGGGCGCCGGGCACACCGGGGCGGCGTACCTGGACAAGCTGGAGATCAAGGTCATCACCGAGGACTCGGTCCGCCTCGGCGCGCTGACCAGCGGGCAGGTCGACGCCATCGCCAGCGTGCCGCCGGTGAACGTCAAGCAGGTGCGGGCCGACCCCCGGCTGACGATCGCCACGCGGCAGGCGCCGGGCGGCAACTACAGCTACTACCCGAACACCACCTCCGGGCCGTTCTCCGACAGGCGCGTCCGGCAGGCGTTCCGCGACGGCATCGACTTCGCGACGATCGTCGACAACCTCTACTTCGGCGCGTTCCAGCCCGCCGCGAGCCCCATCTCCCCCTCGACCGACGGGTACGACAAGACGCTCGAAGGAAAGACGAAGTACGACCCCGCGACGGCGAACAGGCTGCTGGACGAGGCCGGCTGGTCGGCGAGGGACGCCGAGGGCTACCGGACCAAGGACGGCAAGCGGCTGACGATCCGCTGGGGATTCCTCAAGGAGTTCGCCAGAGAGCAGCGCGACACGCTGGCCGAGCAGATCCAGGCCGAGGCGAAGAAGATCGGCTTCGACGTCCAGTTCGTCGGCGGCACCGTCAACGAATGGCTCGAGAGGTACCCCAAGGGCGACTACGACCTGATCGACTTCAGCTGGCAACGCGCCGACGGCGACACCCTGCGCAATCTGTTCGACACCTCCGCCATCCCCACCGCCACCAAGTTCGGGCAGAACGCCGCCCGGCTGTCCGACAAGGACGTCGACGGCTGGCTGAGCGACGCGCTGGACACGACCGACCAGGCCAAGCGGGCCGAACTGTACGCCAAGGTGCAGCAGCGGGTCACCGGCGAGGCCGCGGTCTTCCCGGTGTACGTCTTCAACTACCTGCTCGGGGCGAGCAAGAAGACGCACGGCATCGGCTGGGAGCCGCAGGCGTACCCCACCTTTTACGACGCCTGGGTCGAGCAGGCATGACCGCCGTGGCCGTACCGGCCACCCGGGCGCGAGCCCGGGTGGTCCGCCCGGTGCTGGTGCGGCTGGGCACCTCCGTCCTGGTGTTGTGGGGCGCGGTCACGGTCGCGTTCGCCGGCCTCCACCTCACCCCGGGCAACGCCGTCGATCTGCTCATCGGCAGCAGCACCGTCACACCCGAGGTCCGCGCCCGGATCATCGCCGACTACGGGCTCGACCGGCCGCTGCCCGTCCAGTACGTCACCTACCTGGGCCGCGTGCTCCACGGCGACCTGGGCCAGTCCTACCAGCTCCACCAGCCGGTCGCCTCCGCCATCGGCGAGCAGGTCGGCTCGTCGGTCCTGCTCATGCTCTCCTCGTTCGCCCTGGCGGTCGCGGTCTCGGTCGCGGTCGCGGTGCTGACCGCGGGCCGCAGGTGGGCGCGGGCGGTGTTCTCCGGCATCGAGCTCGTCGGTATCTCGATCCCGTCGTTCTGGGCCGGGATCCTGCTGCTCACCGTCTTCTCCTTCGGGCTGCGGCTCTTCCCCGCCGCCGGCGGCGAGGGGCTGGAGGGCCTCGTCCTGCCGTCCGTGGCGATGGCCGTTCCGGTCATCGCCACGCTCACGCAGGTGCTGCGCGAGGGCCTGGAACTGGCGCTGGAAGAACCCTTCGTGCTCACCGCCCGCTCGCGCGGCATGTCCGACCTGGGCGTGCGCCTGCGGCACGCGCTCCGGCACGCGCTGATCCCCACGGTCACGCTCGCGGGCTGGATGGTCAGCTACCTGTTCGGCGGGGCCGTGATCATCGAGTCGGTCTTCTCCCGGCAGGGCATCGGGCGGCTCACCCTCGCGGCCGTCGTCAACAAGGACCTGCCGGTCGTGATGGGCGTCGTCCTCATCGCCGCCCTGCTCTACGTCGTCATCAACATCCTGCTCGACCTGCTCTACCTGGCCATCGACCCGCGACTGCGAGGTGCCTGAGTGACCGCCTCCACCATCACCACAGGCGCCGTCACCGTCATCGGACGCAGGCGGCGGCGCGTTCCGCGTGCCGGCGTCTGGGCGGCCGCCGCGTTCCTGCTGCTCGTGGCCGTGGTCGCGGTGGCGCCGGGCCTGGTCGCGCACGGCTCGCCCGATCTCACCGACGCCGTCGCCGCGCTCCGGCCTCCGGGCGGCGAGCATCTGCTCGGCACCGACGCCAACGGGCGCGACGTGTTCACCCGCATCGTGTACGGAGCGCGGCCGTCGGTGCTGGCCGGGCTGGCCGCCACCGCGCTCGCGGTGACCGGAGGCACCGCCGTCGGCCTGCTGGCCGCGCTCGGCGGGCGGGTGCTGGACGAGGTCGCGATGCGCGTCGTGGACGTCCTGCTCTCGCTGCCGGGGCTGCTGCTGGCCCTGCTCGTCATCGCGATCGTCGGGCCGGGCACGCTCAACGCGGTCTTCGCCATCGCCGCGTACACGCTGCCCGGCTACGCGCGCCTGGTCCGCGCGCAGACCATGGTCATCCGCCGGTCCGGGTACGTCGAGGCCGCGGTCTCGCTCGGCCTGACCAGGGCCGGGATCATCGCGCGGCACGTGCTGCCCAACGCGTTCGCGCCGCTGCTCGTGCTGGCCACGATCGAGGTCGGCACCGCGCTGGTCGCGGCGTCCTCGCTCAGCTTCCTCGGTCTCGGTCCCAAACCGCCCGCCCCGGAGTGGGGAGCGATGCTGTCGGCCGGGCGCGACTACTTCTCCGTCGCCTGGTGGGTCGCGGTCTTCCCCGGGCTGGCCATCACGCTCACCGTTCTGTCCGTCACAGTCGTCGGCCGCCACCTGCAGCGGCGCGTCGAAGGGAGACTGTCGTGACCACGACCGCCGCCATCGAGCCGGTCCTCCCGATCGTCGAGGTGTCCGACCTGCGGGTCTCGTTCGGCCCGGTCCGGGCGGTCCGTTCGATCTCCTTCACGGTCGGCCCGGGGGAGTGCGTCGCCATCGTGGGGGAGTCCGGCTCGGGAAAGAGCGTCACCGCCCGCACGCTGATCGGGCTGACCGGCGCCGGCGCCGAGATCACCGCGAGGGCGCTCGTCGTGGCGGGCCGCGACGTCTCCTCGTACGGTGAGCGGCAGTGGCGGGCCCTGCGAGGAGGCCGGGTCGGCTACGTCCTGCAGGACGCGCTGGTCTCACTCGACCCGCTCCGCCCGGTCGGCAAGGAGATCGCCGAGACCCTGCGGCTCCACCGGACCGTGCCGCGTACGGACGTACGGCGGCGCGTGGTGGAGCTGCTGCGCGAGGTGGGCGTGCCGGAGCCGGAGCTGCGGGCCGCGCAGTATCCCCACCAGCTGTCCGGCGGGCTGCGGCAGCGGGCGCTGATCGCCTCCGCGGTCGCCTGCGCGCCGCCGCTGCTGATCGCCGACGAGCCGACCACCGCTCTGGACGTCACCGTGCAGGCGCAGATCCTGCGGCTGCTGGCCGAGCGCAGGCGGGCCGGGGCCGGGCTGCTGCTGATCAGCCACGACCTCGCGGTGGTGGCCGAGCTGGCCGATCGTGTGCTGGTCATGAAGGACGGCGAGGTCGTCGAGGAGGGGCCCACGCACGAGGTGCTCGGCGCTCCGCGGCACGCCTACACGCGCAGGCTGCTGGCCGCGGTGCCCTCCGAGCACGCCAGGGGCACCCGGCTGACCGTTGCGGAGGACGGCTCGGCGCCGCCCCCGGCCCCGGCCGCGCCGCCGGGCGAGGTCGTGATCAGGGCGTCCGGCCTGGCCAAGTCGTTCACCGGACCGGACGGGCTGCGCCGGCCGGCCGTGGAGGGCGTGTCGTTCGAGCTGCGGGCGGGGGAGACGCTCGGGCTGGTCGGCGAGTCGGGCTCGGGCAAGACCACGACGGCGCGCCTGGTGCTGGGGCTGGTCGAGCCGGACGCGGGCAAGGTGGAGATCGCCGGCAGTCCGTGGCGGGGCCTCGGCTCCGCCGGGCGCCGGGCGCTGCGGCGGCACATCCAGGTGATCTACCAGGACCCGCTGAGCTCGTTCGATCCCCGGTTCACCGTACGGCGGATCCTCGACGAGGCGCTCGCCGTCGGCGGAGAGCCGCGCCGGACCCGGCGAGACCGTGCGGCGGAACTGCTCGCGCGGGTCGGCCTGGACGCGTCGATCCTGGACAGCAGGCCGCTGCGGCTGTCCGGCGGGCAGCGGCAGCGGGTGGCGATCGCGCGGGCCCTGGCCCCCAGGCCGCAGGTGATCGTCTGCGACGAGCCGGTCTCGGCGCTGGACGTGTCGATCCAGGCGCAGGTTCTCGACCTGCTCGCCGAGCTCCAGGCCGAGCTCGGCGTGGCCTACCTGTTCATCTCCCACGACCTCGGGGTGATCCACCACGTCAGTGACCGCGTGCTGGTGATGAAGGACGGACGGGTGGTCGAGTCCGGCGATGTCCGGCAGATCTTCACCGAGCCGCGCACGCCGTACACCCGGGAACTGCTGGCCGCGATCCCCCGGCTCCACTCGGGCCCCTCGGCGCGGCCGCACGACCGGGAGGCCGTCGCATGACGTACGACGTGGCGATCATCGGGGCCGGGGTCCACGGCACGGCCGCGGCCTTCCACCTGGCGCGGCGCGGCGTGTCCGTGGCCGTGTTCGACCGGGGGCCGGTCGCGGGCGGCCCCACCGGGCGGTCGGGCGGCATCTGCCGTGCCTACTACACCGACCCGTTCCTCGCGGAGACGGCGCGGGACGGCATCGCGTTCCTCGCCGCATTCGAGGACCACACGGGCGGCCACCAGTCCGGGTTCCGCCGGACCGGGGCGTTCTACCTGCACGGCCCCGGCGACGTGACCTCGGCGGCCGAGACCGCCGCGCGGCTCGGCTCGCTCGGCGTCACCAGCGAGCTCGTCGGCGCCGACGCGCTGCCCGCCGCTCTGCCGAATCTGGACCTCGACGGCGTCGCGGTCGCGGTCTGGGAGACGGACGCCGGCTACGCCGATCCGTACGCGACGACGATCGGGCTGGCCGCGGCGGCGCGGCGCCACGGCGCGGTGGTCCACGCCCACCGGCAGGTCGTCGCGATCGCCGAGGAGCGCCGGGGGACGGCGGTGACCACGTCCGACGGCGCGGTGCACCGCGCCGGCCGGCTGCTCGTGGCGGCCGGGCCGTGGACCGCGCCGCTGCTGTGGCCGCTCGGCGTGTACCTGCCGCTGACCGTGGAACGGCACGTCGTGGCCGTCTCCGAGCACGAGCCCGCCGACAGCGCCGAGATCGTGCCGCACATCCTGATCGACATCCCCGGCGGCTACTACACGACCCCGCAGCCCCGCACCCAGTACCTCACCGGCGGGGTCGTCCCGGCCTCCGCCGCCGACCCCGACGACTTCTCCAGGCCTCTTCCCGGTGAGCTGGACCGCCTCGCCGCGGCCTCCGCCGCCCGCTCCGCGGCTCGCCGCCGCGCCGCGGTGGTCGGCGGCTGGGCCTCGCTCTATGACGTCAGTCCCGACTGGCAGCCGGTCGCCGGCCAGGTCGGCGAGCACGTGTTCGTCGACGCGGGCACCAGCGGCCACGGCTTCAAGCTCGCACCCGCCTGGGGCGACCACGTCGCCCGGCTGCTTCTGGACGACCCCGATCCCCGCCTGGACGCCTTCGGGCCCGGCCGCTTCGCGAACGGCGGCGGACTGCGAGCCGGATTCGGCGCGGCCCGGATCCTCGGCTGACGCGCCGCACCGTCCGAGCCGGTCGGCTCGGACGGTGCGGCGTCGCTCACGAAACTTTCGCGTAGCGGCTGGCGGGGCGGGCCAGGCCGAGCCGCCCGCGCAGGTCCGCCGTGTCGTACGCCGCCCGGAACGCGCCCGCGTTCTGCAGTGCGGGCACCAGGCCCCTGGTGATCGCCACCAGGTCGTGCGGCAGCACGCCCGGCCGGAGGCGGAAGCCCTCCAGCCCCGCCTCCCGCCACTCCAGCAGCAGCCCGGCGAGCTCCTCGGGGGTGCCGGTGAAGACGTGGGCGTCCGAGTCGAGCTCGGCGCCGTCGAGGTCGTCCAGCCGGGCCTTCCGGCCGGCCGCGTCGTGAGCGTCCAGGAAGACCACCAGATCCGCGAAGATCCGCAACGGCGGCTCGGTGCGTCCGACGGCCGCCTCCGCCGCCCGGACGCTCTCGACGATCGCCGTCGCGTCCTCCCGGTGGCGCGGCGTGACGTACACGACGTCGGACGCCCGGGCCGCGAACTCGTACGGCAGCCTGTCGTGGGCCAGGGAGGTGACCAGAGGCTGGCCCTGCGGGGAGCGCGGCGTGATCGAGGGGCCCTTCACGCTGAACCACTCGCCGCGGAAGTCGATGTAGTGCAGCTTGTCGCGGTCGATGAACCGGCCGGTCGCCACGTCGCGGATCTCGGCGTCGTCCTCCCAGCTGTCCCACAGGCGGCGGACCACCTCGACCGCGTCGGCGGCCTCGGCGAACAGGTCCTGAAGGTGCCGGCCGAAGACGGGATCGCGCTCGGGGGAGTAGTCCTGCGGCGGGAACGGCGGACGGCGGCCGAAGTGGGCGACGAGGTCGGGGCGGCCGTAGATCTGGGGCCGCCATCCGGCCCTGCCGCGGCTGATGTGGTCGAGCGAGGCGATGCCGATCGCCACGTGGAACGGCTCGGTGTGGGTCGTGCCGGCGGTCGGCACGAGCCCGATCCGTGAGGTCAGCGGGGCGACGCGCGACGCGATCAGCACGGCGTCGAGCCGCCCGCGCACCTGGTCGAGGCGCTCGTCGGGCTCGTTGAGCCGGGTCGACTGGAGGCCGAGGGCGTCTTCGAAGGTGACGAAGTCGAGCAGGCCGCGCTCCGCCTCCGCCACCAGTTCGGTCCAGTAGCCGGGGGTGAACAGCCGGTCCGGCCGCGCGCCTTCGGCCCGCCACGCGGCCGGGTGCCAGCCCGCCCCGTCCAGCGCGACGGCGAGATGCAGGGTCATGAGGTCTCCTCCGAACGGTTTCGAGTGCGGGGGGCGAGGCCGAGGTGGTCGCGGAGGGTGGGCCCGGTGTAGTCGGCCCGGAACACGCCCTTCTCCTGCAGCAGGGGGACGACCTTGCCGACCAGGTCGTCCAGCCCGCCGGGAGTCAGATGGGGCACGAAGATGAAGCCGTCGGCCGCGTCGGTCTGCACGAAGTGATCGATCTCGTCGGCGACCGAGCGCGGCGTGCCGATGAAGGTCTGCGGCGCGGAGACCTCGATGGCGAGCTCGCGGATCGACAGGTTCTTCTCCTCGGCGAGGGCGCGCCACTTGGCCACCAGCGCGCCGCGGTCGCGGCGGAACGCCGCGTGGCCCTTGGTCACGCCCTCGTCCAGGTCAGGCTCGACGTCGGGCAGTGGGCCGTCCGGGTCGTACGCCGACAGGTCGCGGCCCCAGACGGCCTCCAGGAAGTAGAGCGCCGTCTGCGGGCTGACCTGCGCGCGCCGGATCTCGACGGCCCGCTCGGCGGCCTCGGCCTCGGTGTCGCCGAGCACGTACGTCACGGCGGGAAGGATCTTCAGCTCCTCCGGCCGCCGGCCGTAGGCGGCGAGCCTGCGCTTGACGTCACGGTAGAAGGCGCGGCCCTCCTCCAGCTTGCTGTGCCTACTGAAGATCACATCGGCCGAGGACGCCGCGAACTCGCGGCCCTCCTCGGAGTCGCCGGCCTGAATGATGACGGGGTGGCCCTGCGGGCCCCGCGGCACGTTGAACAGCCCGGAGATGTCGAAGTGCCGGTCCTTGTGCCGGAAGGGGGTGACGCCGCCGGGCCGCAGGAACCGCCCCGACTCCGGATCCGCGGCCACCGCGTCGGGCGTCCAGGAGTCCCACAGCTCCCTGGCGGTCTGCAGGAACTCCTTCGCCCGGGTGTACCGGTCGGCCTCGTCCAGGAAGCCGCCCCGGCGGAAGTTCTCCCCGGTGAAGGCGTCGAAGCTGGTCACCACGTTCCACGCGGCCCGGCCGCCGCTCAGGTGGTCGAGCGTGGCCAGCCGCCGCGCCACCTCGTACGGTTCGTTGAAGGTGGAGTTCACCGTCGCGGCGAGCCCCAGGTGGGTGGTGACGGCGGCCAGGGCGGATAGGACCGTGAGCGACTCCGGGCGTCCCATGACGTCCAGGTCGTGGATGCGCCCCTTCGCCTCACGCAGCCGCAGTCCTTCGGCCAGGAAGAAGAAGTCGAACTTCCCGCGTTCGGCCGTCTCGGCCAGGTGACGGAACGAGTCGAAGTCGATCTGACTGCCCGACGCGGGGTCGGACCAGACCGTGGTGTTGTTCACGCCGGGGAAGTGCGCGGCGAGATGGATCTGCTTGGTCACGGGGGACTCCTGACGTCTCGGCGCGACGAAACCTAGTAACACAGTAGGGAAAGAGGGTTTTGTCGTCAATCGATCGTCGGCGATCACTGGTCGAACGGCCCCCAGCCGCGCTGAGGGCCGTTCGCCGCGTTCGAAGAGCGGGAGATCAGACGCCGAACGCCGCCGGGTAGCGGATGACGCCGCTCGGGACCGGCCGGTCAGGGTCGAAGGCGAGCGCCATCATGTACTTGTCCTCGACGTCGAAGGGCGGGCGGATGCCGTACCCGGAGGCAGGGGTGAAGCCGAAGCGCGGGTAGTACTCGGCGTGGCCCAGCACGACCACCAGGTTCTCGCCCTGCTCGCGGGCTGCGCGCAAGGCGGCGCGGATGGCGGCCGAACCCGCGCCCCGCCGCTGATGTTCGGGCCTGACGGCGCACGGGCCCAAGGCGAGGGCGGGTGAGTCGCCGACGTGGCAGCGGGTGAGCAGCGCGTATCCGGCGAGCTCGCCGCCGGGGGCCTCGGCCAGCCAGGACATGCCGGGCAGCCACGCCTGGGGGTCGGCCCGCAGCGCCTCGACGAGGTCGGCCTCGTGCGGGCTGGGGAAGGCGGCAAGGTTGATGTCGCGGATTGCGGCGACGTCGCCGGGGCTCTCGGGACGGGTGGTCCAGGAAGGGGTCATGGCGGGGTTCGTCTCCCTGTTGTGCGGATGAAGGACGTGGCCGGTCACAGCTGCCGGTCCCGGAACCTGTACGTGGCGCGCAGGTGGCTGGTGATGGCCTTCTGCTGGTCGACGCGCTCGTCGCGCAGCCGGGCATCGGTGCGCGAGGCCGCCCAGGCGTTCTCCCGTTGCAGCTTGCGGTAGCTGCGCAGGCGACGTTCGGGCAGCTCACCCGCCTCGATGGCGGCCCGGATCGCGCACCCCGGCTCGGTGTCGTGGGCGCAGTCGCCGAAGCGGCAGTGCGCGGCGAGGTCTTCGATCTCGGCGAAGACCTGCTCCAGGCCGTCGGCGGCGTCGTGCAGGCTGATCCCCCGCAGGCCGGGCGTGTCGATGAGGACCCCGCCGCCGGGCAGGGGGAGCAGCTCACGGCGGACGGTGGTGTGGCGGCCCTTGCCGTCCTGCGCGCGCACCGCGCCGGTGGCCAGCGACTCCTCGCCCAGCAGCGTGTTGCCGAGGCTGGACTTGCCCGCACCCGATGGGCCGAGCAACACGGTGGTGCCGCGCAGCAGCGCGGCCAGCGCGTCGATGTTGTGACCCGTGGCGACGCTGGTGACCAGGATGTCCACGCCGGGTGCCAGCGCGCCGGCCTCGGCGTGGACGGCCTCGGGATCGGTGGCCAGGTCCGCTTTGGTCAAGACGATCAGCGGTCGCGCCCCGCTCTCCCAGGCCAGGGCGAGCAGCCGTTCCAGTTTGGCCGCGTCCAGGGGCGTAGCCAGGGACAGGGCGACGACGACCGTGTCGACGTTGGCGGCGAGCACCTGCCCGTGGGAGGACCTGGACGCCGGCGAGCGCACGATCGCGCTGTGCCGCGGCAGCAGCGCCGTCAGGCGCGGCTCGGCGCCCGGGCGCAGCGCGGCCCAGTCGCCGGTGCAGGGCGTCAGGAGCGGGTTGGGCGGGTGCGGCGCGGTGAACGTGGCCCGCACCGGGCCCGACGGGGTGACCGCCGTGCACAGACCGCGATCGACCCGGGAGATCCGGGCCGGCACGAGGCCTGCTCTGTGATGTTCGGTGAAGGTTCGGTCGAGTGCGTCGGTCCACCCATAGCGGGACAGGCCGGACGGATCGGTGAACGTGTGTGGCAACGTGAGACCCTTGCGGAGAAGGGGCCCCGACGAGACGCGGACATCACCCCGCCGCGCGAGCCGGGCGGCTCAAGGCTGGGGGAGGAAGTGGGTCAGACCGGGGCCCGGGACGTGAGGTTGGTCCGGGCGCTGCGCAGGGCAGCGGTCTTCACCGCGGTCATCAAACCTCACCTCCCTCCCACGCCGATCCGATACCGAACGGCGGCAGCCTAGCACCCCGGACAGGGACGGTCGTACCGTCGCCGCTCCCTGCCGGCCCGTCCGCGATCGATCGGGGACGGGCCGGTCTGCGGCCTGCGGAGTCCACCGCGGCCCGGCTCGCTCGGCTACGGCGAGAGGCCTGCTAGGCCTCGGACGTCACCCGGGCCGCGACGATGGGCCTTGTGGCGGCGGAGTGGAAGGTGCTTTCGTCCGTTCCCCAGCGGTATCCGTAGAAGTCGCCGTTCGCGTCGGCGTACAGGACCATGAAGCCGTATCCCACGCCGCTGTATTCGGTGGAACCACTGCTCCGTGAGTCGTCGCGGCCGTCCGCGACCGGGGCGGTCCCGTGCGGGTTGCTCGTGGAGTCCACGACCTCGACCACGTATTCGGTCGTGGTCGGATCGCTGTCCGTGACCACCGTGCCGGCCAGCGATCGGACCACCGGTGTGTGCCCGCTCCCCCCGCTGGCGCCCGCCTCGTACTTGATCGCGATGATGTCTCCGGGCGCGAGGGAGGCCACCTTGGTTATCTTGTCCATATGGTCGACGGTGTCGGCATTTATGCGATCGTAGTATCGCGCGCTGTTGGGACTGGTACTCGAGAATTCAGTGCTGAAATACGTGCTGGTGGCCCACGAGTAGGTGTGCGCAAGAAGCTTGGTGACGAAAGGGGCGCACTGACTTTCGCTGTAATAGCTCGTGGGGATCCCGGGCGTGCCCCAGGTGACGACGGAGCCGGCGCATCCGGTGCCGCAGTACTTGTTGTATGAGGACTCCGACGGCCAGCCGATCGAATTCAGCTCGTCCACCAGCTCTTCCGCCGCGCCGATGTGGTCCGTCACAGGTCCGGCCATCGCCGCCTGAGGGATCAGCGTGAAGGCGGCGAGAATGCCCGCACCGATCGAAGCGGCCACCTTGCGAAGCCTCATCGCGTCTCCATTTTTGCGCACCTGAAAGAAAAGCCGTGTCGCCCCTCATCATCAGGTGTCCGTACGCGGAGGCGCAATACCGTCGCGAGACTTTCATAATCGGATCCCGATAAACCCTTGTATCGTCTCGGCTGAAAATAGCCGCCGAAGGACTTCCCGTACCGCTCGCCGTGGGGTCAGGCCGTCGTGCGGATCGGGCCGGTCCACTTCAGCTCGGGCAGGTTGACCACGATCGCCTCCTGCGTGCTGCGGGCTATGACGACGACGGCCTCCACCTCGGGGTCGGGGTTCTCCTCCCGGTGCGGCACGAACGGAGGCACGAAGATGTAGTCCCCGGGCTTCGTGTCGATGCGCACCTCGTGCGGCTCCTCGGCGTCGACGTGGAGGAACACGAACGACGGTGTGCCGCTGACCACGTAGATCGCGGTCTCGGAGTCGCCGTGGTGGTGGTTCGCGGAGGCGGTCGCGGGAGCCACGTGGGTCTGGCCCATCCACAGCCGGCGTGCCCCGACGGTGGCGCCGCTGATGGCGGCACGTCGGCTCATCCCGCCGGTCTGCGCGGTGTCGGAGGTCAGCTCGGCCGGGACCACGTGGTGCAGCCTGCGGTGGAACGGATCTTCGGGAAGGACGACGCTCATCTGTCCATCCTCCAGCCCGCACGCATGTCCGCCCTCCCCGCCCCGCCCCTCACGTGACCGGTACGTCGGCGGGCACGTCGGCGGGCACACGGAGGGTGGCGAACGTCGTCCGCCGGCGGAGACGGAAGCCGAGCGCCTCGTACACCCGGATCGCCGTGGTGTTGCCCGCGGCGGCGTGCAGGAACGGGGTCTCGCCGCGGGCGCGGATGCCGGCGGCGACGGCCAGCACCAGCCGTGACGCCAGGCCCTGGCGACGGAAGGCCGGATCGGTGCAGACCGCGCTGATCTCCGTCCAACCGGGCGGGTGCAGCCGCTCCCCGGCCATCGCGACCAGCGCGCCGCCGCGGCGGATGCCCAGGTAGACGCCCATCTCTATGGTGCGCGGCCGGAACGGGCCCGGTTGCGTGCGCGCGATGAGCTCCAGCATCTCCGGCACGTCCGCCGCCTCCAGGCGGACCGCCTCGTCGTCGCGCGCGGGGACCACGTCGTCGCCGACCAGTTGCACACCCTCGCCGTGCGCGACCACCCCCCATCCGTCCGGCGCCGCGGAGGTGTCACCGGTGACCGGGACCGTCGCGCCGGGCCCCGCGAGCGCGGCGAGGTCGTGCCAGTCCGCGAGGCCGGGGTCGTCGGGCAGCGCGAAGAACGGGGAGACGTCACCCGGGTAGCGCAGTGCGTTGCCGCACCGCTCGGCGAAGCGCGCGTGCGGGCCGGTCAGTGACGCCCACACGGGGTTGTCCAGGAGGTGCCGGTCGCTCATCGCGGCTCTCCTCGGGGTGCGTCACCAGGGCAGGTGCTCACGCGCCCACCTCCATGGCCGTCTCGTCGCGGGTGCGGCCGCCGGCGCCGCCATGTGGGGGGAAGGCGCATTCCTTCGGCATCGGACCTCCTGTCGTTCGTTCTTACGCGAAGGCATCCTACGCAATAACCTACTAAACAAGTAGGTCTTGACGGTATTGTCCGCCTGTGCTGAAGATGGAGACATCTCGGACGCCGCGATCAGCGCGGCCGCCGGAAGGGTTGATCCATGACTGTCGAGCCCTTCGCGCTCAATCACGCCCACTTACCCGACGCCACGGAGGCACGATGACCGCGCCCGCCGTGCTGGAGGAGGCGGCGGCGGAGTCCGCCGGCTCGCTGACCGTGATCAAGGCACGTCACCCGGGCCGCTGGATCGCCGGCGCCGTGGTGGCGGTGCTGCTGGCGATGGCGGTCAACGCGCTGGTCACCAATCCGGCCTGGGACTGGCCGGTCGTCGGCGCGTACCTGTTCCATCCCTCGGTGCTGCACGCGGTGCTGTTCACCGTGGAGCTGACCGCGCTCGGCATCGTGCTCGGCTTCCTGCTGGGGACCGTGCTCGCGCTGATGCGGCTGTCCCGCGTGCCGCTGCTCGCCTCGGCGGCCTGGGGCTACGTGTGGCTGTTCCGCTCGGTGCCGCTCATCCTGCAGCTGCTGTTCTGGTACAACCTCGCCGCCCTGTACAAGCAGATCTCGTTCGGGGTGCCGTTCGGGCCCGCGTTCTTCTCCGTCGACTCGATGAACCTGATCGGACCGGTGACGGCCGCCGCGCTCGGCCTGGCGCTGCACCAGGCGGCGTACGCCGCGGAGATCGTGCGCGGAGGCTTCCTCTCGGTGGACCCGGGCCAGCTGGAAGCGGCCGCCGCGCTCGGCATCCCGAGGGCCAGGCAGATCTTCCGGATCCAGCTTCCGCAGGCCATGCGGTCGATCGTCCCGGCAGCGGGAAACGAGATCATCGGCCTGGTCAAGGGCACCTCGGTCGTCTACGTCATGGCGCTGCCCGAGCTGTTCTACCAGGTCCAGGTGATCTACAACCGCAACGGCCGGGTGATCGCGATGCTGCTGGTGGCCGCGATCTGGTATCTCGTCCTCACCACGGTGCTGTCGGCCGCGCAGTACTACGTGGAACGCAGGTTCGGCCGGGGCCTGGCGCGGGCCCTGCCGCCCACGCCGCTCCAGCGGGTGCGCCGGATCCTCGGCGTACGGCGGGCCGCCCTGCGGCGCCCGGCAGGAAGCGGAGGCGGGCGGCGATGAGCGCACCCATGGTCGACGTGCGCGGCGTGCACAAGAGCTACGGCCCGCTGGAGGTCCTGCGCGGGGTGGATCTGCAGGTCCAGCCCGGCGAGGTGACGGTGATCATCGGTCCTTCCGGATCGGGCAAGTCGACGCTGCTGCGCGGCATCAACCACCTGGAGAAGATCGACCGCGGGTACGTCGCGATCGACGGCGAGTTCGTCGGCTACCGGCGATCCGGAGACCGGCTGTACGAGCTGCGGGAACGCGACATCCTGCGCCGGCGCACCCAGATCGGCTTCGTCTTCCAGAACTTCCACCTGTTCCCCCATCTCACCGTCCGGGAGAACGTGACCGAGGCCCCGATCTCGGCCCAGGGCCGCCCCCGGGACGAGGTGGAGGCGCTGGCGACCGAACTGCTGGAGCAGGTGGGCCTGTCCGACAAGGCCGGCGCCTATCCGCGGCAGCTGTCCGGGGGACAGCAGCAACGCGTCGCGATCGCCCGGGCCCTGGCCCTGCGGCCCAAGGTCGTGCTGTTCGACGAGCCCACCTCGGCGCTCGACCCCGAGCTCGTGGGCGAGGTGCTGGAGGTGATGAAGGCGCTCGCCCGCAGCGGCACCACCATGATCGTCGTGACCCACGAGATCGGCTTCGCCCGCGAGGTCGCCGACACCGTGGTCTTCATGGACGCCGGTCAGGTCATCGAGCACGGCCCGCCCGGGCAGGTGCTCGACCGGCCGAGGCACGACCGTACGCGCGCCTTCCTCAGCAAGGTGCTCTGACCTCAAGGAAATCGAATGTCATCCGTATCCCGGTTATCCGTGCTCGGCCTGTCCGCTCTGCTGCTGCTCGCCGCCTGCGGCACGGTCCCCGACGACGGCGCGACCGGCGCCGCCGCCGCTGCCGCGGCACCGCCCGGCGTCTTGAAGATCAACACGAGTCCGGAGCAGAACCGGATCCGGGCCAAGAAGGTGGAGGCGATCGCCGCCGAGGTGCCCGCCGCGATCCGGGCCAAGGGGGAGTTCCTCATCGGCACCTCCACGTTCGAACCGCCGCTGTCGTTCGTCGCGGACGACAACGTCACCCCGATCGGGGTGGAGGAGGACATCGCCTCCCTCGTCGCCGACGTGCTCGGCCTGAAGCTGCGCATCGAGGCCACGTCGTGGGAGAACCTGTTCCTCGCGGTGCGGTCCGGCAAGTACGCGGCCGGCTTCTCCAACATCACCGTCACTGAGGAGCGCAAGGACGTCTACGACTTCGCCACCTACCGGCTGGACCAGCTGGCGTGGGAGGTGCCGAAGGACAGCGGGATCACGTCGATCGCCAAGCCGGCCGACGTCGCCGGGCGCAGCGTGGCCGTGGGCTCCGGCACCAACCAGGAGAAGATCCTGCTGGGCTGGGACAAGCAGAACCGCGCCGCCGGGCTGAAGCCCGTGCAGATCCAGTACTACAAGCAGGCGGCCGACACCTACCTGGCGCTCAAGTCCGGCCGGATCCAGGCGTACTTCGCGCCCAACCCCACCTCCGCCTACCACGCCGCGGTGAGCGGCGACACGAAGATCGTCGGCACCTACTCCGGCGCCGGACCCACGCTCCAGGGGCTCATCGCCGCGATGACGCGGAAGGGCGACGGCCTGGCCAAGCCGATCGCCGACGCCCTCAACGCCCTGATCAAGGACGGCACCTACGCCAAGGTCCTCGCCCGCTGGGGCCTGTCCAACGAGGCCGTCCCCGAATCCCTGGTCAACCCGCCCGGCCTGCCCCGCGAGCAGTAAGGCTGGCGGCGCATGTCGCGCGGCCGGGCCCCTGCACATGGGACGCAGGCCGTCGCGACGGTTTCCGCTCATCGTCCAGGCCTGCAGCTCGGCCTGGTAGCCGCCGTCCTTGGCCGGTTCGTCGTGGGCGACGGCGACCTGAAGGTTTCCCGGTTGGTCCGGCGCAGGCCGATACGGTCGTACAGTTCGCGTTTCCGGGCGGAGGCCGGCCCGTACGGCGACACGCGGACGGCGGCCAGGAGAGGGAGCACAGCGGACCTTCTTCAGGAGAGTCTTCTCCGGGGCTCGCTGTCGTCACGCCGGAAGCAGGCGGGGCGGCCCGGTCACGCCGGCGCCCACCCGCTGCTCAACGCGTGGCCGCGGTGCTCCCGCCGACCGCGTACTTGTTCCCCGCCCGGGTCTTGGCCAGCGTGATGGCCTGGCCGCGCG
>NZ_JBEYWQ010000049.1:0-39274 GCF_040644495.1 Microbispora sp. NPDC046973 | reverse complement strand
CGCTGCCACAACCCGATCCGATAACCGCCGGGCACCTGCGTGCCCTCGGTGATCGAGTCGCCCAGCGGCATCACCCGCACCCCGCCGTTCGACTCCGCGACGGCGACGCCCGTGCCCGTCAGCGCGCCCGTCAGTGCGCCCGTCACCGCTACGACCACGGCCAGCAGCGCCGCGGTCGACCATCGTCTCCACGTACGCGCGGCCGGTCCTCCGTCCGGCTGCTGGTGAGGCCGGTCCGGCCTCTGGCGGAACCTCGGCCTACTTCCGCCGAGCCGGCCGCGCCGGGTGACTGCGGCGCCGACCAGGCGCTCAAGGCATGCGATCTTCATGGATTCTCCTGGGAGAGTGCGGGACAGATCGTGCGCTGTTATCGCTCACATGTAAGAGGTGGACGTGGGGCCGTGGGCAGACTGAGGCCGGGCCGCGATTCGGGGGAAACTGGATTCGAATAGTTCTGTTAGCGCTAACATCAATGCCTACAGGGGGAGCCCTCTCTCTGTACTGCATGAAGGTGGTGGTGCGGCGGAGCAAATACGACGCGCCGATCCCGCGTCAAGGCTCCCCGCTCGTCCCGGCCGGCCCTCCGATCTGCCGGAGCGCCTCATCTGCCGCGACGAGGGCCCGGCCCGATCGCCATGGAGTGCGAGAGATGAAACTTTCACGTTACCGATCCGGCGGCGACAGGCCGATCGAGCCTTTCCGTCAGGGCTGACGAAATCTCACGTCGAAGGATCGGAAGAAAGGCCAGTTCGAAGGCCGGAGTTTCGCTGAGGACGCCGGAAACGATCTGCCCTCAGGCTGGACGTGTTTCGTGGTGGGTTCCGTACCGACTGCTCGGAGCGTCGTCCCCTGCGCCCGGGCCGGTCGGGGGGCGGCGGCGCGGCGGGCGCGGGCTCACGTTCAGCCGTCAGGAACGGTCATCCCGGGCGTGCGCGGGTCCGGTCGTGCCACGCAGGGAGATGGGCGGCGCGACCAGGAGATGGCCGTGCGGGGTGGCGGGATCGGCGATCAGCCGGATGAGCATCTCGACGGCGCGGGCGCCCAGCTCATCGGCGGGAACGTCGGCGGCCGTGAGCGGAGGATGCAGGTTCTCCGCCCAGTGCCGCGCGGAGACGCCGGTGATGGAGAAGTCGCGGGGCACGAGCAGGCCCGCCTGGGCGAGCGCGTGGTACATCCCGGGGGTGGCGGCCTCGTTGATGGTGGCGATCGCGGTCAGACCGGGGTGCTCGTCGAGGAGCCGCTCGACGCAGGACACCCCCGATTGGGCGTCGTCGGCGCAGCACGTCTGCACGCCGTCGAGACCGCGCTCCGCCATCGCGCGGGTGAAACCGGCCTGAGCGCGGTGGCCGGGGCCGTATCCGGCCGCCACCAGCTCCTCCGACCGGTTGACCAGGGCGATGCGGCGATGACCGAGGTCGGCCAGGTGGTGCACGCAGTTGGCGATCAGCTTCTCGTAGTCGATGTCCACCCAGGACATCTCCTCGGGGCGGCTGGTGCGGCCGATTCCGACGAAGGGCAGCCCGGCCTGCCGCAGGCGGGTGACACGGTCGTCCTCCAGCCGTATCTCCATGACGATGACGCCGTCCACGCGTCTGCCGCCGACCACGCGCTCGAACGATCGGTCGTGCTCGCCTCCGGACGGTGACAACAGGACGTCGAGGTCGGCGCGCGCGGCGGCGTCGACGACGCTGGCCACGAAGCCGAGTTGCATGTCGGTCAGGCGCCGGCTGGCGGGAGGGATCACCAGGCCGATGGTGTGGGTCCTGCCTTCCTTGAGCGCCTTGGCGGCCGCGTTGGGCCGGTAGCCCAGTTCGTCGATGACCGCTTGGATGCGCCGGCGGGTCTCCTCCGACACCGGGCGCTTGCCGCTGAGCGCGTACGAGACGGTGCTGCGCGCCACACCCGACCGCCTGGCGATCTCCCCGATATTCACCGGCGCTCCTCACCTGGTCCGACCGATATGCACATCGTAAGTCGAATCGAGCGCCTCGAATGACGACCGCGGCTCATGCGGTGTTCCGCTCGACCCCGTTGACGTGCGCGGTCTGTGGGTTCACGGCCATGTGAACCGATTCGACTCCAGGCGGAGACGATCGCGTCGTGCGGGGCCGCGAGACCGGACGCCGGTCGGGCGTGTGGTGCACGGCCGACCGGCGTGGCGGTCATGGGCGAGGCGGGCGGGTGACGCCCGTCACCGAGTCAGCTTCTGGTCCACTTCTGACTCGTCGTGCCGGTGCAGGACCACAGCTGGACCTTCGTGCCGTTCGAGGTGCCGAAGTTGCTCGCCTCCAGGCACAGGCCGGACTGCACGCCGGTGACGGTGCCGTCGGCGTTGATGGTCCACTGCTGGTTGGCCTGGCCGTTGCAGTCCCAGATGATCGCCCTGGTGCCGTTCGCGGTTCCGGCGGCCTCGGCGTCCAGGCACTTGGTGCCGTACACCTGCAGTTGCCGGGAGGCGGTGTAGGTCCACTGCTGGTTCGTCTGGCCGTTGCAGTCCCACAGCTGGACCTGCGTGCCGTTCGTCTGCGACACGTTCGGCACGTCCAGACAGCGGCCGGCGTTGACGTTGCGCAACGCCGACGTCGAGCCCTCCGGCCCGGACGGCGAGGGGGACGGTGAGGGGGACGACGAAGGGGGCAGGAGGGTGATGGTGAAGGTGTCGTCGACGGCGGTGTGCGGCAGGTTGACGGTCGTGCCGTTGTTGGACAGGGTCGCCACGGTGTTCTGCACGGTGACCGGTCCCTGGACCGCGCCGCCGCCGTTGTAGGGGATGCGCTCGACGAGAACACGGACCTGGTTGTTCTGCACGATGCCGCTGGTGGTGTCGAGGCGCTGCAGGTTGACGGCGACGTTGCCGGTGGTGCGGCCGCCGCCGACGAGGATCTTCGCGTTCCCGCTCGTCTTGGTGGCGAAGGCGTCGTAGTTGGAGCTGGGGGTGACGGAGGCGATCTGTCCGGTCTGGGAGCCGTAGAAGCGGTAGACCCACCATTCGCCCTTCGGCGAGTACTGGCCGGAGGAGTTGTGGGTGAGGAGGTTGGCCAGGTCGTTGTGCAGGTTGCTCCCGCTGGCCCAGTTGGCGCGCAGGCCGTCGGCGCCGGCCCGCTCCAGCCGGGCGATGTACCACGCGCCGTCGGCGGGGTTCTGCTCGTTGGAGGCGCCGTATTCGTTGATCTGGTAGGGACGCGGGTGGGCGATGCCGCGGGAGTTCAGCGTGGTGTCGGCCGTCGCGACGTTGGCCACCGGGTCGCCGGGCAGGGAGTGCCAGCTGACGATGTCGGGCACGACGTTGTTGGCCTTCACGTAGTCGAGGTACTGCGTCCACCAGCCGCCGGTGGACGGCACGCCCGCGAGGCTCGGGCCCACGATCAGGTGGGACGGGAACGCGGCGCGGATGCGCTGGTAGGCCCGCTTCCACATCTCGAAGTACTGCGACTGGGGGCGGTTCCAGAACAGGGTGAGGTTGGGCTCGTTCCAGAGGTCCCACTGGACCGGCGCGCCGGTGGCCCGCACGTCGTCGATGAGGCGGGTGAGGAAGTTGTCGTAGTCGGTCCAGTTGCCGTTGTCGCCGGGGAAGCGTGAGATCGCGTAGCCGTCGGCGCCCCACAGGTCATGGACGAGCAGGACGAACTCGCCGCCCAGCGACCGGGTGCGCAGCAACTGGGCGCGGGTGGCGTTCCAGCGACGGTCGTACTTGCCCGACACCCAGCCGCCCGGGCTGTCGAGCTGGGCGCCGCCGGCACGCATGTACCGGAACTTGACGTCGGTGAAGTAGTTGTCCGGGGGTGCGGCCGCGTTCTCGGTCATGCCGTAGATCCACCCCGACGCTCGGTAGGTCGGGGAACCGCCCGCGACCGAGAAGTTGACGGTGATGGACTCGTCGGCGGCCTGGGCCGGCGCGGCGGTCGCGACGACGGACGCGGCGACCAGCGCCGCGGCGGAGAAGAGGGCGGCCAGACCGCGGCGGCGGCCGTGCCGCCGGCGCAAGGTGATGTTCACTCGTGACTCCTTCGACGGAGGGGGTGGAGGATCGCAGGACGAGCCGTGGCGTGGTCCTGGAACCTGTGGTGTTGCCGTCTGGCGGTCGGGTGAAGCGAAGGGCGGTCTCAACGCAGGCGACGTAATCGAATCGATTCGCAGACAGGGTAGATTTAGGCGGGAAGTCATGTCAATCACATGTGTCCCTCATGTGAAGTCCATGTGTCGGACGCCTGTATCTATGGGATTTTCTCCGGCAGGGCGACGAACTTCCAGCTCAGAGACTTGCCTTCGAACCGATTCGTCGCGTTTTCCCTGACACCGCTCGACGTACGGGCGCCGTCTTCCGGCTATCGGCTATCGGTCGCGCTCGACGAAGGCGCCGGCGGCACGCATGGCGGTGACGAGCCGGTGTCCCGGGTAATCCGCGAGCCGAGGGAACTCCCTGCGGTGGTAGCAGGCCCAGTAGCTCGCCACGCGCTGCTGGACAAGGGTGAGGAACTGGGGATTGTCGGAGAGGAAACGGCTGTAGGCCTCGTGAGTGGGGGAGCCGGGAGTACCGAGGTCGCCGAGTGCGGTGTCGATGTCGGTCACGATCTCCAGGACGTATTCCCCGACGAGGTGAACGACGTAGGGGAGGACCCACGGATCGAGCCTGCCGATGATCTGCGCGAGGTGGTGCTGACGCACGAAGCCGTCGTGGTGGCGGGTGTAGAGGCAGTGCAGGATCGTCTGCTGGAGCGGCGTCAGGCCGTCGAGAGTTTCGGGGGAGACTTCCGGGTTGTAGATCCGTCCGGGGACGGTCACCCGGTCGTCGCCGACGGTCGCGCGAAACGAGCCCACCGGACAGTGAAGGGTCTTGGGGAGGACGCGGACGGCGGCGCGGACCTCACGTGCGAGGGCGTCCGGGAAGGCGCAGCTCAGCGACTCGTTCAGGCGCGAAGGCTCCGGCTCGCGGGCGTCGTCGACGCTCCGCCACCGGTAGCGGGCGCCGGGCGGGTTCTCCTCGTGGTCGCTGCCGCCCCGTTCCACGTCGACGTCAAGAGAGAAGCCGTGCCGTTCGAAGAAACGGCGGGCCGCGATGCTCTGCTGGAACACATGCAGGTGGAGCGTGCGGGGACGCGCCTTCTTGGCCTGCCCGAGCAGCGCGGTGCCGATGCCGCGCCTGTGAGCGGCGGGCGTGACGTAGAGGTGGCTCAGCCGGTCGCCCTGCAGGCAGGCGAAGCCCGCAACCTGACCGTGTAGCTCGGCGACCCACACCTGCGAGGCCGGGAGCATGACGTCGGCGATCCAGGCCCGGGTCTCCTCGTCGGAGCGCGGGCGGGGCAGGTACGTCATTTCGGCCCGGGCGGCGAGGAACACGTCGGCGATGTGCTCGGCGTCGCCGGACCAGGCGCGGCGTATCAGTGGCAGGGCGTCGTGCGCGATCAGTTCGGCCATCTTTCGAACACGCGTGAAAGCGAGGGAGGCGCCGATGTGGCCGCGGCCGGCCAAGCTCAGACCCCGCAGTCCGGCCAGGCAGTCTCGGAGCAGCCCTCGGTGGTCGGGGTGCAGGTTCCCGTTCCGCCGCAGGTAGGTCCAGATGACGCCGGCGACGGTGGAGTCCAGTTCCACCAGGTCGCCGTGGTCGGCCGGAGGCACCTCGTCGGGAAAGGGCGCCCGTACGTGCTCCTCCCACAGCGCCTTCACGGTGAACAGCGTCGCCTCGTGCGCGTCCGGCCCTGGCCAGCGCCAGCCGTGGCGGTAGCGGCTCTCCTCGACCGGCACCGTACGCTGGTACCGTTCGCGCTTGTCCGCGCTGCGGCGTCGCGCGAATTCGGCCAGCTCGGCGTGCCGGGCATCTCTGCTGACTTCCAGGATGTCCAGGGCGCGGACGAGCGCGCCCTCATCGTTGCGGACGTCGCCGGCACGGCTGGTGATGTAGTCCCAGGTCGCGCGCGGCCCCAGGGGCATGTGATGCCCGACCGCGCCGCGCAGGGCGGCGTACCGATAGCGGTGGGGCAGAGTGCGGTCACGCACGCGCCGTGCGTAGACGCCGAAGCTCACGACCCGCTCTCCAGGGCATCGAGGTCTGTCGTCGGGGCGGAGCCGAGCATAGCGAGGCCCTGGGCGCTCTCCCCATGCGTCCGGTCATGCGGTGGTGCCCGTATCTGCGGCGCCCGGCCGCGCCGACGTGGTTCGCGGTCCGCCGGGCGATGCGGCCCGTCTGTCGAGGGCCTGGACCCACTTCACCGCGACCGCGGCGACCTGGATGAGCTCGCAGCGCAGGCGGTCGGGATCGTCCTCGGCGAACGCCTCGAGGACCTCTTCGTGGAGGATGTGCCGCCAGGTCAGCCGTCCTTCGGCCGCGGCGTCGGCCACGGCCTGCTTGGCGAGGTCGGCCTCGGACGTGTACGCGGGTCCGGTGCCGTCCGGGTTCTCCTGCAGGCCCCACATCGCGTCCTGTGCCGCGCGCTCCGCTGCCACGTCGGTCAGCACTCGGTTCAGCGAACCGGGCAGGCCGTAGTCGCCGGGCTGCGTCATCGTGTCGGTGTCCCTTCCTCGGACGGTGATCCGGATTTCGGTCGCCTACCCTGCCGCCACCCCGCGGCCTCTCACCGCTGGTCGCCGGCTTCCGTTCGTACGATGGGCAGATCTTGGCATGGCGCCAGGAACCTCTCGAGATACCAGCCCAGATCGACGAACTCCGGCATGTGCGCGATGGTGCGGTGATCCGGCAGGGGGATCAGGGGAGCAATTCCCATCCCGCCCGGGCGAGCCGATCGAGAATTTCCACGAAATCGGTGTCGTGTTCGAACTCCAGGCCGATGGCGACGTCGCGGCTCATATCTCCTCGTGCCAGGTCGATGAAAAGGGGGGCCTTGCCGTACGGCACTCTGCCGTTCCGGCTCGGCGGGCGAACCGACGGTCCTCCCGGGCCGCAGAGCTTCATCATTGTTCCGAGCCTTGTCGAGCGGGAAATCGTCATCGGCCAGCCGCCGCGCTGAGCGGTTGCCGCGCCTGTACGGCTGAGCCGGTCCCCCGCATCGTGGCAAGGCCGGGGACCGGCTCAGAGCGACCGCCGGTGGCGGTCCATGAGATCAGCGCAGGTAGACCTTGGGCTGGGGTGGGGTGGCCATGCCGTTGCCGATGAAGAAGCTGGGGTGGGGCGGCTGGTTGTAGGCGGTGTTCTGCCAGGCCAGGGCGACCCGATACTGCGGGTCGTGCAGCAGGGTGTGGATCTTGACGGTGGTGAGGTCGGGGGTGGAGTAGATCCGCAGGGCCCGGTTGTCGGTGGTGGGCCAGACGACCTCCTCGCGCCAGTCGCCGAGGATGTCGCCCGACAGCGAGGGGGTGGACTTGGTGCCGTTGTTGGAGTGCACGTTCGAGCCGGTCAGCAGGCGCGTGTCGCCGCTCGTGCCGTACTTGTCGATGTGGGTGCCGTCGAGCAGTTCGCGGACCGGGTCGGCGTCCCACCAGGCGAGGAAGTTCATCGAGCCGGGCTTGCGGCCCAGGGTGGCGCCACTGGGGCTGCGCAGCGAGCCGTCCCTGGCCGACCAGGACTCGGCGCCGGGGCTGCCGGCCCAGATGTCGGCCGACACGCCGCGGCCGTTGTCGCCGCCGGAGGCGGTGGACCACAGCACCTGACCGGTGCGGGCGTCGGCGAACCAGGAGCCGGGCTTGCTGCTGTCCTCGTCGACCTTGAACTCCTCCAGACCGGGCCGGGAGGGGTCGAGGTCGCCGACGTGCATGGCGTCGCCGTGGCCGTTGCGGGTGTTCCACAGCGGCTGGCCGTTGTCGTTGATCGCCATCGCGCCGAAGACGATCTCGTCCTTGCCGTCGGCGTCGACGTCGGCGATCGACAGGTTGTGGTTGCCCTGCCCGGCGTACGCCGTGTTGGAGTTGGAGTCGAACTTCCACCGCTCGACGAGTGAGCCGTTGCGGAAGTCCCAGGCGGCGATGACCGTACGGGTGTAGTAGCCGCGGGACATGATCAGGCTGGGCCGCTGGCCGTCGAGGTAGGCGGTGGCGGCGAGGAAGCGGTCGACGCGGTTGCCGTAGCTGTCGCCCCAGGAGGAGACCGTCCCCCGTGGCGGGTCGTAGTTCACTGTGGACATCGCGGCGCCGGTGCGGCCGTTGAACATGGTGAGGTATTCGGGCCCGGACAGGATGTAGCAGTCGGAGTTGCGGTAGTCGGCGCTCGCGTTGCCGATGGTCTTGCCGGTGCCGTCGACCGTGCCGTCGGCGGTCTTCATCGCCACCTCGGCCCTGCCGTCGCCGTCGTAGTCGTACACCTGGAACTGCGTGTAGTGGGCGCCGGCGCGGATGTTGCGGCCCAGGTTGATGCGCCACAGCCGGGTGCCGTCCAGCCGGATGCCGTCGATGTAGACCGGGTCGGTGACCCCGGATTGGGAGTTGTCCTTGGCGTTGGAGGGGTCCCACTTGAGCACCAGGTCGAGCCGGCCGTCGCCGTCCAGGTCGCCGACGGATGCGTCGTTGGCGCTGTAGGAGCTGCCCGGCGGGCTGATCGGCACGTCCAGATAGCCGTTGCCGAAGCGCAGCGAGGTCTCCGAGGCCGCTCCCTCGCTGCCGCCGCTGACCGGGCGCACCGTGTAGGAGGCGTCGGCCGCCGCGCCGGAGTCCAGGTAGTTGGTGGAGTTGGTGACGGTCGCGATGCGGGTGCCGCCCCGGTAGACGTTGAAGGAGGTGTCGCGGGACTCGGTGCCCCACAGCCGCCAGGACACCAGGTTGCCCGACCCGGAGTGGACGCTGATCAGGCCCCGGTCCAGGTTCTCCATCTGCTTCGCCCCGGCCGGCACGCTCGTCGGGCTGCTGCTGGGGCTCGGGCTGGGCGAGGCGCCGGGGCTCTGGGTGGGTGAAGCGCTCGGTGAAACGCCCGGTGAAGCGCTCGGGCTGCTGGTGACGGCCCCCGTGCAGGTGGTGCCGTTGAGGGAGAAGGACGCGGGGATCGGGTTGGAGCCGTTCCACGAGCCGTTGAACCCGAAGGCGGTGCTGCCTCCGGAGCCGATTGCCGCGTTGTAGCCGGCGTCGGTGACGGTGACGTTCGCGCCGCTCTGGCTGACGGTGGCGTTCCAGAGCTGCGTTATCTGCTGGCCGGCACCGAAGGCCCAGGTCAGCCGCCAGCCGTTGACGGCGTCGCCCAGGTTCTCGATCGTCACGTTGGCGCCGAAACCGCCCTGCCACTGGTTGGTGATCTCGTAGCTGACCCGGCAGGCCACGGCGGCGGTGGCGGACGTCTGTGTGGCGACCACTGATGCGATCGCCGCACAGATGGTGCCGGCGGCCACAGCGAGGCGGGCCGCCGTCCGATTTGAACGTTTCATAAATCGTCCAGTCTGATGAGTGTTTCCGGTCGGTGGTGGACGCCACGAGACGCTAGAAACGCGGACGTGAAGGCGTCAAACATTCGTCGACGGCACGCCGACGTGACGGCGAAGGGGGAGTTGTTTCGTTTCAGGTCAGCCCGGGGAATGGCCGTGGCGGAGCGCGGTCTCCCCCTTGAAACTTTCGGAATCCGAGCGGTCGCCGGTGTGGCCGCGACCGGGGTCACCCGCAGGGAGTCCACGCCTCACGTCGTCGCGCAAAGCGCGCGCGGCACCGACGGCACCGTGCCAATCCGCTTGTACCTGCGGCACCGTGCCGGTCTCAGGTCACCAGGCCCCTGCGGTAGGCGTAGACCACCGCCTGCACGCGGTCACGCAGGTCGAGCTTGGTGAGGATGCGCGACACGTACGTCTTGACCGTCTCCTGGCTGATGACCAGTGTCGCGGCGATCTCGCTGTTGGACAGGCCGTCGGCGATGAGGCGCAGCACCTCCAGCTCGCGCGGGGTCAGCGCGACGTCGTCCCGCGTGCCCTCGGTGGGACGGATCCGCGCCGCGAACCTGCCGACGAGCTGCCGCGTGACCTCCGGCGCCAGCAGCGCGGCACCCGTCGCGACGGTGCGGATGCCGTGCAGCAGCTGCGCCGGCGGGGCGTCCTTGAGCAGGAATCCACTCGCGCCCGCACGCAGCGCCTCGTACACGTACTCGTCCAGGTTGAACGTCGTCACCACGAGCACCTTGACGGGGTGCTCGACTCCGGCGCCGGCGAGCAGGCGGGTCGCCTCGATGCCGTCGAGCACCGGCATGCGCACGTCCATCACCACGATGTCCGGGTTCAGCCTGCGGGCGAGGTCGACCGCGGCGCGGCCGTCCCCGCACTCGCCGACCACCTCCAGGTCGGGCTGCGCATCGATGATCGTCGCGAACCCGGTGCGGATCAGTGCCTGGTCGTCGCAGACCAGAACCCGGACCGGCGCGTTCACGACGGGCTCCCCGCGGGGATGCGTGCGCTCACGACGAAGCCGCCGCCCGTCCGCCGGTCGGCGCTGAACTCGCCGCCCAGGGCGTCGACCCGCTCGCGGAGCCCGGCGAGGCCCCGCCCGCTCCCACCGGGGGAGCCGGCGTGCGAGCCGGAACCATCGGTGCTGACCTCCACGAGGATCTCCTTCTCGCCATAGCGCACGCGGACCTCGGTGTGGCTGCCGTGGGCGTATTTGAGGGCGTTCGTCAGGGACTCCTGCACGACCCTATAGGCCACGAACTCGGCGCTGCCGGCCGATTCCGCCGGCCTGCCCTCCTCGGCGAACTCCACCGGCTGTCCGGCCCGGCGCGCCTGCTCCACCAGGGTGTGAAGTTCGCCGGCGGACGGCATCCTGACGTCGGTGTCATGGTCGGGGTTGAGCAGGTCGAGCAGGTGCCGCAGGTCGGAGATGGCCCGCCGGCCGGTGTCGGTGACGGCGGTCAGGGCCGCGTCGAGACGATCGGGCGCGGCGGTCAGGTAGCGTGCCGCCTCGGCCTGCACGACCATCGCCGTCACATGGTGGGTCACGACGTCGTGGAGCTCGCGGGCGATGCGGGTGCGTTCGGCGGCGCGGGTGGCCTCGGCGACGCGGCGGCGGCCCTCGGCCTCGGCGGCCCGGGTGGAGCGCAGCCAGGCCCCGACGCCCCAGGCGAGGACCAGCACCAGGTAGAACGTCACGTATCCTTCCGGTTCCTCGACCGAGCCGGTCCGGTCGAGCGCGACCGCCAGCGGCACGTACGCCAAGGACAGGAGGACCACGGTGATACGCCGGTGACGCTCCAGATGGGCGCCCCCGCTCATGAGCACGATGGGCAGTGCGGTGCTCGCGGCCGTGTGGTAGGCGCTGAGCTGGTCGAGGGCGAAGCCGAGCGACCCCAAGGCGAGACAGACGGCCGGCCATCGTCGCCGGACGGCCAGCGAGAAGCACTGGAGGGCGACCACCAGGACGGCCGACGCGTCGAAGGGGCGGGTCGGCAGGTCGCCGAGCTGCGTTCCGTGGTTGTGCATCGCCGGCAGGAACGAGGAGACGGCCAGCAGCAGCGCGAGCGGAAGATCCCGGACCGTGACGTCGCATCGCCGCCACAGGTCCGTGACCCGCCGGAAATCGATCACTGGGAGAGCGTAGCGGTCGCGTCGGCGCGGGCACGGCGCCGACGGGGAACCAGGTTGCCGCGACGGCGGGCCAGCCACAGGAACACGACCGTCAGCAGCAGGCCGAACACCACCGCGTACGCGCTCGCCTCCGGCCCGAACTCGCCGCCGGTGAGCACGGCCGGACCCGACGTCACACCATGCAGCAGCCCCTGCGCCGCGCCGTTGCCGGAGACCTCGGTGCTGAAGACGCCGCCCTCGACGAAGTTCCAAGCGAAGTGCAGGCCGATCGGCAGCCACAGGGTGCGGGTCGCGGCGTACGCGGCGGCGAGCATGCCGCCGGCCTCGATCGCGATGGCGATCGCGCCCCACAGGTTGGCGTTCTGGTTGCCCAGGTGCATCAGGCCGAACACCAGGCCGGTCAGTCCCAGCGCGATCCACGTGCCGGTCCATTTCTCGACGATCCGGAACAGGATGCCGCGGAACAGCAGCTCCTCCGTCACCGCGGCGGCGGCACTGAAGCCGAGCAGCCCGACCGCGCCCGTCACCGAGCCGAGGCCCTCGATCCGGTAACCACCCACGAGAGCGATGTTCAGGATGACGGCCGTGAACGCCCCGGCACCGATCAGCATCCCCCGGCCGACGGCGGAGGCGGCCCCTTCCCCGGCCACCTCCACCGGCGCGCGGTGCTCGGACCACCGCACCACCCGGGCGTACACGAACACCGCGAGTACGGCTGTCGCGACGCCGACGACCAGGGTGAGGAACGCGTTCCCCTGTACCGCGCCCATGATCGCGTTGCCGGCGAAGGCGACCACCGCGACGGCCACGAACTGCTTCAACAGACGCATGACGACTCCTTCGGGAGAGTCCGCGACCGGAGCGCCGCGGCTACGCCGAGAACGCTAGGGATTCGGCGGTCGCGAATCGTCCCCGCGCGGTGGACATTCGCGGGTAGCTCGCACGGGGGACACGCGCGCCCGCGGCCCTTCCGGCAGACACCGGCCGCCTCCGGCGCGGACAGCTCCCGGGCCCCGCCGGCAGGGCATATACCTCGCATATACCGGCGTCTTCGATGCTCGGGCGCGCCCGCACACTCACGTGAAGAGAAGGTGACCATGCGACGGGGGCTGCCGGGGCAGGGCATGGCCGGGGGAGGAGGCGGCGGGCACCTCGGCTGATCGAAGGCCCGCCCCGGCGACCGGCCTCGTGAGGGGTGACGGTGTTCGAGTTCGACGTTCTCGGGCCGCTGCGGGTGAGCCGCGACAAGGCGCCCGTCCCGCTGGGCGCGGCGATGCTGCGACGCATGCTGGCGGCCCTGCTGTGTACGCCGGGCCGGCCGGTGGCGGTGCCGGCGCTGATCGAGGCCCTGTGGGGGACCACACCGCCCCGCAGCGCGCACAAGACCCTTCAGATCTACGTGCTGCGGTTGAGGCGTGCGCTGGGCGAGCGCGACCGCGTGGTCCGTTGCACCGGTGGTTACGCCGCCGCCGTACTGCCGCCGGAGCTGGACGCGCTGCGCTTCCAGGAGCTCACGGCGGCGGGACGGGCCGCCAGGAGGAACGCGGACCTGGCGAAGGCGGGCACGCTCTTCGAGCGCGCGCTCGGCCTGTGGCGGGGGCCCGCCTACGCCGACGTCGGGGACGTGGCGCTGGTGGCCGACGAGGCCCGGCGGCTCGAGGAGGAGCGGCTGCTGACCTGTGAGGAGCTGGCCGTCGTCGACCTGGCCCGTGGCCGCCACGCGGAGCTGGTCACCGGCCTGACCGAGATGGCCGAGCTGCATCCGTACCGGGAGCGGCTGCACGCCTGCCTGATGCTGGCCCTGAGCCGGACCGGGCGCCAGGCCGAGGCGCTGCGGGTCTTCCAGCGGACGCGGACCGTGCTCGGCGAGGAACTCGGCGTGGAACCCGGCCGGATGCTGCGGCGGGTGCACGAGGCGATCCTGCGGGATGAGGCGACCGGCCCGTTCGCCGACGAGATCCTCGGGCCGGAGGGGGCGGCCTGCGCGGACGAGCGCGCCGCGTACCTCGGAGCCCGGGACACCGCCGGAAACACCGCCGGAAACACCGCCGGAAACACCGCCGGAAACACCGCCGGGAGCGACTCGGCGGGCCGGGCGGACGAGGGGTGTACGGGTGAGGGGTGGACGGGGCCCGCGACGACCGTGCCGTGCCAGCTGCCACCGGACATCGCGGACTTCACCGGACGCCAGGACACGGTGGAATCGCTGCGGCTGTGGCTCGGTGGAGCGGGCGGGCACACCACCGCGACGCCGGTCGTGGCGCTGTACGGCGGGGCGGGCACCGGCAAGACGGCGCTCGCGGTCCACGTCGCCCACCGCCTGCGGGAGACGTTCACCGACGGCCGGCTCTACGTCGACCTGCGTGGGACCTGCCCCCGGCCGATCGACCCGGCCGAGGCGCTGACGCGGTTCCTGATCGCCCTCGGGGTGGACGCGCGGGCGGTGCCGGACGACGCCGAGGAGCGCGGGAAGCTGTTCCGCACCGTCCTGGCCGATCGTCGCGTACTGGTCGTGCTGGACGACGCCGCGGGCGAGGAGCAGGTCAGGCCGCTCCTGCCGGGTGGTGCGGGCTGCGCCGTACTGGTGACGAGCAGGCGCGGGGTCGCCGGGTTGAGCGCCCGCTCCGTACGCGTCGGCCCGCTCGACCCGGCATGCGCGTCGGAGCTGCTCGGGCGGATCGCCGGACCGGATCGGGGGGCGGCGCGGCCCACCGTCGCGGCCGAGATCGTCCGGCTCTGCGGTCACCTGCCCCTGGCGATACGGATCGCCGGGGCGAAACTGGCGCTGCGCGGGCACTGGCAGCCCGAGCACCTGGCGGATCGCCTACGGGCGGAGCGGCGCCGCCTGGACGAGCTCGCCCTCGGCGACCTGTCGGTGCGGGCGGGGCTGGCCGCCGACTACGACAGGCTCGACGAGAGCGCCCGGCGGGCGCTGCGGATGCTCGGCCTGCTCGACGTCCCCGCCTTCACCGCCTGGATGCTCGCGGCGGCCCTCGACGTGGCGGTACGCGAAGCCGAGACCTGCGCCGATCTGCTCGTCGACGCCCAGCTTCTGACCTGCGAGGGCAGCGACGGGAACGGGCAGTTCCGCTACCGCTTCCCTGAGCTGGTGCGGCTCTACGCGCGCGAGCGCGCCGAGCTGGAGGAGACCGCAGACGAGCGGCACAAGGCGATCACTCGCTTTCTCGGCGCGTTGCTCGCGCTGGCGGAGACGGCGGAGAGCGGCCTGCCGGAGCGGGTGGCCTCCGTCATCCGTGGCGCGGCCCCTCGCTGGTGGGCCGCCCCCGTCGCCACCAGGGCCCTGGTCGGCGATCCGGCGGCCTGGTTCGACAGCGAGCGGCAGACCCTGCGGGCGGGGGTGGCGCAGGCCTGCCGGCTCGGCCTGTACGAGGCGGCCTGGGAACTGTCCGCCCGCGCGGCGGGCTACTACGCCTTCCGCGGCGACTACCGGGACTGGGCGTCCTCGCACGAGCTGGCGCTGCGGGCGTGCGCGACGGGCGGCGACCCGCGGGGCGAGGCGGTGATGACGCGCGGCCTCGGCCACCTGCTCATGATCGGCGTGGCGCCGCGGCGCGGCGTCGCCCCGGAGGCGATCGAGGCGGCACTCGCGGTGTTCGGCGCGGCGGGGGAGCGGCGCGGCGCGCTCGACCTGTTGTGCCTGCGGGCATTCGCGCTGTGTCGCGGTGGCGACCCCGACCAGGCCCGCGCGGTGGTGGACGAGGCCATGGCCACGGCCGAGGAGATCGGCTACGAGCTCGCCCTGAGCCGCCTCTGGTACGTCCGCGCCGTCATCGACCGGGAGCAGGGGCTCCACCGGGACGCCTTCGCCTGCGCCGGCCGCGCGCTCCGCCTGGCGATCCGCGGGAACAGCCTCGTGGCCAGGACCCTCGCCTTGGGGGAGATGGCCGCCGTCTGCCGCGACCACGCCGAGAGCAGGCGCGTCTCCCTCCACGTGTGGGAGGGCCTGCAGATCTGCCGGCGGCGCGGGGATCGGCTGATCGAGGCGTATCTGCTGCTCGCCCTCGGCGACCTCTGCCTTCGTTTCGGGCACAGGGACGTGGCGAAGCCGATCGAGCGGGTGCTGGCCGTGTTCGAGGAGTTCGGGGTTCCTTCCGGACGGGCCGCCGGGCTCCGCGTCCTGGGTGAGTCACACCGTCTCGGCGGCCGGGCCGACCAGGCGGTGCGTACGCTCGACGACGCGGTGCGCACGGCGCGCGGGCTGCACGACCTCCACGGGCAGGCGCTCGCGCTGAGGGCCCTCGGCCGGGCTCAGCGCGACCGCGGCGACCAGGAGGCGGCCTCGCGGTCCTGGGCGGCGGCCCACCGGCTGTTCCAGCGGCTCGGCAACACCGCCGAGGCGGCCGAGACCGCCGTGGCGGGCGCGGGCAGGGCCTTGCCCGATCATGACAACCTGCGGATGACGACGCCCAGCACCTCGCTCATCGGCAGGTAGCCCCAATGCCGCGAGTCCCGGCTGGCCGGGCCGTCGCCGAGGACCACCAGCCGGCCGGCCGGGACCACGTCGCCCGGTGTGGCGTGCGTGCCCGGCGCGACCTGGTCGGGCACCCTGTCGCCCGGCATCGCGGCGACCCGCTTGATCAGCCACTCCGTCCCGCGCAGTCCGGGCGTGCGTCCCGACGAGCCCGCGCCGTCCGGCTGCGGGTGCCGGAAGACCACCACCTGGCCGCGCCGCAGGACCGCCCGCCCGCCGCGCCGTATGAGCACCCGATCGCCCGGCCGGTACGTCGGAACCATGCTCGTCCCGGCCACCCGTACCACGACGAAGCGTCGCCGGGCCGCGACCACCCCGGTGACCGCGGCGACCGCGGCCACCGACAGCAGCGAAATCACGACATGTTGCATGATCAACCTTTCGGCCTGGTCAGCCGGTCGCGATTCTGCCGGGCCCCGGCTGCGCGGCGGTTGCGCGGCGCCTGCGGCATGTCGCGCATCCGGCGCGCAACCGCGGCGAAGGTCGCGCCGAGCATCCTGACAAACGGGCTAACCCAATGCCCGAACCCCATGAAGGGAGAAAGTGTGATCCGCACCCTGAACCGCCTGGGAGACCGGCTGCTCGGAAGGCTCCTCCCCGGCGCCGAAGCCCGAGCCGACACGTGTTACTACGTGGGAGGCGTCTACGGCCCGCCCGGTTACGAGTGCCACCACGAGAAGCATTGCTACCCGAACCCCACCGGCTCCATCTGCCTGAAGTACGTCCGTTCGGACTGCGGCACCTGGTACTACGTCGGTTACTGCTGACGGAGCCGGCAGATCCCATGGTCTACGCCGTGCTGACTCTCCGGCTCGTGCTGATGGGGGTCTTCCTGGTCTCCGTGCTCACGAAGCTGCGGACGAGGCAGGCTTTCGGCGAGTTCACCATGGCGGCACGGCGGCTCGGCGGCCTCCCCGCGACTCTCGGGACGCCCGCCGCCGCCGTCGTCGTCGCCGTCGAGGCCGGGACCGTCGTCATGCTGGCGGCGCCCGGCCTCGACGGCGACGGCAGGGCAGGCCTCCTGCTCGCGGGAGGCCTGCTCCTCGCCTTCGCCCTCGTCCTGCTGGCGGCACTGCGGCGGGGAACGGCTGATCCGTGCCGATGCTTCGGCGGATCGGACCAGCCGATCAGCCGCCGGCACGTGGCGCGCAACGCCGTGCTCGTCGTGGGCGCGGTGGCCGGGGCCGCCATGACGTCCACGATGGGCGGCACGCCTGTCACGCTGCCCGCCGCCGCACTCTGCCTGCTCGCGGCATCCGTCGCCACCGGCGCCGTCGTCCTCCTCGACGACCTGGCCGACCTCTTCCGTTAACCCGAAGCGGACCGACTCCCGATGCCACGTCGACCCCCACACCGAAGGGAAAGCCCATGGCCGTCCTGGTCGCCGCCGTCATCCTCCTCGGCGGGCTCGTGCTGCTGAACCTGCTCCTGACTGGCGCGGTCATCAGGAAACTGCGAAAGTCGTCCGGGGAGTCGCGCCCCGACTGGGGACATCCGCAGAACCCCAGCCTCCCCGTCGGCTCCGCGGTTCCCGCCTTCTCCGCGCTCACAGCGGCGAACACGAAGGTCACCGCGGACGACTTCGCGGGCGAGCGCACCCTGATCGGGTTCTTCAGCACCGACTGCCGGCACTGCCTGCCGAAGGCACCCGTCTTCGCCGCGACCGCCCGTGATGCCGAGGCCGACGGCGTACGGGCCCTGGCGGTGATCGTCGCTGGGCAGGAGGACCCCACGGACCTGTTCACCGCGCTCACGGACGACGTGAACGTGGTCGTGGAGAACGAAAGCGGCGCCATGGTGGGCGCGTTCGCCATCACGGCCTTCCCTTGGTTCTTCCTGATCGGCCCGGACGCCACCGTCACCGCCAGCGGCCATGAGCCGGAGCGGCTACTGGCCGCGCCGTCCCACGCCTGACCGGCGTGAGGTCACGACTCGGGCCGCTACGGCTCACCCTGGCGCTCGTCTGGCGCGCCGGACCGGTGCTCGCCCTGTCCCAGCTCGCCATGGCGGTCCTGACCGGCGCGGCCCCCGTCGCGATCACATGGCTGACCAAACTCCTGATCGATCGCCTGACCGCCGGGACGGGCCACTCGACGACACCGCTCGCCGTCGCGATGGCCGTCCTCGGAGCCCTGACCGCGCTGCTGCCCCACCTGTCCGGGTGGGTGCAGCGGGAGCAGCAGCGCCGTATCGCGTGGCGCACCAGCGACGAACTGTTCACCGCGGTGTGCCGGATGCAGGGACTGACCAGGCTGGAGAACCCGGATTTCCACAACCGGCTCCAGCTGGCCCAGCAGTCCGCCCAGACCGCCCCGCAGCTCGTCGCAGAGTCGGCGCTCGGCGCGGCACGCGGCGGCATCACCATCGCCGGGCTCCTCGGCGCGCTCGCCACGCTCAGCCCGCTCCTCGCCGTCGTCGTGGCCGCGGCCGCCGTGCCCGAACTGTTCGTCCAGCTCAGACTCGGCCGCCACCGCGCGTACCTCCGGATGGAGATAGCCCCCGCGGAACGCCGCCGGATGTTCTACCAGACGCTGCTGCTCGACCATCGGGCCGCCAAGGAGATCCGGCTGTTCGGCATCGGAGGCTTCCTGCGGCGGCGCATGCTGGGCGAGCTGACCGCCGAGCAGCGGGCGGAACGCCGGGTGGACCTGACGGCCATCCGCTACAACGGGGCGCTCACCGCCCTCAGCACGGTCATCGCGGGCGCCGCGCTGATCGTGCTGGTCTCCCGGATAGCGGGGGGCCAGGCCGGCATCGGCGACCTGGCCGTCCTGACCGCCGCCCTCGCCGGCACCCAGTCCTCCCTCTCCGGCGTGGTGATCCAGCTGGCACACCTGAACGAGGCGCTCGTCCTGGCCGGCCACTACGCCCACGTCGTCACCATCGGACCCGACCTGCCGGAACCCGTCACCGGTGGCGACGTGCCGCCGCTTCGGCACGGCATCGAACTCCGCGACGTATGGTTCCGGTACGACCCCGGCCACCCTTACGTGCTGCGCGGCCTGAACCTGACCATCCCGTACGGGCGGAGCGTGGCCCTGGTCGGCCTGAACGGCGCGGGCAAGAGCACCCTCGTCAAGCTCCTGTGCCGCCTGTACGACCCCGAGCGCGGCAGCGTCCGCTGGGACGGCGCCGACCTGCGCGAGCTGCGCATCGACGACCTGCGCCGCCGGATCGGAGCCGTGTTCCAGGACTACGTGGCCTACGACCTCACCGCGGCCGAGAACGTCGCCCTCGGCGACGTCGGCTCCCTCGACCGGCCGGAGCGGATCCACGAGGCGGCCCGCCGGGCGGACGTCCACGACACGCTGGTGAGCCTTCCCCGCGGATACGACACCATCCTGTCGCGGTTCTTCGCCGCCGAACAGGACGAGGATCCCGGCCGGGGCGTGCTCCTGTCCGGGGGGCAGTGGCAGCGCGTCGCCCTCGCCCGCGCCCTTCTCCGCACGGACACCGCCGACCTGCTCATCCTCGACGAGCCCAGCTCGGGACTCGACCCCGAGGCCGAGTACGCCATCCACCAGCGGCTCCGAGACTACCGCAGCGGCCGTACGAGCCTGCTCATCTCGCACCGTCTCAACACGGTGCGCGGCGCGGACCACATCGTCGTCCTCGCCGACGGGCGGGTGGCGGAGCAGGGCACCCATGACGAGCTGATGGCCCTCGGCGGGGAGTACGCCCGCCTGTTCACCCGCCAGGCGGCCGATTTCCAGCTCGGCCAGGCCGCCGGCCTCGACCGCCCCCGGCACCTGCCGTCCGCGTCGTCATCGCGATAACCGCTTGTGCTTCTCGCCCGCCTGCGGCAACCTTGGACTCCAAGGAAGAGCCTAGGGCTCCTAGGAAGACGTGGAGAAGGGCGGCACACATGGCGCGGGCCGGGTTGACGGCGGATCGGGTGACGCTCGCCGGCGCCGAGCTGGCGGACGAGGTCGGGCTCGAGCACGTGACCATGTCGGCGGTGGCACGACGACTCGGGGTGAAGGACGCCAGCCTGTACGCGCACGTCCGCAGCCTCGAAGACCTGCGCGGGCGGATCGCCCTGCTGGCGGCGGACGAGAAGACGATCCGCATCGCGGAGGCGACCGCCGGGCGGGCCGGAAAGGACGCACTGGTGGCGTACGCCAACGCCTGGCGGCAGTACGCCCACGACCACCCGGGCCGATACACCGCGACGCAGATCCCCATACAGATCGATCCCGAGCTCGCGGCCCGCGCTGCCGGGCCGCGGCGCGCCGTCGAGCTGACCTACAGCATGCTGCGCGGCTACGCGCTGGAGGAACCCGACCTGACCGACGCGGTGCGGCTGATGCGCAGCACGCTCCACGGCTTCACCAGCCTGGAGGCCGCGGGCGGGTTCGCGCACGCGCGCCCGGCGGAAGACACCTGGGTCCGCTGTCTCGACGCCCTGCACACCCTCCTTGAGCGCTGGCCCACGCACGACGAAGGAGATTCGACATGACCAGCCCGGCCATCGGCCACCTGCGCGTGGACGGCGCCACCCTGCACTACGAGGTGCGCGGAAAGGGCCCGCTCCTGCTGCTGATCCCCGGCGGTACGGGCGGTGCGGCCTCCTTCGACGGCGTCGCCGACGCCCTGGCCGCCGACTACACGGTCGCGTCCTACGACCCGCGCGGCCTGTCCCGCAGCCCGCTGGACGACCCGGAGGCCCCGCAGCGGGTCGAGCAGCACGCCGACGACGCGTTCCGGCTGCTGGAGCTGCTGTCTCCGGACGCACCCGCCCGCGTGGCCGCCTGCAGCTCTGGCGCGATCGTCGCGCTGCATCTGCTCACCACCCGTCCCGACCGGATCGAACGCGTCGTGGCGCACGAGCCGCCGATGGTGGAGGTGCTGCCGGACGCCGCCGAACAGCGCGCGATGCTCGCCCGCGTTCAGGACACCTTCCGCCGGGAGGGGCTGATGCCCGCGGCGGCCGTGTTCGCGGCCGGCCTGAGGAGGCCCGGCGCCGAGCCCGCCGACGTCAGGGCGGCCGCGGAACTCCCCCCGCAGGCGGCGGCCCGAGTGGAGCGGACGATGGCGGACATGCCCTACTTCCTCGGGCGCATCGTGCCGAGCTTCATGGCCTACAGGCCTGACGTGGACCGCCTGGCGGCTCTGTCGGACCGGCTCGTGCTCGCGGCCGGAGCGGACTCGCAGGGCGAACTGCCCTACCGTCCCGCCGCCTTCCTCGCCGAGCTGTTCGGCACGGAGCTCGTCCACTTCCCCGGCGGCCACACGGGCCTGAGCACCCACCCCGCCGAGTTCGGCGAGCTGCTCCGCAAGGTGCTGAGCGCCTGAGTCCGGCCTGTTCGGGCGCGCGGGCGAAGTCGTGTCGCCGGGTGTCGTATGAGGCGGGCGCCCATTCGTCTTCCTGGTGAAGGCCGATCGAAGGAAGAGAGCCGACCGTGAAGTACGTGCTGATGTTCGTGGAGACCGAGGAGTTCGCCAAGCGACTGGAGGCGATGAGCGAGCTGGAGCGCGAGGCCGCCTACGAGGCGGTGGTCCGCTGGTTCACCGAGAACTCCGACAAGATCACACATAAGACGCATCTGACGCCCGCGCACACCGCGACCACCGTACGTCTCGACGGGGGCGAGCCCGTCGTCACCGACGGGCCGTTCGTCGAGGGCAAGGAGGTCGTCAGCGGTTACGCGGAGGTGGAGGTGGCCGATCTGGACGAGGCGCTGAAGCTGGTCAGGTCCTGGCCGGCGTGCCCGATCGTGGAGATCCGCCCGATCTCATGAGCGGACCGGACGGCGGCCGGGGAAGCGGGGAGGTGCTGGCCCGCGTGGTGCGCGAGCACGCGGGCCGCCTCGCGGCGTGCCTGGTGTCGCTGCTGGGCGATTTCTCCGCGGCGGAGGACCTGGTGCAGGACGCGGTGGAGACCGCGTTGCGCCGCTGGCCGGTCGAGGGCGTGCCGGACCGGCCGGACGCCTGGCTGTTCACCGTGGCCCGCCGCCGCGGCCTCGACGTGCTGCGGCGGGAGACGAACTACCGCGCCAAGCTGGCCGGGCTGCGGTGGCCCGAGCCGGGGCAGGGCGACGACCGGCTGCGGCTGATCTTCACGTGCTGCCATCCGGCGCTGTCGCCGGCGGCCCGGATCGCGCTGACCCTGCGGGTGGTGTGCGGGCTGAGCACCGCGCAGATCGCCGCGGCCTTCGTCGTGGCGGAGACGACGGTGGCCCAGCGGCTCACCCGCGCCAAACGGAAGATCGCCGACGCGGGCATCCCCTACCGGATTCCGGCCGCAGAGGAACTGCCCGAGCGGCTGGACGCCGTGCTCGCGGTCGTCTACCTGCTGTTCAACGAGGGCTATCTGTCCAGCACCGGCGATCGGGCGGAGGCACGCGACCTGGCCGACGACGCCGAGTGGCTGGCCGGGCTCCTGGCCGGTCTCATGCCGGGCGAGCCGGAAGTGGCCGGGCTGCTCGCGCTCATCCGGCTGCACCGGGCGCGCGGCGCGGCCCGATTCGACTCCGACGGGCGTCTGGTGCCGCTCCCCGAGCAGGACCGCACCCTGTGGGACCACGCCGCGATCGCCGAGGCGACCGCGGCGCTGACGCGCACGGCCAGGGCCCACCGCCGGCCGGGGCCCTACCAGGTGCAGGCCGCGATCGTGGCCTGTCATGCCGAGGCCGCCGGCTTCGAGCAGACCGACTGGGCCCAGATCCTCGTGCTGTACGACATGCTCCTGGCCATGGCCCCCTCGCCGGTCACCCGGCTGCACCGGGCCGTCGCCCTGCGCTACGTCAAGGGGCCCGCGGCCGCCCTGGCGGAGCTGACCGATCTGGAGGAGACCCTGTCCCGCTATCCGCTCCTGCACGCCACCCGAGCGGAACTGCTGCGCGCGCTGGGCCAGACGAGCCAGGCGCGGCTGTGTGACGAGCGGGCGCTGGGCCTGACCGCCAACCCGGCCCAGCAGGCCCTGCTCCACGAGCGGCTGCATCCGCCTCACGGAGCATGGCCATAGCCCCCGGCCGGGGTCGCCGGATCGCGCTGGTGGGGGCCGCCCGCCAGGGTCAGGCGTGGCTGACCATCACGCGCTTGACGCGGGTGGTCGGCGCCCAGTCTGACCCGGGCGGGGGCCGCATCGAGGGCTTCCGAGCGGGTGGCTCGCTACCGCCTCACCTGCGGCGCTTCGGGGCGCTCAGCACGTCGCTGAGGTCGTCGACCTCCAGTCCCCGCCCCGGCGTCGCCCTGGGCGCAGTGATCGTCATCGGCTTCTCCCAGTTCCGATACTGCGTGGCCAGGTGCGCCCGCAGGATCCGGTCGTCTCCGAGCCCCGGGACCTCGGGCCGCGGATGCGCGTAGAAGCGCCACCCGACCCGGTACGGCCAGCCGCGGTCGTCGTACATGTAGGTCCACGTCACCACCGACGTGCCGAGGGCCGAGGTTCCCGCGGCCTCGCGGAAGCTGGGGGAGACGCGGTAGAGCTCCTTGAGCGTGATCGTCCCGGTCAGGGTGTAGATCCGCTGCCTGCGTCCGGTGGTGCGGTCCTTGGTCCAGGGCGCGACGCTCTTGCGGCTCTTGGTGGACAGCAGCGTGCGCAGCGTGGCCGGCTCCAGGACGTTGACGAACTGGTCGCCGTACGCGGCGGCGGCGCCGCTCGCGCGGCCGGTGCGCGTCCAGGACTTGGCCCTCGGCGCGAGCTGGTACTGCCAGCCGCCCACGCTGACCGTGCGCAGCGTCCCCACCGTACGCAGCAGACCGGCGAAGTAGGGGTCCTTGGCCGCCTCGTCCACCATCAGCTGCTTGTTGCCGATGCGCAGCTGCCGGGTGTGCTCCGAGGCGATCACGCCGGTTCGCCCCAGCTTGACCTTGCCGGTGCCGTGCAGTTCCATGCCGCTCCCGATGAAGGTGCGCCTGCCGTTGCTCAGCTGCACCTGCCGGGTCAGATCCGTGGAGGCGCTCCCGTAGAACTCGGTCGTCGCACCGGCGCCGCGGGCGAGCAGGGACTGCAGGCCCGCCACCGGATCGGGTTCGGCGGCCCGCGCGTGTGCGCTGGTGGGGGCGGCGGTCACAAGGGCCAGGGCGACGATGAGGGGGTGCATGCCGTACATCCAGGTGAGTGAGCGCAGTTCGATCTTGGCTGTGGTGAATGTAGCGTCCTTCCGCTTTCTCCACGTAGTTCGGATCGTGGTGATATCCGGACGGGAACTCCCGGCCTCGGCCACCCGGTCCGGCTCCTTGGCCGGCGCCGTGCCCGCGGCGCGGACCGGCGGGGCGCGCGGCCGCTCCTGCTCCGAGACCTTTCTGCGCCGGGTTCGGCGGGACTCAGCGTGAGTCGCACGCCACGGTCGAGGACGTCCGGCCGGCGACCCGGCGGCCCAGCACGGCCAGCAGGCACATCATGACCAGGCCGACGGCCGCCAGGCCGGCGCGGTCGGCCACCGTGTCGGTGTTGGAGACGAGGCCGAAGGCGGTGTGGGCGACCAGGGCGCCGGAGGCCAGGGCGAGGCTGTGCCGGTCCGTCCACAGGCCGCCGGCCGTCCAGCGGCGCAGGAGCCACGCGGCGGTGACCGCCAGAACGGCGGCGGCCGTCATGGGCACGATCACCCAGCCGCCGTGGGTGAAGGCGGGCTGGGTCGCGCCGCCGAAGGGGAACAGCGACGCCAGGTATCCGAAGGCGGTCACGGCGCCGAACACCCCGGCCGCCGCGGGCGGGGGCGGGCTGATCGAGGGCCTGCCCGGGCGGGACCTCAGCCGCAGCCCCGCTGCCGTCAGCAGGAGCACGGCGGCCGCACAGCCCGCGAGGATCGCCGGTGGCGCCGCGTACCCCGGGTCGATGGAGGTCACCACCGTCATCCGCAGCAGCAGCGCGCCGAGGACGAAGACGGTCGCGGCCAGCCAGGTGCCGAGTCTGCCCAGGTAGGGCCGATCGCGCAGGGACGGGACGATCAGGTCGGTCAGGAGGATCGGGATCGCGGCGCTGAAGACCGCGTGGTAGGGGATCTGCAGCTCGGCGTAGGCGCTGTTCAGGCCCAGGATCCGGGGCGCCCACCCGGCGGCGCCGTAGATCGTGGGGCTGCTCAGCGCCTGCAGCGCCAAGCCCTCCTCCACGACGCCGTAGGCGGCGCCGAGCAGCAGCACCCCGGTCCAGCCCGTCCCGGCCCGCCGTACCAGCTCGCGCACCAGGACGACGCCCGCGCCGTAAATCGGGATCCACAGCAGCAGGAGCCAGGCCATGCGCAGTGGCGGATTGCCGAGGGTGAACTCGGCCACGAGCGGTGTGATCACCGCGAGGAGCAGTGCGGCCCGGCGGCCGCCCGTCTTGTTCGCCGTCATGCGGCCAGCGTGTTCCGCGCGCACAACCCACGTCTGCCGCCCCCGGTCCTGTCCATGGCAACCCAGGTGACAATCCGGCGCCGACTTTGGTTGCTGCCCTCCGCGGGCCCGCCCTCGTTACGCTGGGCGCTCGTGACGGCAGACGTACGGCCGGGCCCTGCGAGGACGCGGCGGGACCGGGCGATCCGGGCGGGTGGCGTCACCTGCGCGCTGGCCGCGGCGGCGGTCGTCGTACGGGGCGACATCGGCGCGGCTTCCGGCTGGCATCTGGTCGCTGACGTGGCCGGCGGCGCGGCGGCGTGCGGGGCGCTGTGGCTGTCGCGCCGGTGGCCGGCCACCATGGCGCTCACGGCCGTGGCGCTTGCGGTGCCCGCGGCCTCGGCGTCGGTCGCGGCCGGCATCGCCACGCTGATGACCGCCCTGTACCGGCGCTCGGCCGTCGCGATCGGCGTGGGCGCGGCCTGGGTGGCCGCGACGCTGGCCCGGTTCTGGCTGCGGCCGCCCGGGCTGGCGCCATACCCGGTGTGGGCGCTGGTCGCGGTGCTGTTCGGGGTGGCGCTGACCGGCTGGGGGATGCTGGCGCGGGCCCGCCGCCAGCTGGTGCTGTCGCTGGAGGAGCGGGTCCGCAGGGCCGAGGACGAGCAACGGCAACGCGTCGACCGGGCCCGTCACGCCGAACGCCTGGCCATCGCCCGAGAGATGCACGACGTGCTGGCGCACCGGCTGTCGCTGCTGGCGCTGCACGCCGGGGCGCTGGAGTTCAACGCGCGGGCCGACCCCGCGGAGGTGGTCGAGGCGGCCGGCGTGGTGCGCTCCAGCGCGCACCAGGCGCTGCAGGAGCTGCGTCAGGTCATCTCGGTGCTCCGCGAGGCGCCCGTCCTGGCCGAGCTGGACCTGCAGGCCTTGGTCGAGGAGGTACGGCGGGCGGGCATGAGGGTCGAGTTGGACGACGGCGGCGTACGCCTGCCCGATCTGCCGGGCGCGACGGCGCGGGCGGCCTACCGGATCGTCCAGGAGGGCCTCACCAACGCCAGGAAGCACGCGCCGGGCAGGCCGGTGACCGTCCGTCTCGACGGCAGGCCGGACCGGGGGCTCGCCATCGAGGTGCGCAATCCCGTGACGCACGCTCCCCGGGGCGAGGGCGCCGGCCTGGCCGGGATGCGGGAGCGGGCCGAGCTGGCGGGCGGCCGGGTGGAGCAGGCAGGGACGGAGAGAGGCGAGTTCCGCCTGGCGGTCTGGCTACCATGGCCGGTGTGAGCGCCATACGCGTGCTGGTCGTGGACGACGACCCGCTCGTCAGGGCGGGTCTGACGCTGATGCTCAGGGGCGCCGACGAGCTCGTCGTGGTGGGCGGCGTGGCCGACGGCGCCGACGTCGCAGCCGCGGTCGACGCGCACGCGCCCGACGTGGTGCTCATGGACATCCGGATGCCGGGCCTGGACGGGATCGACGCCACCCGGCTGCTGCGGCGGCGGCCCGACCCTCCCCACGTCATCATGCTGACCACGTTCGACGCCGACGAGCACGTCTTCGGCGCGCTGCGCGCCGGGGCCAGCGGGTTCCTGCTCAAGGACACCCCGCCGGAGGGCATCGTGGACGCCGTCATCCGGGTCGCGGCGGGTGAGCCGATCCTGTCGCCCGGCGTGACCCGGCGCCTGATCGCCCACCTGGCCCCCGAGGCGGAGGACCGCCGCCGCGACGACGCACGCAGGCTGCTGTCCAGGCTCAGCGACCGGGAGCGTGAGGTCGCCGCCGCGGTCGGCCGGGGCAGATCCAACGCGGACATCGCGGCCGAGCTCCACATGAGCGTCGGCACGGTCAAGAGCTACATCTCCCGCATCCTCACGAAGACCAATCTGGACAATCGCGTCCAGCTCGCCCTCATCGCCCACAACGATCCGCTCTAGACCGGACCCGTCTTACGGCCGGGGTCTCTGACGTTCACCTGGATACAGCGTGGGCGGGTCAGCGGCGGCGGCTTTCACTCGACGACGACGGGCGCGAGCGCCGCGGGAAGCAGGCGTCGCGGGGCGCCCGAGCCGTCCGCCTGCGCCGTCCAGACGTCGGCGCCGAAGTCCCCCGGCAGGGCGTAGCCGAGCGTGCGGACGTCGAGCCACACCGCCTGGTCGTCGACGCTGCGCCGCTCGGCGATCGGGGTCTCCCGCATGGTCCGCAGGTCGAGGACGTACAGCCGCCACGGCGCGTCCTCGGGCAGGCCGGGCACCCGCTTCTTGAACGCGATGCGGGTGCCGTCCGGGGAGAGCGACGGGCACTCCACGTTCTGCCGGATCGTGGTCAGCGTGCGGGCCGCGACGTCGCCGCGCGCCAGCCACGTGCGGCCCCCGGTCGCGAGGGTGACCCAGAAGTGGCCGTCGTCGGCGAAGGTCACCCCCCACAGGTTGACGTCGGCCGCATGATAGGGACGGCCGTCCTTGACCACGCGGTAGGTCTCCAGGTTGTCCTCCAGCGACCAGGTGCGCGTGTCCAGGATCGAGGTGCGGGTGGAGAAGTTCGTCCCCGCGTACGAGTCGCCGCTCACGAAGACGGTCCAGGCCGCCATGCGGCCGGACGGGGAGACCCTCGTACGGGTGGGGATGCCGGCGAGGGGGAACACGCGCCGCTCCCGCAGTCGCGCGTCGAGCACCACGGCTCGATAGGTGTCGCCCAGCGAGCCGTGCTCGGCCTGGAGGCAGGCGCCGGTGCCGGACGAGGCGTGGAAGCGCAGGCACCGCACCCCCGACGAGACACGCGGTCCTCCCGGGTCGTCGGCGGGCACGGAGACCACCTCGTCGCGGTGCGGACCCCACGCCATCGTCCGGAAGAGCATCCGGCGCCCCTGCCCGGCCGCGAGCGTGACCGCACCCGGACCGGCGGCGGGCTCTCCCGCCCGCGTCAGGCCCCTGCTCTCCGCCCGGGCGGCGGCGTGCACCACCGCCCAGGCGGACAGGCCTCCGAGGAGCAGGACCGCGACCAGCAGGACCGTCAGCCGGGGTGAGCCGGTCACGGGGTTCCTTTCTCGTCGCACGTTCAGGTCGTCCGGTTCCGGGAGGGGCGCGCGGAGGGTCCCGCGGAGGGTCGCAGTGCGGTGATCGCGATCGGGGTGGAGACCGCCAGCCCCGCCGTCGCGACGGCCAGCGCCGTGCCGTCGCCCCAGGCCGTCCAGGCGGCGCCGAACCCGATCGAGCAGGCGAAGCGGGCGAGCGCCTGGCCTGTGCCCACCAGGGCCAGCCCTCTCGCCCTCATCGCGTCCGGCACGACGCCCGCGACGGCGGCCGCCAGCACGCCGTCGGTCGCCGCGTAGAAGGTCCCGTGCAGCACCAGCACCGCCACCACCGCCGGCAGCGGCCCGCCGGGAACGGCCAGCACCAGTCCGTACGCGACGAGCAGCGCAAGGTGGCCGAGCAGGAACAGCCTCCGCCGCCCGATGCGGTCGGCCACGGCGCCGGCGGGCACGGCCAGCAGCAGGAAGGCGGCCGCGGTTCCGAGCGGCAGCAAGGGGAACCACTGCGCGGGCACCTCGAACCGGCGCTGCAGCAACAGGTAGACGAAGGAGTCGCTCACCGTCGTCAGCCCCAGCAGCACCGCGCACGCCGCGAGTCGCCGCACGCCGGGCGTCCGCAGGAGCGCGGGCGCCCGGAGCGGGCCGGAGGGGGCCCCACTCCGACTGACGCCGACGCCGACGGGACGGCCGGGGACGAAGAGGACCAGGACCAGCACGCCCAGCGCGGCGACGCAGGCACTGACCGTGAAGACGGCGTCGTAGCCCTCCGCCGCCACTCCCAGCACCAGAAAGGCCAGGACGGGTCCGCAGAGGGCTCCGGCGGTGTCCATCGCCCGGTGCACGCCGAACGCCTGTCCCCGCCGCTCGGGCGGGGTGGCCAGGGAGATGAGCGCGTCCCGGGGGGCGGTGCGCAGGCCCTTGCCCGTACGATCGAGGGCCAGCACCGCGCCGATCACCGGCAGGGTGTGGGCGACCAGCAGCAGCGGCTTGCACAGCGCCGACAGGCCGTAGCCGGCGACGGCGACCGCCTTGTGCCGCCCGCCCCCACCGTCGGCGAGGTGGCCTCCGGCCAGCCTCACCAGGGCGCCGACTCCGTTGTAGACGCCGTCCAGCACGCCGAAGCCGAGCGGGGACAGCCCCAGCCCGGAGACGAGGTAGAGCGGCAGCACGGCGGTGATCATCTCCGCCGACACGTCCGTGATCAGGCTCACCGCGCCGAGTGCCAGCACGGTTCCCGGAACCGCGGCCCACCGCCGTCCCCGCTGCGGGACGACGGCGGGCGCGCCGCGACTGTCCGCGAGATACACGCGGTCAGTTCCAGATGCCGGAGATGGCCGACGCCGACGCCGCGTTGCCCGCGTGGCCGGTGCCGTACATGTCCTCGAGGGTGCGCAGCAGGTTGTAGTGGTTGTAGGTCGTGCCGGAGGACGACCCCGCGAGCACCGGCTGGCCGTACAGGACGGTGGCGATGCGGTTGCCGGCCAGGCGGTTGTCCTCGTCGAAGGTGACCACGAGAAGGCTGTTGTGGGTCTTGGCCCAGGTCGCGTAAGCGCCGAGGTTGTTCTTCAGCCAGGTGTCACCGGTGGACACCGAGCAGTCGTGCATGTCGCTGCACAGGTTCGGGACGACGAACGACACCTTCGGCAGCTTGGTGAAGTCGGTCGGGAACTGGGCGAACGTGTACGCCGTGGACGTCGGCACGTTGGAGAACCCGAACCAGGGGTTGTGCTTGCGGGCGTACTTGCCGCTGCTGCACGTGGTCGAGCCCTGGCTGGGCAGCGACTCGTTGTAGCTGGCCCAGCTCTTGCCCGCGGCGATCAGCTCCGACGCCAGGTTGGGCGCGGAGCTGAAGCCGGGGGTGTAGCAGGAGTCGTCGGTGATGCCCTGCGTCGATCCGGAGAACATGGCGAAGTAGTTGGGCTGGCTGGGGTGGGTCTCGGCGTAGAAGGCGGTCAGGTTGGCCCCGCCGCTCTTCAGGGAGTTGATGTAGGGGGCGCTGGAGCTGCCGATGATCTGGGAGTAGGCGTGGTTCTCGAAGACCACGACCACTGTGTGGTCCGGCGTCGGCAACGTGGCCGCCTGGGCGCTGAAGCCTCCGGCGGCCCACAGGCCCAGGGAGGCCGCGGACAGCGCGAAGGCGGTGGCGAGGGCGGTGATCCGGCGGGACGGCATGGCTGTCCTCCACAGGGGGGGTGTCTGCGACCAGCACAGGCTAGGAGCGCCCCGTGACGCCGACCTCGCGCCTGGCGTGAAGGTTGGCCGAACGGTGAGTGAAGCCCCTTGTCGCCCGATTTCCCCGGCGCCGTAGGGAGCGTGCCGTAGGGGAGCGCGCCGCACGAGAGCGCTGCGACCCGCCCGACCGAGGTCGGACACTCGTGCCCGGTCAGCCTCGTGGCGCGTACATGATGATCAGGACGCCGGCCAGGCAGACGAGCGCGCCGATGACGTCCCAGCGGTCGGGACGGAACCCGTCGACGAGCATGCCCCAGGCCAGGGAGCCGGCGACGAACACGCCGCCGTAGGCGGCCAGGATCCGGCCGAAGTTCGCGTCCGGCTGGAGCGTGGCGACCAGTCCGTACAGGCCCAGCGCGATCACGCCGCCGCCGATCCACAGCAGGCCACGCTGCTCGCGTACGCCTTGCCAGACCAGCCACGCTCCGCCGATCTCGGCGAGGGCGGCCAGGACGAAAAGCAGCAGGGAGCGGATGACCGTCATGGCCGGTAGTACACCGCATGGCACCGGCCCGTCCACCGCCGGATCACCCTCCTCGCGCGACGAGGGTGCGCGGCATCCGCGCCCGCTCCCGCCGCATCCGCAGAGGGAGCTCGCGGCAGGCCGCGCACGCCGGCATGGGCAGAGCGAGGAGGCCGTTCCTCCTGCGCCTATCGCGCATCGGGAATTCTGATTTCCGGATCAAGTCCCTTTACTCATCGCAATGGCGCGGTTACGTTTCGATGGATCCCCACCACCGAAAGGAGCGCGTCATGTCGTGCGGAGGAAAGGAAACGAACGGGTGGAGCAAGAATATGCCGCAGGACACGGCGGCCCCGTTCATCGCGGCCCGATGGGCCGAGTACATCAAGGACGAGGTGCCGGGCAAGATGCATTCGCTCAACCGGCCGATGACCCCCGGGCAGGCGACGGCCTGCACCATGACCTTCAATCGAACCGCCTACAACGGCCGGTCGCAGTCGGGCTTCCACGGCGAGGTGGACTGCCTGAACCAGGCGTACGAAAACGGGGAGGACCTGGGCTCGGGCCAGTTCACCGCCCTGACCAACCCGGTCTGCCAGGTCTGCGCCGCGGTCCTGTACGGCGTCGGGGTGACGACCGTGCCGAACATGGCCGGTTCCTCCAAGGAGTACGCCAATTACCGGCTGCCGGACTGGATCTTCCTCGACGATAGCGAGGGCGGCGTGCTCCACAGGATCATCGGCAAGACTGCCTGGCACGTGTGGACCAACCATGTGTCCGCGGCCACCCGCGGTAAGGCCGAATTCCGGCAGCGGGTGGTCACCGAGATGACCCAGGTGCTGCGCAAGTACTGACACCAAAGCCTCCGGCCGGATATTCCGCCGCGTGCCCCGGCCCTCATCGGTCTCTGATCCCCCTCCCCGACCGACCCGCAGCCGGGCCCGCGGCGGCGGCCGCCGCCACCCGACGCCGGCCGCCAGTACCTCGGACAGCGCTGCCGCGTCCACGACACCCCGGACGCCGACGCCTACTACGACTCCGAGTGGGAGAAGTACGACCCGACGCGTCACGGGCTGACGTTCACCCCCGGCATGGGCGACGTATTCGGCTACCCGGCGCCTTACCCGCCGGTGCGGGCCATCGCCTCAGCGCTGCGCGGGCACCTGGCCCCCGCCGAGCGTGAACTCCTCGCGAGCTCGCCGGGATGATGGGTCCCGACCCCGACACCCTTAAGCCCTCCGACCAGCTCCGCCAGCTCATCACTCGCACCCGCGGCAAACTCGGCAAAGCCCCGGACGGCCTAGCGCGCATCCTGTGCGACTCCGCCTACGTCTACCGCACCCACGCCATCACCCTCGACTGGACCCACTTCCAGGAACTCGCCGACCGCGGCGCCACACAACTCCACCACCGACCTATGGGACGCTCTCGCACTCGTGCGGGGACCGGTGCTGGACGGCTGCCACCACTGGTGGCTGGAAACCCCCGTGCTCGAGAACATCCGCGCCGAATCGTCGACGCCGCCGACCTGCTCGCCGAACTCGAACTCGACGCCGGCCGCCCCGACCGCTCCGCACGCGCCGGCCGGCAAGGGCTCGCCTCCGACCCCTACGCCGAACAGTTCTGGCGCGCCCTCATGCGCGCCGAGTACGAAGCCGGGAATATGAGCCGCGTCCACGAGGCGTGGAAGGCCTGCCTGAAGGCGGTCGCCGAAGTCAGCGCCGGCGGCGACCCCCACCCGGATACCGCGGCCCTTTACCGACGGCTCACCATGACACGACATCCCGCCTGAAGCATTCGTGTCGTCATCAGGTCCCATTCTGCTGCGCTGAAGGTCCTGAGCCTCAATCCATACGGCAGCGGGCACACCGTGCCGCGCGCCTCCTGGTCGGTCTTGGAGCTGGCGACGTAGACCTCCAATCCTTCCTTGACGATGCGCAGGTCGACGTCGTTGAGCGCGACGAGCCGGTATGAGCGCTCAGCCTGTGGGTCCCGTCGGGTTCCGCGATTCCGGTGAGGATCCGGCCGCGATCTTCGAGGCGCTGCCGCCGTCCCACCGGGCCCACTTCCGGGCGGAGTACGACGAGGCGTTGGAAGCCGCGCACGACCTGGCCCGCTTCAAGCAGGTGCAGACGCTGTTGCGCCAGTGGCGCCTGCGTGCGATCGCCTACGCTCGCCCAGGTGATGAGGAGGCCGTCCAGGACGCCCTTCAGGAGCGTGCCGCGATGTTCACTCGCCATACCCCGCCGGAGTGGGAAGGCCGGGTGTGAGCTACAAGTTCGATGGTTTCCAGGGACGCGCAGAGCCATTTTGTCCCTGGCCCTCGCGGACTTGGCATGGCAGTACGAGAGCAACGAGACCGAGAGTGGAGGGAACCCGCGAGGTCAGCCGCGCCGGTGCCCGCGCGTACTGTTTCTGCTGGTCAAGCTCGGCTATGCCCCCACGCCGATCGAACGGGCGGTCATCGGCGGGCTCCCGCACCGCGGCGACGCCCCTGCGGAGGAGCCGGCACCCGACGCCGACTCTATGGCAGCGGGCAGTCGGGGCCGGTGCAGTTCGTCAGGCTGTCGCAGCCCGCGGCGACCACCTGAGTGAGTGCGGTGCGGACGGTGGTCAGGTCGGCGATGCGCGCGTCCACTTCGGCGATCTTGGCCTGGGCGCGGGCGCGCAGGCCGGGAGTGGGGTGACCACGCCGGCCGGTGTCGATCAGCTCGGCGACCTCGCCGAGGGTGAAACCGAGCCGCTGGGCGGCCTTGATGACGGTCAGCAGGGTGACGGTCTCCGGCGGGTAGGCGCGGTGCCCGCCGGGGCTGCGCGCAGGCTCGGCGATCAGCCCTCGACGCTCGTAGTAACGCAATGTCTGCAGGTTGACCCCGGCCCGCTTGGCCACCTGCCCGCTACGCAGGTAGGGGCCGTCGAGATCCGGCCTCACGCCGATCCTCGCGATGCGGCAGGCTTTGATGCGGACGCCGCGGCGGCGCGTGCCTGCAGCGCGTCCAGCACCTCGATCCGCTCCGGCGGCACCGCCACCTCCAGCGCCAGGTCACCGTCCGCGATGGTCAGGGTGAAGGAGAAGAAGGAGCAGCAGCCGTTCTCCCGCGCGGTCAGCTCGGCCGCCCGGGCCGCGTGCTCCGGGCTGAAGACGAGCTCCAGCCGCAGCCGCTCACGCCCAGGGCGCCGCACCGCCCGGACCGCCTCGGCGAACAAGGCGTCGAACTCGGCCACCCGCAGCGGCCGCTCCACACTGGGCAGGCTGCACGCCGAGGGAGCCCATCCCCGGTCAAGGGCGATGTCCCGTGTCATACCTCTGACGGTAAGCCCGTACCCGGGTATCGGATGCAACCCCGTGCGCGTGGTCGCCTCGCACCGATGACCGTACGGGCGGCGCGTACGCGGGATGGCGCCGGGCGGCCGATCACCGGCGGTCGTCCTCGGCGGGGGAGCAGCACGGGTCGGCGCACTCTCCGGACGAGGTGGACGGGGTGGACAGGGGGATGGCGGGAACGGTGCAGCAGGTGTCACCGCGCCAGGCTTCGCGGCCTTCCTTGACCGCCACGGCGGCGATGACCAGGGCGGCGACCGGGTCGGCCCAGGACCAGCCGAAGGCGCTGTTGAGGGCGAGCCCGGCGAGCAGCACCGACGACAGGTAGGTGCACAGCAGGGTCTGCCTGGAGTCGGCGACCGCCGAGGCGGAGCCCAGCTCGCGGCCCGCGCGCCGCTGGGCGTACGACAGCAGCGGCATGATCACCAGTGAGAGGGCGGCCAGGATCAGGCCGGGAGTGGAGTGCTCGGGCTCGCCGGCGCCGAGCAGGGTGCGCACGGCGTCGACAGTGACGTAGGCGGCCAGTGCGAAGAAGGAGATCGCGATGATCCTCAGCGCGGTCTTCTCCCGCGCCTGATGGTCGGTCGCGGAGAACTGCCAGGCCACCGCGGTGGCGGAGGCGACCTCTACGACGGAGTCCAGGCCGAATCCGACCAGCGCGGCCGAGGAGGCGAGGGTGCCGGCGGTGACGGCGACGACGGCCTCGATCACGTTGTAGGTGATGGTGGCGGCCACCAGCAGCCGGATACGCCGCCGGAGCGTGTCGCGACGGGCCGGGGTCGGCCCGAGGGAGAGCGCGGTCATCGGCAACACCCTCTCTCGTCCGCGTCGACGCAGGTGCGGTCGGCGGCCACGGCGATCACTGCGGTGCGCAGGTCGTCCAGCGCGTGGCCGAGCCGCTCGTCGGCCAGCTCATAGCGGGTACGCCGGCCGACGGGCACGGCGACGACCAGGCCGCAGTCTCGTAGGCAGGCCAGGTGGTTGCTCAGGCGCGTGCGGGAGACGCCCAGCAGGTCGGCCAGGTCGGCCGGGTGGGCCGGAGCCTCGCGAAGCGCGATCAGGATGCGGCAGCGGATCGGGTCGGCCAGGGCGCGGCCGAACCGGGCGAGTACGTCGACGTCGGAGGCGATGGTGGCCACGCTCCGACGATACACGGACTCCTGAATTCACGAAGTCATGAACTGTCTGCGGCTGCGCAACCGGCATCCGCCCGGCAACCACCGCCGGGAGCCGGCTCGCGCACGTCGGGGCGATTGACACCCCTGGGGGGTATGCTATGGTCTCTCGCGACGGATACCCCGCGGGGGTAACTTGACAGGAGGAGGACGGCATGTGCACGGCATGTGCGTGCGGCACGGAGTCGGCTCAGACTGCGGCGACCGCTGAGGCGAATGCGGCGGACGGCAGGGTCTATTCGGTGAGCGGGATGACCTGCGGCCACTGCGTCTCGTCGGTGTCCGGGGAGATCGGCAAGGTCGGCGGCGTGACCGGGGTGGTCGTCGACCTGCCGACCGGCGCGGTCACCGTCAGCGGCGCGGGGTTCACCGACGAGGAGATCCGGGCCGCGGTGGAGCAGGCCGGCTACGCGCTGGCGAGCCGGGTCTAGCGGGTCGAGCCCCGAAGAAGGCGGTGGGCGTGCACGGGCATGCACGTCCACCTGCGGGGCCGGTCCGATTCGGCATCACACCCAACCCTCTGTCGCATCCTCCCATCGCAGGGCGGATGCGAAGAACAGGAGTGCGGCATGAACGCCGTCAATCCGCGCAGGTGGCGGGCACTGGTCGTGCTCGCCGCGGCGCAGTTCATGGTCATCATGGACACCTCGATCATCGGGGTCGCCTTACCCGACATGCAGCGCGACCTGGGTTTCTCCCCGGACGCGCTGCAGTGGGTCTTCAACGCCTACGTCATCGCCTTCGGCGGCCTGCTGCTGCTCGGCGGTCGTCTGTCCGATCTGTTCGGCGCCCGCAGGATCTTCACCACCGGCTGGCTCATCCTGATCGCCGGGTCGGCCGTCGCCGCCGCGGCGAGCAGCCCTTGGGCGGAGATCCTCGGCCGTGGTGTTCAGGGCGTCGGCGGCGCGCTCATCGCCCCCGCCTCGATGACCCTGCTCATGATGCTCTTCTCGCACGATCCGCGGGAGCTCGGCAAGGCCATGGCCCTGTACGGCGCGGCAGCACCGGCCGGTGGCACCGCCGGGGTGTTCCTCGGCGGAGTCGTCACCGAGTATCTGAGCTGGCCGTGGGTCTTCATCGTCTACCTCCCCATCGGCGTCGCCACCCTGCTGGCCGTGCCCGCACTGCTGCCCGCGGTGGCCGGCAGGCGCGGGTCGGTGGACGTGCTCGGCGGCGTCGCCGTCACCGCCGCGATCGCCCTGGCCGTGTTCGCGATCGTCCGGGCCCCCGAACAGGGCTGGGGCTCTGCCGCCACGCTGCTGGAACTGGCGGGGGCGGTCGTGCTGCTCGCGCTGTTCCTGCTCGTGCAGCGCGTGATCCGGGAGCCGCTCATGCCGCTGCGGATCTGGCGCACGCCGGGGCTGGCCGTCGCCAACCTGGCGATGGCGCTGCTGGGCGCGGCCTGGATCCCGATGTGGTACTTCCTCAACCTCTATCTGCAGCAGGTGCTCGGCTACAGCGCCTTCCCCAGCGGGGCGGCCCTGCTCCCGATGACGATCGCGATCATGATCTTCATGATCGGGATCACCGCCCGGCTGCTCGGCAGGTTCGGCGCCAAGCCCCTGATCGTCATCGGGCTCGCCGTGCTGGCGGCAGGGGTGGCCGGGCTGTCCCTGGTCAGGCCGGAGGGGACCTTCGTCGCCGACGTGCTGCCCGCCTCGCTGGTCGCGGCGGTCGGCATGTCCCTGGCCTACATCCCCGCGATGATGTCGGCGATGTCCGGCGCGCGGCCGGAGGAGAGCGGGCTGGCCTCCGGCATCGTCAACACCACCTACCAGATCGGCTCGGCCCTCGGCCTGGCCGTGATGACCGCGCTCGCCACGAGCGGGGGAGCGGCCGCGGCGGACGGCCCGGCCGCGCTGACCGACGGTTTCCGGGCCGCCTTCGCCGGTGCGGCGGTCGTGGCGGCGGCCGGCGCCGTACTGACCCTGTTGTTCATGCGGAAACCCGCATCGGCGGCGCCGGCCGCGACGGACGCCGAGGCGGTGCGGGTGTAGGTCACACCGAGCGGGTCCGTCTCGGTCGAGGCGGGCCCGCGAAATACCCTAGGGGGGTAGGGTGTTCAATAGGGACAACGGACCTCAGAGCAAGGCGGGGAGATGGCCGGATACACGGGGACCAAAGAAGACCACCTCAGGCGGCTGCGCCGGATCGAGGGGCAGGTCCGCGGACTGCAGCGGATGGTCGACGAGGACAAGTACTGCATCGACATCCTCACTCAGGTCTCGGCCGCCAACAGGGCGCTCCAGGCGTTCGCCCTGGAACTGCTGGACGAGCACATGGCGCACTGCGTCGCCGAGGCCATCGCCAAGGGCGGCGCCGAAGCCGACGTCAAGATCAAGGAAGCCTCCGACGCCGTCGCCCGTCTCGTTCGTTCCTGATCGATTCCACGAAGGAGAAGCGTCATGACCACAGCCACCTACACCGTCGCCGGCATGACCTGCGGCCACTGCGTCAGCTCGGTGAAGGAGGAAGTCGGGGAGGTTCCCGGTGTCACCGGTGTCGAGGTCGACCTCGCCACCGGGATCGTGACAGTCGAAAGCGACAGCCCCGTCGACACGGCCCAGATCAGGGCCGCCGTCGAGGAGGCCGGATACGAAGTGGTGGACAAGCAATGAACACGCCGGCCCGCCTGGGCGCCTATGTCCTCGGTCTCGCCGTGGTCTTCGGAGGAGCGTTCGGCGTCGGCGGCGCCGTCGGCGCGACCGGCCCGGCACCCGCGAAGAACGACCATGGCGGCCACGCGACCCCCACACAGGCCGCGCAGAAGACCGAACACGTGCCGGGAGGACTTCAGGTGTCCCAGAGTGGCTACACCCTCACGCCCCAGATCACGACCATCACCCCCGGCACGAAGACCGACTTCCGGTTCACCGTGAACGGGCCCGACGGCCGTCCGGTGACCGCGTACGAGACCCAGCACGACAAGAAGCTGCACCTCATCGTGGTCAGCCGGGACGCGACCGTCTTCCGGCACCTGCACCCCGAGCTGTCGGGTGAGGGGATCTGGTCGGTGCCGCTGACGCTGCCCGACGCCGGCGCCTACCGGATCTTCGCCGACTTCGCCCCCCAGGGCGGGGAAGGCCTGACCCTCGGCGCCGACCTGTACGCCCCCGGCGACTACGCGCCCAAGGCCCTGCCGGCGCCCAGCCGTACGGTGACGGTCGACGGATACACCGTCCGGCTCGACGGCACCCTCACCCCGGGTACGGCGAGCAAGCTCGTCGCCGAGATCAGCAGGGACGGCAAGCCCGTCACCGACCTGCAGCCCTACCTCGGGGCCTACGGGCACCTGGTCGCGCTGCGCGTGGGCGACCTCGCCTACCTGCACGTGCACCCCGACGGCGCTCCGGGTGACGGCGTCACTCCCGCCGGCCCCGGTATCACCTTCTACGCCGAGGTCCCCAGCCGCGGCGACTACCGGCTCTTCCTCGACTTCCAGCACGACGGAATCGTGCGCACCGCCGCCTTCACCGTGCGGGCGGAGCAACCATCAGGGGCGGTTCCCACCGCCACGGCGGACCACGGGTCGGAACACGCCCACTCCGGCCACTGACAGCGGGCATGACGCGGAAAGGAGAGGTGATGTCCTCCATCACCGGTGACCGGCCGTCGGGCGTGGTCGAGCTTTCGATTGGCGGCATGACCTGCGCGTCGTGTGCGAACAGGATCGAGCGCAAGCTCAACAAGCTCGATGGTGTGACCGCGACGGTGAACTACGCCACGGAGAAGGCCAAGGTGACCTTCCCCGAGGGCCTGGACCCTCTGGCTTTGGTGGCGGAGGTGGAGAAGGCCGGCTACACCGCCAGGCTGCCCGAGCCGCCAAAGCCCGAGCAGGAAGGTGAGCAGCCGGGGGATGAGCTTGCTGGGTTGCG
>NZ_JBEYWQ010000048.1:0-39421 GCF_040644495.1 Microbispora sp. NPDC046973 | reverse complement strand
CGTCTCCTGCCGCGGCTGGCCCGACATGCCGCAGTTCGGCAGGGTGATGATGGAGGTCTTCTCGAAGTCCATCAACTCCGCATCGGCATGAGCACACCTGAGGTGTCTCGGTGACGGCACTTCGGACCGTCACCGTCGACGGCTCCCCCGTCCACGTCCTGGAGAGCGGCACCGGGCCCGCGGTGCTGATGCTGCACGGCTCCGGACCCGGCACGACCGGATCCGGAGCCTGGGCGACGACCGCACAGGCGCCGGCGACCGGCGCATGATGCAGGCGGTGGCGCAGGTCGGCCAATGGCTCGGGCTCGGCGGCTCGATCGTGGCCAACCTGTTCAACCCGCGACTCATCGTCATCGGGGGCTACTTCGCCTCACTGGCCGAGTGGCTGCTGCCCCACGCGCAGGATCAGCTGCAGCGGCTCGTGGTGGCCGCCCCCGCCGCCCAGTGCCGATTCGTCGCCTCCACGCTCGGCTTCGGCGCCGCTTCCCGCGGCGCCGCGAGCATGGTGGTCAACCGGATCATCGACGACCCGACAACGATCATGGATTCACTACCCCGGCCGACAGCCTACTGACGGCCCCCACAGACCTGGAGGCGGCACCTCTCCAGCAACCCCCCGTATCCGCAACCAACGCCAACAAGCGGCAACAAGCGCGGCGGCGCGCGCCTTGCCTGACGCCCCCCGGTCAGGAAAGGGTTTCCCATGTCACCACGTCATCGAACGTGGGCCAGGCTGCTCGACGCAGCCCTGCCAGAAAACGGACGACGCCCGAGACGTCGCACCGCGACCACGATGGCCTTAGCCCTCATCGCCCCTTTCATCACGCTCCTCGCGACGCCGGTGAGCGCCGAAGCCCCCACGGCGGCTGAGCCCGCTTTCGTCGCTGCACCGGCGCTGCTGCAGTCGTCCGCGCCTGCCGCCAAGGCCGCACCACCAGACGCCGGCTTCAAGGTGCTCGTGGTGCGCAGCACCCAGGACGCGGTGTCGTCGGCCGGCCTGGCCGCGATCCGGGATGCGGCCAGAACCGGTGATTTCACGGTCGTGGCGCCCGAGCCCGCTGACGTGGGCGACCATTTCACGAAGAAGAAGCTGGAGCAGTACCGCGCGGTCGTGTTCTTGGACACGGGTCACGCGAGCCCGCTCACGGACGCGCAACGCGCGAACTTCGAGAGCTACTTCCGCGGCGGCGGCGGCTTCGTCGGCGTCGGCTCGGCGGTCGAGACCGACGAGTCCTGGTCATTCCTGACTGACCTCCTGGGGACGCGTGCGTCCGGCAGGACCGACGTGCAATCGGGTGACGTGAAGGTCGCCGACCGCGTCCACGACGCGACCAAGGATCTGCCGCAGATCTGGTCGCGGACCGACAACTGGTACAACTTCACGAAGAACGTCCGCGGTGTGTCACACGTCCTCGACACCGTCGTCGAGGACCCGTTCGGGCCGCAGCCGCAGGGCGACAACCTCGACGGGATCGCCGGGGGCACGATGGGCGCCGATCACCCGGTCTCGTGGTGTAAGGACTTCCAGGGCGGCCGCTCGTTCTACACCGGCCTGGGCAACACGGCCGCGAGCTTCGACGCCGGCCTCACCAAGCACCTCAAGGGCGCGATCGGCTGGGCCGCGGGCCAGGCCGACCCGGTCTACAGCGACTGCGGCGCGACCGTGCTGGCCAACTACCAGCAGACGAAGATCGGCTCGCCGCCGAACCTGCAGGAGCCGATCGGCTTCGACCAGCTGCCGGACGGCCGCGTTCTGCAGACGGACCGCCTCGGCTCGCTGCGCATGCACGACTCGACCACGGGCGTCACCACGGTCGTCGCCAACTTCGCCGATCCGAGCCTGCCGATGACGCAGCAGATCTACTCCGCGGGCGAGGACGGGCTCTATGGCCCGGCGGTCGACGCCAACTTCGCGACCAACAAGTGGGTCTACCTCTACTACTCGCCGAAGGAGGTCACCGACGTCAAGCTGAGCGACGGCTCGGTCGTCACCCAGATCACGCCGAACACCACCCCGCCGGACGTGGCGGCGTCCAAGACCGCGTGGGATCCGTACGTGGGCTATTTCCAGCTCAGCCGCTTCAAGTTCGTCGACGCCACCGACAGCACGCCGGCGCACCTCGACATGAGCTCCGAGCAGCAGATCATGCGCGTGCCGGTCAACCGCCAGGAGTGCTGCCACGTCGGGGGCGACATCGACTTCGACAAGCACGGCAACCTCTGGATGGTCACCGGCGATGACACGCCCGCGGGCGGCATCAACGCCGGCGGCTACGGGCCGTACAACTCGCAGAAGACCGACGAGCAGCAGACCGTGCGCGTCACCAACGCGACGGGCGGCACGTTCACGCTGACCTTCGATGGCCAGACGACGGCGCCGATCGCGTGGAATGCGGATCGCAATGCGATCGACGCGGCGCTCGAGGCGCTCTCGAACATCGAGGCGGATGAGATCCAGACCAGCGGCGGCCCGGTCAACACGTCGAACGTCAACGTGTTCTTCCGCCGCGGCAAGCAGCAGTCCGATCAGCCGCAGATCACCGCCGACGGCGCCGGCCTGACCGGCACCGCCACGCCGGCGATCGCCACCAACACGGCGCAGGCGGGCGGCTGGTATCAGCGGCTCACCGGTGACTCGCGCCGCAGCGCGCTGAACACCAACGACCTGCGCGGCAAGATCCTGCGGATCAAGGTCAAGGATGGCAACATCTCCGCCGCCGACGCCAACAAGGCCGACTTCGGCTCCGGCACGGGCGCCTACTCGATCCCGTCGGGCAACCTGTTCCCGCTGGTCGCGGGCGCGCCGCAGGACAAGACGCGGCCGGAGGTCTACGCGATGGGTTTCCGCAACCCGTTCCGGATCCAGGTCGACGAGAACGACGTGGCCTACATCGGCGACTACTCGCCCGACGCCCAGACACCGCAGCGCTCGCACGGCCCGGCGGGCACCGGCCGCTACGAGATCGTGCGCAAGCCGTCCAACTACGGCTGGCCGACGTGCTACAAGCGCGACCTCGCGCACTACCAGTGGAACTTCCACGAGTTCGCGCCCGGCACCACCACCGCGGGCACGCCGCTGAACAACCCGCCTCAGAAGTTCGACTGCGACGGGCCGACGCAGCGCAACGACTCGCTGTGGAACATTGAGGGCGGTCCGACGGTCGAGCCGGGCCTGAGGGACGTCCCGCCGGTCACCGACCCGGACATCTGGTACTCCTACCGCGACAACAACCCGAACGCGCCGCTCGGCACCCCGTGCGAGGCCTACTACGCGCCGACCCCGGGCCCGATCGCGCCCGGCTCGACGACCGAATGCCCGCGGCTGTTCCCCGAGCTCTACACCGGCGGCGTCGGTCCGCACGGGGTCACGAAGTACCACTACGACCCGGAGAACCCGAACCCGCACAAGTTCCCGCCGTACTACGACGACTCGGTGATCATCAGCGAGTGGACGCAGGACACGCTGCGCGAGGTCAAGCTCGACAAGCAGAACAACCACATCCAGAAGATCAACAACTTCCTGGATTGCGGGAGCCGCGCGAACGCCGGGGCAGGCAGGTTCCGGTTCGAGTGCGACAACCCGATGGACCTGCAGTTCGGTTCAGACGGCGCGTTCTACCTGCTGACCTACGGCAACGGATTCAACGTCATCAGCCCCGACGCGGGCATGTACAAGTGGGAGTACGTCAAGGGCAAGCGCGCGCCGAAGGCCGTGCTCACCACGGACCGCACCGACGGCTCAACGCCGCTGACCGTGAACTTCTCCAGCGCCGGCTCGCTGGATGAGGATCCCGGCGACTCGATCCGCTACGAGTGGAACTTCGGCGACGGCTCGGCGATCGAGACCGACCCGAACCCGACACACACCTACACGCAGTCCGGCCGCTACACGGCCGTGCTGACCGTGCTCGACTCGTCCGGCAAGCAAACCTCGACCAGCACCGTGATCACCGTGGGCAACACGAGCCCGACGGTGGTCGTCAATACGCCGGTGGAGGGCGGGACGTTCGCGTTCGGCGACGACATCCCGTTCTCGGTAACGGTCACCGACCCCGAGGACGGGACGGTGAATTGCTCCGAGGTGCAGGTGACGTTCGTGCTCGGCCACGACGCGCACGGCCATGCCGAGGAGTCCGTCAACGGCTGCTCGGGCGTGCTCCACACGGTCGCCGACGACGTCTCACACGGCGGCAACGTCTCCGGCGTGGTCCAGGCGCGCTACACCGACCACGGCGGTCCGGGCGGCGTCCCACCGCTGACCACGACCGGCCAGCACCAGATCCGCCAGAAGCACCAGGAGGTGGAGTTCGTCGTCAACCAGTCCGGCACCAACACGGCGACCAACACCGACGGCGGCGCCGGCGTGCACCGCGGCAGCCTGGGCTCGGGCGACTGGCTCCAGCTCAACGGCCCATTCAACCTGACCAACATCGATTCGATCACGTTCCGCGTGGCGGACGCGGCGACCGGCCGCACGCCCGGGTCGCCGCTGGCGGCGATCGAGGTCCGTCAGGACTCGATCACCGGGCCGATCCTGACGACGGCCAACCTCGTGTCCACCGGCGGGACGGGAACCTGGACGAGCCAGACGTTCCCGGTCTCGATGTCCGGGACGCATGAGCTGTTCCTGGTGTTCCGCTCGGTCACGGGTGGCGCCACGGGCGGCAACCTGTTCAACCTCAACTGGGCCGAGTTCGTCGGCACGGGCATCGGCACCTAGCGAACCCGCCCGTGCCGACGAACCCGAGCTCGTCGGCACGGGCATCGGCGCCTAGCGAACCCGCCCGTATAGCGGCAAGAGAGAGAAGACACTCATGCGAAGAAGATTTCGCACATCGGCAGTGGCCACCTTCCTGACGGCGGCCGCACTCATCCCCGCGGCACCGTCGTGGGCACAGGAAACGACACCGCCGACGATCAACGTGGCGACGCTGTCGCCCTCTGCGCCGACCGGCCAGAACAACTGGTACCGCGGCCCGGTGACGCTGAACGTGTCGGCGACCGACGACGTCGGCATCGCCAAGTTCCAGTACTCGCTCAACGGCGGCGCCGCCTACATCGACGTGCCCGTCGAGGGGGCGCCGGCGTCGGCCACGGCGTCGGCGGTGATCACGCAGGAGGGCAACACCAGCGTCCGGTACCGCGCGGTCGACACGTCCGGAAACGTCGCGGCGTTCCGCTCGATCTCGGTCCGGATCGACACGCGCGCGCCGGCTGCATCGTACCCGGCGATCACCGACGGTCACGTCGGTCACGTCGCCACACTTATCCCGACGCGCACGGACCCCGCCCCCGGCTCGGGCGGAGTGGCTGTGCTGAACATGTACCTCGACGGCAAGCTGGTCCCGCCGTTGCCGGTGCAGACCTCCGACCTGTCGCTCGGCGTGCACACGCTCGCGGTGCATCTCTCTGACGCTGCTTCCAACAGCGCGAAGTACACACAGACGTTCATCGTGACGACATCGTTCGCGGACGTCGGCACGCTGATCGCCCGGTTCGTGACCGCCGGCAGCGTCCCGGCGGAGGTCGGCGCGGCGCTCCAAGCCAAGCTCGACCAGGCGAAGGCGCTCGCCGACGCCGGTTCGGCCAAGCGCGCGAGCCAGGTCCTGAACGAGTTCGTCTCGATCGCCGGTGACCGGATCGCGCCCGGCTCGGCCCGCAGCACACTCGTGGGCGATGCGCGTTACCTGATCGACCAGCTCAACGGCCGGCTCGCGCCGGAGCCCGCGACGGGCCTCGAGTCTGAGCCCGCGGAGGGCCCGAAGTTCATCCCGGACCCGGTGCTCGCCCCGCTCCCGCACAACCCGGACGCCGACTACAACGTCCTGGTCTTCTCCAAGACGACGGGCTTCCGGCACGACCACATCCCGCACACCGTGGCCGCGATCCAGAAGCTCGGCATCGCGCACAACTTCAACGTCGACGTCTACGACCCGCAACTCCCGACCGTCACGCTGCCCACGAGCCCGTTCCTGAGCCTCGACACGCTCAAGCAGTACGACACGATCGTCTTCGAGTCCAACGTCGGGCACCCGGGCCCGCTCAATCCGATCACCGAGCAGCCGAACTTCGAGGCCTACATGCACCAGGGCGGCGGCTATGTCGGCCTCCACGGCGCCGCCGACTCGTTCGAGATCGGCACCTGGCCGTGGTACGGCGACCTCGTCGGTGGGTTCTTCACCAACCATCCGAACGGCCAGAACGGGTTCGGCCAGTGCGGCAGCTGCATCCACACCGAGGTGGTGACCGAGGACAACACGCACCCGGCGACCGCGCATCTCCCTGACCGGTGGATGACGGTCGACGAGCTCTACAACTTCGACCGCAACATGCGGGCCGACGTGCACACGCTGCTGAGCCTCAACGAGGACAGCTACCAGCGCAGCCTCAACAGCGGCAACGCGGCCACCAACCCGCTGCGGCTGATGAACGGCGACCACCCGATCGCGTGGTGCCAGAACTGGGACGGTGGCAAGGCGTTCTCGAACATCCTCGGCCACTTCCGGACGCAGTACTACGACGACTCGTTCATGCAGATCATCCTCGGCGGGATCGAGACGACCGCCGACCGCAAGGGCGCCAACTGCTCGTCCTACCGCGAGACCAGCCTGCTGATCGAGGCCGACCGAGCGGCCGGGCTGCTGACCGCGGCCGCCGCGGACGCCGCCGGTGCCGCCCTGGACATCGCGCGGGACAGCTACCTGGCAACCAACTACACCACCGCCATCCCGGCGCTGAACTCGATCGTCGACCTGGCGAACGACAAGGCCTCCGGCGACGCTGCGGCGCGTTCCGAGCTCGCGCGGCAGGCGCGCGAGCTGCGGGAGTGGATGCAGAACCTCAACCGCCGCTGACCCGTTAACGCGGCGGGGGCGGTGGATCGCCGCTCCCGCCGCGCTGACGCTGGAGCGCACCACTATCGCGGATTTATGCACCACCTTCTCCTGATCATCGACAAAACATCGGTAGGTGCCGCACGTGACCCATCCTCCGAAGGGAGCGGTGATGGGTCGTGAAATGAGGACGGCCATCGCGTGATCCTTCGTGATTGCGAAGTCAAGATCGAAGGAGAACAAAGGCGATGGCCGTGAACGACAGTGTGGACCCTGCCGCGTGGCTGGCGGAGCAGATCCAGGCGCAGGATCCGGATCTGTTGCGATCCATGGTGAAGACCATGGCCGAGGCGTTGATGTCGGCCGAAGCCGACAGCCTGTGCGGGGCCTCTTACGGCGAGCGCAGCAGCGAGCGGACCAACTCCCGTAACGGTTACCGCAAGCGGGAGTGGGACACCCGCGCCGGCACCGTCGAGCTGGCCATCCCGAAACTGCGCCAAGGCTCCTACTTCCCCGACTGGCTGCTGGAACGCCGCCGCCGGGCCGAACGAGCCCTGATCAGCGTCGTGGCCACCTGCTATCTGCTGGGTGTGTCAACGCGTCGGGTGGACAAGCTGGTCGAGCAGCTCGGGATCGGCGGCATCTCCAAGAGCCAGGTCTCGGCGATGGCCAAAGTGCTGGATGAGCAGGTGGAGGCCTTCCGCACCCGGCCCTTGGACGGCGGCCCGTACACCTTCGTCTGGCTGGACGCCCTCACCCAGAAGGTCCGCGAGGGCGGGCGCACGGTCAACGTGCACGCCCTGGTCGCCACCGGCGTGAACGCCAACGGACAGCGGGAGATCCTCGGGCTGGAGGTCACCTCACGCGAGGACGGCGCCGGCTGGCTGGCGTTCCTGCGTGGCCTGGTCGCCCGCGGCCTGTCGGGGGTGCAGCTGGTCATCTCTGATGCCCATCCCGGGCTGGTCGAAGCGATCGGGTCCACCCTGCCGGGCGCGTCCTGGCAACGGTGCCGGACCCACTGTGAAGCCGTTAAGGATCAAAACGGCGAGATGGAGGCGCGGAGCGCGGCCGCGGTCCGGTGGCGGGTTGGGGCGGGTGCGGGGCTGTAGCCGTCGTGTTCCAGAAGCGGGCGGGTCTCGATGAGGGTGTTGCCGATCGTGCGGGGGCTGACTGCGAACAGTTCGCTGAGGACTTGCCGTGTGCAGACTTTCCGCTGGTAGAGGATGGCGACGAGGATCCGCTCGGCGTCGGTGATCTTCTGTTGGAAGATGCCGCCCCGCGCTCCGGGGAGTCGTTCACCGCCGCGTCGCTGGTAGCGGAGGCGTTCGAGACGGGCGGCTTGGAGCGGGGTGAGTCGCTCGATCATCTGGCGGAGTTCTTCGCGGCTCATCCCGGTCAGAGCGGGATGCGAGAGCGTTTCGGAGATCCCGGGCCGCTGGGCGGGGCGTCCCGGTCCGTGTCGGAGAGCAGGCGGTGGGACCCGGCGCCCTTGGCGCGGCGGCGTTCACCACCGCTGGTGGAAGGTGCGCTGCTCGGCCCGAGCGGCCTGGGCGGGGGCGAGCCGGCGCGCCAGGTCGTCCAGTTGGGCTTCGGTCATGCCAGTCAGCCGAGGATCGGCCAGGGCGCGTAGTGCGGCAGCGCGGACCTGCGCGCGGTCGGTGCCGACGACGGGCGGCCGGTCGGCACCGACCAGGGTGGGGTGGACAGGCAGCAACCGGCCGACCGTGGGTGGCGATACCCGATGCCCCCGCCGATTTCGGCGGCCAGGGCCCGCAGCATCGTGGTCTTGCCGGCGTTGACCCCGCCGGTTACCAGGATGTCCTTGCGCGCTCGCACGGCCGTGGCGAGAAACGACGCCAGCCCGGCCTCGAGGGTGCCGAGCTCGACCAGGTCGGCCAGGGTGACGTCCACGTGCCGGTGGCAGCGGATCGACACGTGCAGCCGCGGCGTGATCGCCATGACCGCCGACAGCCGCACCCGCTCCTTCAGTGCCGCGTTCAGCATGGGGGTGACGGTGGAGAACTCCCGGGAGGTCTGGCCGCCGTGGACGCCCCACATCCGGATCCGCTGGATGAGCTCCTCGTCGCTGCCGGCGACCGCCGGCCCGCGCACCTTGCGCCCATCGGCGTAGGTGACCCAGACCTCCCTGCAGCCGTTGATGTCAATGTTCTGCACCGCCGTATCCGCGATCAGCGCCCCGCCCTCACGACGTTTCGTGATGACGGCGCCGGCTGCGGAATGCGGCCGGCGCCGTCGACAAATCGCGGCATGAGGTTCGCCATTTCCGGCGAAGCATTCTTGCCGCCACCGGTACGCCCCCGCCACGAGCACCGGTATCACGATGGGCACGGCCGGTCCCCCCGGTCGCCCACGCCGAGATAATCTTCTATCAATTATCCCCACCCGACACAATCCATTTAGCCGGAAATCATACGACGCTTGTCTAGATTTCCCGTTAATGACGGAATTTGTCGCCCTTTTCCCCGAACTACCAGGACGGGACGACGAGAACCTGCGGCGCGGCCTGGCGCATTCGGGTGCGCAGCCAGAGCAACTGGACGGCCGTCTCGGCGGCGCAGTGGCGGGCGAGGCCGAGCAGATCATCGTCCCTGAGCCCGCGGGCGGCCTGCGCGACCACGCTCCACGACAGGTCGCACTCGGTGGCGAGAAGGTAGAGCCCGTGCAGGTCCCGCAGCAGCGCGAGGCCGCCGCCGTCGCCGCCCCCACCGCCTCGTCCCGGCGTCTCGTGGGGGCGCCGCGTCGCCCCGGCCTCCGCGCCGCCTTCTGCCCGCTCCCGTTCCACGGCCCCGCGGACCACCCGCTGGAGGTCCGCCGGCTCCAGGCCCGCCGCGTCGAAACCACCGCCGTCGATACTCGCGGCGCCGAAACCCCCCCGATCGAAACCGTCAGCATCGAAACGACCGGCACCGAAACCACCGGCATCGAAGCCACCCGTATCGAACCCCCCGGCGTCGAATCCCCCGCCTTCGATTCCACGGGCGTCGAACGCTCCGGAGCCGAAACCGGAGGTCTCCAGGCCCGGCGCCTCCAGCCCCTGAGGCTTCACCCCGGGCACCCGCGACTGCGCGGGACCCGGATCGCGGAGGCTCCCGGAGCGGTACCTCCGCAGGAAGGGCTCCAGCCGCCCGGCGTGGTCGCGGCACTGCGCGGCCAGGCGCTCGCAGACGCCACACAGGTCGGACTCGCGGGGATGGCCGCGCCGCAGCGCGCGGAACCCGGACGACAGCTCGTGCTGCGTGCGCGACAGCGTCTCCAGGTAGCGCGCCAGATGCTCGCTCACGGATCGTCCCACCCGCGCGCGGCGTCCCCCCAAGCGGTGTGTGTGCCTGCACGGACCATATGTCGTCGCTTCCTTCCGGTAGGCCGACCCACCTCATCTCCGGCGATCGCGGACGTCAGACCTCCTCGTATCGCTCCGGCGCCTCCCCTCCTCCGGCCGCGGCCGTCACCTCGGGCCGCGCGGTCACACCACAGCCGAGGCGCGTGGCGGCGGCCGAGTAGAGGTCCTCCCCCATGGGGGCCTCCCCGCGCCGCCCGGCCTTCACCAGCCGGACCGCCGCGGGCGTGCGCAGCGGCCGGCGGGACACCGGGTCCCACGCGGTGAGCGTCAGCTCCGCCACCGCCCGCGTCACGGCCTCGTCCTGCCCGTCGAGCGGCAGGACCACGGCTCCCGGGCGTACGCCCGACAGGCGCGCGACGGCCTCCAGCACGCCGAGGGGCGACTCGACCCGGACGAGGTCGCCGTCCTCGACGCCGAGCGCCGCGGCGTCGGCGGGGTGGACCTCCAGGCACGGCTCGGCCGGGAACGGCTCGGGGACGGCGTCGCCGAGACGGGAGGGCCGGGCAGGAAAGCGGCAGGGCGCCGGGCGGGTGGTGAGGACCAGGGGGTGCTCGTCGTCGGCGACCTCGGGAGACGGCTCGAAGTCGGCGGCGTGGAGGAAGGCCCGTCCCCCGGGGTCTTCCGCGCGGTAGCGCTCCTCGCCGTACTCGGCACCCGTGGCGAGGTCGGCCCCGAACGTCTGGCAGTCCCCCGGTGCGGTGGCGAAGCGCCCCCCGGCGTACAGGCGCTCGACGCCGTGGGAGCTGGACGGCATGCAGGGCCACTGCACGCCGCCGGCCCGCAGCCGCTCGTAGGTGATTCCCGTGTGGTCGCACGGACGGCCCCGGGAGCACGCCTTCCACGCCTCGAACGCCGACTCCGCGTCGGTCCAGTGCACGAGCGGCCGGCCGTCCCGGTCGCGCAGGTCCATCCGCCGCGCGTAGTCGAGCAGGATGTCGAGGTCCGCCCTGGCCTCTCCCGGCGGATCGACCGCCTTCTCGCACAGGTGCACCGTGCGGTCGGCGCCGGTGACGGTGCCGGTCCTCTCGCCCCAGGCCGCCGCCGGGAGCACCACGTCGGCCAGCCGCGCGGTCTCGGTCAGACAGGGATCCTGGACGACGACGAACAGGTCCTCCCTCGCGAGGATGCGGTCGAGGCCGGGAATCGTGGCCGCCGGATCGGACGCCGTGATCCACAGCAGCCCGATCGAGCCCTCCTCGGCGTACCTGAGGATCTGGGTCGCGTGCGTGGCCGGCCCCCAGTGCGGGATGACGGCGGGGTCGACGTTCCACAGGTCCGCCAGCTCGCGCACGTGGCCGGTGTCGGCCCAGTTGCGCAGCCCGGGCAGGTCCGCGGCCGAGCCCGCCTCCAGCGCGTCGCACCCGGGTCCGCCGAGCTGGAACAGCCCGGCCCCCGGACGGCCGAGCATGCCGCGCAGCAGGTGGACGTTGTTGACCTGGCAGGCGGCGGCGGTCGCCTGGTTGGAGTCCAGGAAGGCCGGGCCGACGGTCGACACCAGCCGTTCGGCCGCGCCGAGGATCTCGGCGGCCTGCTCGATCTGCCCGACCGGCACCGCGCAGATCTCCGCCGCTCTCTTGGCGGGGTACGCCTCGACGGTTCGCCACAGTCGTTCGAACCCCACGGTGTGCGCGGCGACGTAGGCCGCGTCGTGCCAGCCGCCCGCGATCAGCTCGTGCAGCAGGCCGTTGAGCAGGGCCACGTTGGTGCCGGGACGCACGGCGAGATGGACGTCGGCCTCCCTCGCCGCCGCCGTCCCCTCCGGGCCCACCGCGATCATGGCGGGCGGCGTGGATCCGAGCCGCCGGTCGAGCATGCGCTCCCACAGCACGGGGTGGGTGGCGGCGCAGTCGTGGCCCCACAGCGCGAGCGCGTCGCAGTGGTCCACGTCGGTGTACGAGCCCGGCTGGCCGTCGGTGCCGAAGCTCGCCGCGAGCGCGGCCGCGGCGGCCGCCGCGCCCCAGCGGGTGTCGCCGTCCATGTGCGGGGTGCCGATGCCCGCTTTGCCGATGACGGCGAGGGTGTAGTGCTCCTCGAGGAACAGCCGCGTGCCGGTGTGGAAGGCGAGGCGGCCCCAGCCGCCGGGGCGGGCGAGCAGTTCCCGCGACCTCGCGACGACGCGGTCCATCGCGACGTCCCACGTCGTCTCCACTAGCCGCCCGGCCCCGCGAACCCCGCCCTCACGAGCCCCGCCCTCACGAGCCCCGCCCTCACGAACCAGGGGGCGGGTCAGCCGGTCCGCGCGCGGCTGCCAGGCGTGCCACTCCCGCGGGTCGAGCCTGCCGTGGTTGACGCGGTCGCCGGCCCGTCCGCGTACGCCCACGACCCGGCCGCCGCGCACCGCCAGGTCGAGGGCGTCGCCGTCGGACCCCGCCGCGGAGACGGCGGGAACCCAGCGCTCGACGTCCGGTTCGGCGACGCCGTCCTCCGTGAACGTGTCCACACGCACCGGCCAGGGGCTGCCGAGGCGGATGACCGGGGGAAGCGCGTCGCGCATGTGGCTCGGCAGGGCCGCGGCCAGCCGTTCCACCGCATCGGGAGGCCCGTACGGCGTGCGCCGCCCCCTGGGATCGGCGATCCGGTCCAGCACCTGGCACCTCCGCGGTGACGACGTGTGAACGACGCGTCCCGTACCCGGTGCCATGCACCCCTGATCCCGGAATCGCCCGAACTGACCGGTTCCTTTTCGAATACTTTCCATAGGGTGTCAATGCCGGACCGATCCCCTCCAGGGGTCTCGTGATCTGTAAAGTGCTGTTACTGAGTGTTGTCGGCGCGGCCGGCGGGGGCGGCCCGCGCGTTCGCGTGTGGGGTGCGAATGGACGGACGCACGGCCGGTCCGGTCGTCATGGGCTCGTCCGCGCCACTCGTCGGACGGCGGGACGCGCTGACCGCGCTGCGGGGCGCGATGGCCGCGAGCCGCCGCGACGGGTTCCAGTTCCTCGCACTGGCCGGCGAGCCGGGCGCGGGCAAGACGCGGCTGCTCGGCGAGCTCGCGGCGATGGCCGGCGAGGACGGGTTCACCCCGCTCTGGGGACGCGCCGCCGAGTACGAGCAGATGCTTCCCTACAGCGCACTGGTGGACGCGTTCGACGACCATCTCGACGCACGCCGCGAGGAAGTCGTCGAAACCGTGGGGTCCGGCCAGGCCGCCCTGCTGTCCGGCGTCTTCCCCGGGCTCGCCACAGGCGAATCCCCGGCCGGCGACGAGCCCGCGCTGGCCGACGACCGCAGCGGCCTGGCCCGATATCGGCTCTACCGGGCCGTACGGCATCTGGTGGGCGCGCTGGCCGGGTCCACCGGCCTGCTGCTGGTCCTCGACGACGTCCACTGGGCCGACGACGGCACGCTCGAGTTCCTCGACCACGTCGTGCGGCACCCGCCCGCCGGCCCGGTGCTGATGGCCGTGGCCTACCGCCCGGCCCAGGCCGCCCCGCGCGTGGCCAGGCTCGCCGCGGCGGCCGGCCCGCGCGGGCACGAGGTCGTGGTCGGTCCCCTCAGCGCGGCCGAGGTCCGGCAGTTCCTCGGCCCCGACGTCAGCCGGGGACGCGGCATGGCGCTGTACGAGGCCAGCGGCGGAAACCCGTTCTACCTGGAGGCGCTGGCCCGGATGGGCGGCACCGACGTGGCCGAGCTGCCGCCGACCGTGCTCGCCGCGCTCCAGGTCGAGCTGGGCGACCTGTCCGCCGGCGCGCTGCTGGTGGCCCAGGCCGCCGCGGTCGCCGCCGACGAGTTCGAGCCGGCCATCGCCGCCGTGGCCGCGGAGGTGCCGCCGGCCGCCACGCTGGCCGCGCTGGACGAGCTGGTCGAGCGCGACATCGTCCGCAGCGCGGGCGGGCGGTTCCGCTTCCGCCATCCCCTCGTGCGGCGCGCCGTCTACGAGTCGGCGGCGGCGGGCTGGCGCCTGGGCGCGCACGCCAGGATCGCGGCCCACCTGGCCGAGCTGGGCGCCCCGGCGACCGTGCAGGCCCACCACGTGGAGCATTCCGGGTCGTTCGGCGACCAGCGGGCGGTGGAGGTGCTGGTGGCCGCGGCCCGCGCGGTGACCGCGCACGCGCCGGCCACCTCGGCGCACTGGCTGCAGGCGGCGCTGCGGCTCATGCCGGACGACGCGGTGTCCCGGGAGGACCGGCTCGCCCTGATGCTGGAGCTGAGCTGGGCCCAGGGGATCAGCGGCAGGCTGGCCGAGGGCCGTGACACCGCCCGCGAGCTGTTGCGGATGCTGCCCGAGGACGACTACCCCCGCAGGGGCCGCGCGGCCCGCGTCTGCGCGCTGATGGAGCGCCAGCTCGACCGCCCGCAGGAGGCGAGGGCGCTGCTGCTCGACGAGCTGAGCCGTATGCCGAACCCGCGGGCGGCCGCCGCGGTGCCGATGCGGATGCGCCTGGTCGCCGAGAGCATGATGCGGGTGGACTTCCGCGCCGCCCAGGCCGTGCTCGACCTGATGCCCGACAACGCCGACGACTGGGAGCCCGGGCTCGCGGTCGCGGTGGCGGCGCTGCGCCCGATGCCCGCCCTGGCCGCCCGCCGTACGGACGACGCGCTGCGCTACGCCGAGATCGCCGGCAAGCTGCTCGCGGACGCGCCGGACGAGCACCTGTCCGAGTGGCTGGACGCCATCGCCTGGCTGTGCTGGGCCGAGTCCTACCTCGGCCGGTACGGCGAGGCGCTGCGGCACTTCGACCGGGCGGCGGCCGTCGCGCGGTCGACCGGGCAGACCTACATCCTCACCAACCTGCTGGCGGGCCGGGCCAAGACGCTGGTGGCGACGGGCCGCCTGGCGGAGGCCAGGGCCACCGCGGAGGAGTCCGTCGAGGGTGCCCGGCTGCTCGACTCCGGCCAGCAGCTCGTGTTCGCGCTCACCCAGCTCTGCCTGGCCGAGTCGTGGAGCGGCGACGACGAGGCGGCCGTCCGCGCCGGCGAGGAGGCCGTGCGATGCGGCGTGGGGGCGGGCGAGACCTGGGAGGCGACGGCCCGCTACGCGCGGGGGCAGGCCCTGGTCAACGCCGGCCGGTTAGCCGACGGCGTCGAGGCGGTGCTGGACGCGTGCGACCACTTCGAGTCGCCGCGGGTGGACCCGGGCACGCTGCTCCAGGCGTGCGAGACGCTCGCCTACGCGGACGCCTCCCGGGAGACGAACACGGAGGCCGGCACGGAGGCGTCCGCGCGGGCGGCGCAGTGGGCGGCGCTCGCCGTGCGGCTGGAGGAACCCCGCCTGCCCGCCTACTGCGGCTTCGCCGCGCTCGCCCGCGCGCACGCGCTGTCCGGCCAGGACCCGTCCGCGGCGGCCGAGGCCGCGGAAGAGGCGGCGCGCCTGCTGGCCGCGGGGCAGCGGCGGCTCGACGCGGGCCGGGCCCTGCTCACCGCCGGGCTCGCGCGTCTCGGGACGACCGGCGGCCGCGGCCGCGCCAGGGAGAACCTGCGCGCCGCGGCCGACGTCTTCGACTCCTGCGGCGCCCGTGCGCTCAAGGCGCGCACCGAGCGCGAGCTGCGCCGCCTCGGCGTACGGGTGGGCGGCGGCGCGACCACAGCCGCGGGCGGGGAGGCGGCCAGGCTCGGGCTGTCGCCCCGGGAGCTGGAGGTGGCGCTGCTGGTCGCCGAGGGGCTGACCAACCAGCAGGTCGCCGAGCGGCTCTTCCTCAGCGTCCGTACGGTGGAGACGCACCTGTCGCGGATCTTCACCAAGCTGGAGGTCACCTCCCGGGTCGGCGTGGCGACCGCCCTCACGCGGTGAGTGCCGACAAGTACGGGTTTTCCACGATGTCGCCGCTATGGCTGGTCCTGGGATGGTAGCCCCGGCAGAGAGGCGATCGAATGGAACACCGCATACCCCGGTTCACGCTCGACGGCGTGCGGGACGCCGAGGTGACGGTCCATCCGTTCGCCACGGAGGACGAGCTGGGGTTACAGCTCACCCGGTTCCGTAGCGGCGACACGCCGGCGCAGGGGGCGCCGGACGACGTCGTGCTGCTCGTGCACGGACTGACCTCGTCGAGCGACATGTTCATCATGCCGGAGCACACGAACCTGGTCAGGTTCCTGCACGACAACGGGTTCGGCGACGTGTGGGCGCTGGACTTCCGGATGAGCAACAGGTTTCCGTACACCATGGAGACCCGCAGGCACACGCTGGACGACATCGCCCAGTACGACCACCCGGCAGCACTGCGCGAGATCCGCCGCCACGTGGGGGCGCGGCGGATCCACGTGGTGGCCCACTGCCTGGGGTCGGTGACCTTCCAGATGAGTCTGTTCTCCGGGGCCGTGAGCGGGATCGCCGGCGTGGTGTCCAACAGCGTCGCGCTGACGCCCCGGGTGCACCCCTGGGCCCGCCTCAAGCTCGCCCTCGGTCCCGCGCTGCTGGAGTACGGCACGGGCCTGTCCTACCTGGACCCGCGGTTCAGGGACGCGCCCCCGCTGACGCGGCGGTGGCTGCTGGCCCGCGCCGTCTCCTTCTTCCATCCGGAGTGCCGGGAGGCGGCGTGCCACATGCAGAGCTTCATGTGGGGCAGCGGCAGGCCCGCGATGTACCGCCATGGGAACCTGACGCCGCGCACGCACCTCCACGAGCGGCTCGCCGACCTCAACGGCGCCAGCGACCTGCACTACTACCGGCACGTGCGGAAGATGGTGGCCGCCGGCCGGGCGGTGAAGTACGACACCGGCGACCCGAGGTTCGCCGCGCTGCCGGACGACTACCTGGTCAACGCGGCCGACGTCGACACGCCGATCCTGTTCCTGACCGGCGACCACAACGACGTCTTCACCGACTCCAACATCGTCTGCCACCGCGTCCTGTCCAAGGCGGCGCCGGGGCGGCACGAGCTGCGGATCCTGCCCGGCTATGGGCACATCGACCCCCTCATCGGGGCGAACGCGCACCGGGACGTCTTCCCGCACATCCTCGATTTCCTGAAGCGACACAGCGGTCGCTGACGCGGCACTGAGAGACATCTATGGAACACGTCGACGTGGTCGTGGTCGGTTCGGGTTTCGGCGGCGCGGTCGCCGCCTGCCGCCTCGCCGAGGCGGGGCTGTCGGTGGTGGTGCTGGAGCGAGGCAGGGCGTACGCGCCCGGCGAGTTCCCGCGCGGCCCGGCCCAGCTCGGCCGCGCCTTCTGGGACCCGGCCGAGGGCCTGTACGGGATGTTCGACATCTGGAGCTTCTCCGACTGCGACTCGGTCGTCGCCAGCGGCCTCGGCGGCGGCTCGCTCATCTACGCCAACGTGATGCTGCGCAAGGACGAGGACTGGTTCGTCCACGAGCAGGCGCTGCCCGGCGGCGGTTACGAGTCGTGGCCGGTGACCAGGGCCGACCTCGATCCGCACTACGACGCGGTCGAGCGCATGATCGGGGTCTCGCCCTACCCGCTGAGCCATTCCGGCTTCGACGACACGCTGAAGACGCTCGCCATGCGGGACGCGGCGGCCGAGCTGGGGCTCGACTGGCGGCTTCCGCCGCTGGCCGTCAGCTTCGCGCCGTCGCCCGGGGCGCAGCCCTGCCAGGGCGTGCCGGTCGCCGACCCGGCGTACGGCAACCTGCACGGCGTGCCGCGCCGTACGTGCCGGCTGTGCGGCGAGTGCGACCTCGGCTGCAACGAGGGCGCGAAGAACAGCCTCGACCACACCTACCTGTCGGCCGCCCGGCACCACGGCGCCGACCTGCGCACACTGCACGAGGTGCGGCGCATCAGGCCGCGCGTGGGCGGCGGCTACGACGTGCAGTACGTCGAGCACATGCCGCGCGGGGACGAGGCGGGCGAGGACGGCGACGGGCCGCCGCGATGGACCGGGCCGCACACGATCAGCTGCGACCGGCTCGTCCTGGCCGCCGGCACGTACGGCACGTCATTCCTGCTGCTGAAGAACCGGGCGGCCTTCCCCGGTCTCAGCGGGACGCTCGGCACCCGGTTCTGCGGCAACGGGGACATGCTGGCGTTCCTGCTGCGGGCCACCGACCGGAGCAGGACCCGGCCCATCCGGGCGAGCCGCGGACCGGTCATCACCAGTGCGATCCGGCTCGACGACGGCGCGGACGGGCGCGGCGCCTACATCGAGGACGGCGGCTATCCCGAGTTCGTCGACTACCTGGTCGAGGGCGCGGACATGGGGCCCGGCCGGGTCGCCCGGTTCCTGCTGCGGCGGCTGCGCAACATCCTCACCCACGACGCCAATCTGTCGGCGGAGTTCGCCGACCTGATCGGCAGGGGCGAGCTGTCGGGCACCTCCCTGCCGCTGCTCGGCATGGGCCGCGACGTCCCCGACGGGAGGCTGCGCCTGCGCGACGGCCGCCTCGACGTGGACTGGACGACCGAGACCAGCGAGGACTACTACGAGCGGCTGCGTGCGATCATGCGCAGGATCGGCGACGTGCTCGGCGCGCAGTACGCCGACAGCCCGCCGTGGTGGCGCAGGCGGGTCATGACGGTGCATCCGCTGGGCGGCGCGCCGATGGGCCGCCATCCGGGCGAGGGGGTCTGCGACGCGTACGGGGAGGTCTTCGGCTTCCCCGGGCTGTACGTCGCGGACGGCGCGGCGCTGCCGGGGCCGGTCGGCGCCAACCCGTCGCTGACGATCGCCGCGCTCGCCGACCGCATGAGCACCCGGATCCTGGAGACCCGCACGTCCCTGGCCGCGCCTTCGGCGGAGGTCGAGGCCGTGGAGTTGTCCGCCGTGCCGCCGATCGAGGTGGGGGCGGGGGCCGTGCCGGTGGGAACGGCGGCGGCGCGGCCGGCGGCGCAGGCCGGCACGGTGACGGACTGCCCAGTGATGGACAGCGCGGTGACGGAGAGCGCAGTGACGGACAGCGCAGTGCCGGACAGCGCAGTGCCGGCCGCCGCGCCGGAAGGCCGGGAGACGGTGGGCCGGGAGACGGTGGGCCGGGAGACGGTGGGCCGGGAGACGGTGGGCCGGGAGACGGTGGGCACGCCGGAGACGCAGGCCGGCCCTGGAACGGCGGCCGCCGTCTCCGTCGGCCGTCCCTTCGCGGCCGGGCCCGCGGACGAGCCGAGCCTGTTCGAGGGCCGGACCTCGGTGTGGTTCGTGGAGGAGATGCGGGGGCGTGTGACGCCCGGCTCGTCCGGCCGCGCCTCCCGCGGGAGTGCGGCCGGAGGGTGCCCGTTCGCCTTCCGCCTCACGATCACGATCGACGACATCGACCGTTTCCTCACCGAGCCCGAACACGAGGCCAGGGCGGAGGGCTGGATCGAGGCCGACCTGTGCGGCGGCAGGCGGCCGATCGCCCGGGGCTCGTTCAACCTGTTCGTCCCCGGGGAGGCGGCCGGGCAGCGGCGCATGTGCTACCGCCTGTGCTTCTGGGACGCCGACGGCCGCCCCCGCACCCTGGCCGGGCACAAGGAGATCCTGCCGGGCGCGCCGACCCGCCTGTGGCTGGACACCTCCACCCTGCACGCCCGCCTGCTGGAGGGGCACGTCGAGGAGGACGGGGACGAGGACGCCGTCGTGGTCGCCGCGGGGACGCTGCGCATCCTGCCGTCCGACCTCGTGCGGATGCTCACGACCTTCCGTACGGCCGGGCCGGACGGCGCGGCGGCCGTGACCCGCTTCTGCCGGTTCTTCCTCGGCGAGCTGTGGGACGTCTACGGCCCTGCCCAGGGGTCGTAGTCGACCTCCAGCGGTTCCTGGCCGGGCCGGTCGGCCTCGGGGACGTGCCGGAGGTTGACCCTGATCCTCGTCCAGGTCGAGCTGCGCCCGCGCATCGAGTCGACCAGGACGTCGGCGGGCTGCAGGAGGCGGGCCACCTCGGGGTGGCGGGCCTTCCAACGTTCGAGCCCGGCCATCGCCTCGTCCCGCGTGGCGGCCCTGGCGATCTCGACGAGCGGCATGACAGGCCGGCGCCGCCCCTGTCCGGGCGGGGCCGCGGGTTTGTCCGGCCGCGGCCCCTGGGCCTCGGCCAGCTCCAGCAGGGGGTCCAGGGAGCCCGCCCGCTCGTCCATCGCGGCCCACGGGTCGCCCGCCTCGGCGTACCGGTCGGGCATCGACGCGAGCGTGAAGTCCTCCGGCCGGCACCCGGGCACCTCGTCCCACGACAGCGGGGCCGAGACGAGGCCGGTCGGCCGTACGGAGTAGGCGGAGGCGACGGTGTGGTCACGGGCGTTCTGGTTGTAGTCCACGAAGACGCCCTGCCGCTCCTCCTTCCACCACCGGCTGGTGGCGACGTCGGGCTCCCGGCGCTCCACCTCCCTGGCCACGGCCTCGGCGGCCCGCCGCACCTCGCGGAAGGTCCAGCGCGGCTCGATGCGGGCGTAGACGTGGAACCCGCGCGAGCCCGACGTCTTGGGCCAGGCGGTCAGGCCGTGCTCCTCCAGCACGTCCCGGGCGACCAGGGCGACCCGCACGATCTGCTCCCAGCCGACGCCGGGCACGGGGTCGAGGTCGATCCGCAGCTCGTCGGGATGATCGAGGTCATGGGCCCGCACGGGATGGGGGTTGAGGTCGACGCAGCCCAGGTTCACCGTCCACAGCAGGTGGGCGAGGTCGCGGATCACCACCTCCTCCGCGGTACGGCCGGAGGGGTAGCTCAGCTCGACGACCTCCACCCACTCGGGGCGCTTGGCGGGCGCGCGCTTCTGGAAGAACGCCTCCTGGTCCACGCCGTGCACGAAGCGCTTGAGTATCACCGGCCGGTCGGCCACGCCGCGCACCGCCCCCTCGGCGACCACGCGGTAGTAGGAGATCAGGTCGAGCTTCGTGTGCCCGGTCCGCGGGAAGACCACGCGGTCCGGATTCGTGATCTTCACGATCCTGCCGTCGAGCTCCAGCGTCATGCCGCCACACTACGTCGCCGCTGCCCCCTCATCCGGCAGCACGCGTCGGAGCCGGGGCGCTGACATTCGCGGGCGGACGCTCTAAGATCGCCGCCCATGGCCGACATGTGGCAGGAAAGGCAGGCGCAGCCCTTGATCTCCGAAAGATGGCCGGTGTCGGCCGTGGAAGGGCTCATCTCGTTGCCGCTGGAGTCCCTGCTCACCGGGGACTACGAGGCCGACCCCGCCGTCGTGCACGAGCGCCTGCGCGCCAGATATGGCCCGGTGGCCCCGGTCGACGTCCTCGGCGTTCCGGTCTGGTTCGTGCTCGGCTACGACGAGGTGCTGCACGTCATGCAGAACCCGCGTGAGGTGTGGAGCAAGCGCGCGGACAACTGGCGGGCGTACGCGGAGGGGCGCCTTCCCGCCGACTGGCCGCTGCTCGCCCTCCTGCAGGCCGACAACTCGGGTTTCCACGACGGGGAGAGGCACCGGGGTCTGCGCGGCGCCTGGATCGCGGGGCTGCGGCCGTTCCAGGATCCCGCGAGCGAGCACGCGCAGCGGCTGGAACGCGCCATGGTGAGATACTGCGACGACCTCGTGGGCGTGATGGCGGAGGGCGGGCCCACCGGGCAGGCCGACCTCGCCACCCAGTACGGGCGGCCGTTCCCGCTGCTCGTCGCCAACCACCTGCTCGGCGTCACCATCGAGCGGGGCGAGGACATGGTGGAGGACCAGTGGCGCCTGCTGGACGGCCCCGACTCCGCCGGGGCCTACCAGCGGTTGAACGCCGCCCTCCTCGAACTGGCGACGGTCAAACGGCAGCGGCGCGGCGACGACCTGCCGTCGTACATGATCGAGGCGAAGCCGGACCTCACCGACGAGCAACTCGCCCGCGAGTTGATGATGCTGTCCGGCTTCCTCGACTTCACCGGCAGCCTGATCTGCAACGTCATCCTCGAGGCGGTGACCAACCCCCGGCTCAGGGAGAGCGTGTCGGTCGGCGCGATCGAGGAGGTGGTCAACCGCGTGGCCCTGGGCAACCCGGCGCTGGCCAACCTGACCTTCCGCTACGCCAGGACGGACGTGAAACTCGGCCGCTTCACGATCGCGGCCGGCGACCCGGTGATGCTGTCCATCGCGGGCGCGCACGCCGACCCGCGGTTCGCCGGAGCGCTCGCCCGCGACACCGTCCGCAGCACCCGCGCCCACCTGGCGTGGGGCGCGGGCCCGCACAGGTGCCCGAGCCAGCGGCTGGCCACGCAGATGTCCACGATCGCGGTGCGCCGCCTGCTCGACCGATTCTCCACGCTGAAGCCGGCGCTTCCGGCCGACCGGCTTCCCTGGCGTCCCTCCCCCTTCGTCCGCGCGCTGCGTTCGCTGCCCGTCCACTACGAGCTCAGCCGGAGTTTCCCCGGCACGCCCCGGCCAGAATCCAGCGGTGAGCCGTCGCCGCCGGAGCTGAAGGACGGCGGGGAGGACGGCGGCGACGGGCGCCCGAGGTCCGGTCTCCTGGGGTTCCTGCGCAGGCTGCGCCGCGGCCAGTGACGCGGGCGAGGTCACGCGAACCAGGTCATGGCCTGCCCATGCGACAGGGTCCAGGCGAGCGGCGTCCCGTCCAGCGCGAGCACGTTGTACAGCGCCCCGCCTGGCGGCTCCGGTAGACCAGGGCGCGATAGACCAGGGTGCGGTGGACCAGGGTGCGGCAGCACATCCGGGGTCTCGTTCGCGATCCAGTGCCCCGGCAACCCGCGGACCGCCTCGGCGAACGCCGCCCTCCGCGGCGCCGGCACCTGGTACAGCACCGAGGTGTGGAACACGACCAGCGTGGCGCCTGCCGGAGCCTTCGCGGCCAGCTCCGGCAGGTCGTCCGCCAGGTCGCCGCGCACGAGCAGCGGCGGCTCGGCCGCGGCGACCGCCGCCGCCACCCTCAGCCGGGCCCGCCGCCGCTCGTGCTCCGGCCAGATGAGGGCGTCGAGCCACGCGACGTCGGCGGGATCGGTCACGTCGAGCGGGTTCAGATCCAGACCGGCCCGCCACACCACGTCGGGCACACGGGCCGGCAGCGCCACCCCGGTCGCGGCGCAGTCCAGGACCGGTTCGCCGGAGCCGACCAGGTGGTCGCCGTAGCGGTAGGCGTAACGGTCGGGATAGAGGCACAGCCCGGCCGAGGCCCCGACCTCCAGCAGCGCGAGCGGCTGCGGCAGCGCGGCGAGCACCGGCAGCAGCACCGCGCACCGCCCGGCCTCGTTCGTCTGCGTGGCCCGGGTGCGCATCTCCGCTTCGACCGCCGGCCAGTTCCCCAGGGTGTGGTCACGGAACGCGGCGGGGTCCTCGACCGGGCCGCCGAGGAACCGTACGACGGCGAACAGCAGATTCGGCTGCCGCTTCGCCGGCGGGAGCGCGCCGAGCAGCGCGAGCATCTCGCGGTCGCGGGAGACCGCGAGCGCCAGGCGCTCGTACGCCGGGGACACGCCGTGCGCCTCTCGTGCGGCGAACTCGGCGTAATTCGCTGCGGTCGTCATACCGCCATCGTCGTCCCGTTCTGCCTCCGGCGCGCGCCCGGCGGGGCAGGACCAGGCGGGGCACGATCAGGCGAGGCCGGCGGCGCGGAGGGCCTCGCCGAACGCGGCGCGGTTGGCCCGCTGGTCGGCGACGGCCCGCGCGAGGGCCTCGGTGTCCGAGGCGCGGAAGGCCGCGACGTCCTGCTCCACCACGATCCAGCCCTCATAACCCGACCGCCGCAGCTCGGCCAGCACGGCGGGCAGGTCAAGGTCGCCCTGCCCGAGCGGCGGGAAGCCGCCCGCCGCGACCAGGTCCCACAGGTCGCCGCCGCTGCCGCGGATCCGGGCGAGGACGTCGCGGGAGGCGTCCTTGACGTGCACCTGGCGGATGCGCGAGGACCAGTCGCGGATGGCCGCCACGGGGTTGCCCCCGGCCAGCCACAGGTGCCCGGTGTCCAGGCACAGCGAGACGTCCGTCGAGGCGAGCAGCCGCTCGATCTCCTCGGGCGTCTCCACGTCGGTGCCCAGGTGGTGGTGGAAGACGGGTTCCAGGCCGCGGTCGCGGCAGCGGGCCGCCGCCTGGCCGATCCGTCCGGCGTAGGCGGGCCAGTCGGCGTCGGACAGGGAGAGCCGGTGGTCGGCCGGCATGCCGGGACGCGCGAACCGCTCGGGCCGGTCCGGGCAGGCGAGTGTCGGCCGCGGCGCGAACCTCGGGTCGGCCGCTCCGGTCGCGGCGTCGCGGACGGCGGCGAACACGTCGAGGGCGGCGTCGAGGGCGGCCAGGTCCTCGCGGAAGCCGTCCGGGTCGTCGTAGCGCAGGTCCACCCAGCCGCCGGCGAGCCCGAGACCCTGCGCCGCGAGCCGCTCGGGAAGGATCGGCGCCGTGCCCAGGTAGCCGATCGGCCCGGAGTCGGTGCCGTGGTAGCCGGCTTCGCGCATCGTCGCGAGCATCTCCTCCGGCTCCAGCGGCGCGCTGTCGGCCCGGTAGACGCCGAAGTTGACGGGCGCGCTCGCCACCCGCACCACCCAGGGAGCCGCGTGCGCCGTCACCCCGTCACCTCCGGGAATCGCACGAGCCTGCCCTGTTCGCGGGCGGAGTGGGTGGCGCCGGTGGCGCCGCTGACGTGGACGAGGACGCGGGTGCGGTCGCCCCGGAAGACGTCCTGGGAGAACTCGAAGGGCCGGCCCTGCTCGTCGGAGGTCGTGCGGGTGATGGCCAGGACGGGCACGCCGGGCTCCACACCGAGCACCGCCGCCTCCTCCTCGCCCGCGGCCACCGCCTCGATGCGTTCGAGCGCGTCGGCGGGGCGCACGCCGTACCGGTCGGCGAGCAGCTCGTAGACCGACCCGCCGAGGGGCTGCTCCAGCAGCCCGGGGAAGCGCAGCGCGGGGAACCGGGCCTGTTCCAGCGAGAGCGGCACCCCGTCGGCGAACCTGATGCGGACGATCTCGGTCACCAGGTCGCCCGGCTGTATGCCCAGGGCCGCGGCGGTCGCCTCGTCGGCGCCCGCGATCGTGGCCCTGACCACCCGCGATCCCGCGGTGAAGCCCTGTTCGCGCAGCAGCGCCGGCACGCCGACCACGCTCGACAGGTCGCGCTCCACCTTGCCGCCGCTGACGAACGTCCCGCCGCCCCTGCCGGGCACCCGGCGCACCGCGCCCGCCTGCTCCAGCAGCCCGAGCGCCTGCCGCAGCGTCGTACGGCTGACGCCCATCCGTGTGGACAGCTCGCGCTCCGAGCCGAGCCGCTGGCCCGGCCGGAGCTCGCCGCTCGTGATGAGCCGAAGGACCTCCCGCCGCACCGCCTCGACCGCGCTTTCGCCATCCAGGTCGCGGGACACCTGCTCACCCTTTCCGCCTCACAGGGACGAACCATGACAGAGCACGGTCGGCCCGATTGAATCACAACCCGGTCATCGCATCCTGCGATTCCGGCAGGACCTGGCCGCCGTCCACGACCAGCGAGTGCCCGGTGACGAACGCCGCCTCGTCCGTGGCGAGGAACAGGCAGGCGTTGCCGATGTCCTCGACCGAGCCGAGACGGCGCATCGGGATCGCGGCCTCCATCCCCCGCAGGTAGTCGTCCCCCAGGTCGGCCAGTCCCTCCGTCAGGATGTTGCCGGGCAGGACGGCGTTGACCGTGATGCCCTTCGGCGCCAGTTCGACCGCGGCGGTGCGCATGAACCCGAGCTGCCCCGCCTTGCTGGCGCCGTAGTGCGACCAGCCCGGCAGACCGGTGAAAGGACCGGTGATGGAGGAGGTGAGGATGACCCGCCCGTGGCCGGACGCCTCAAGCGCGGGCAGGCACGCGCGGACGCAGAGCATGGTGCCCTTGAGGTTGACGCCGAAGACCTCGTCGATGTCGGCCTCGGTCATCTCGGCGAGCTTTTTGTCGGGGAAGATGCCGGCGTTGGCGCACAGCACGTCGACGCCGCCGTGCCGCTCGGCCGCCGTCTCGGCGATGCGCTCGCAGTCCGCGGCCCTGGACACGTCCGCGACCACGTACGACGCGCCGATCTCGGCGGCGGCGGCCTTCAGCGCCCCCTCGTCGCGGCCCGCGATGAGGACGTTCGCGCCGGCGCGGGCGAAGACCCGCGCGATGCCCTTGCCGATGCCCTTGCTGCCGCCGGTCACGACGACCGACCGCCCGGCCACTGGGGTGAACACATGGACTCCTTAGAGTGATCCGCTGAGATAGCGCTCGGCCAGCTCGCAGCTGCCCTGGGTGTAGCCGGCGCCGAGTTCCCTGGCGACGTCGGCGGCCGAATGGGAGCCGATCCACGCGACGAGGAGGAGACGACGGAACATGACGAACGTCCAGACCTCGGCCTCGTCCTCCTTCGGGAGGTCGAGCACGGACCGGTAGCCGCGCACCCACGACTCCGCCATGTGCGGCACCTCCGGCCGGTGCTCGATGAAGCTGACGGCGGCGCCGAGGTCGTAGAGGTACCAGCCGAGGCCGCAGTCGTCGAAGTCGATGACGCTGGTACCCGCCTGGCCGTCCACGAGGAGGTTGGCCAGGCGCAGGTCGGCGTGGATGAGCCCGTACCGGTCGGGGCCCTTGCCGAACCGCTCCAGCCTGCGGCGCAACTCCGCCTCGAGCCGGGCGAGCACGGCGTGCGCCTCCCGGTCCACGCCGACGCCGTCCTGCCACCTGCCCCACCGCGCCCGCGGGCCGAAGGCGGCGTCCAGATCCCAGTGGAAGCGGGTGAAAGACGCCGGCCTCGCCCAGGCACGGGCGTGGCGGTGCATGCGGGCGGTCAGCGCGCCCAGCCGTTCGAACTCCTCCACCAGCCGGTCCTCGGCCGGCTCGGCGCCGGGCAGGAACTCGAACATCACACAGTGGCGGGGCTCGGAGCCCGGTTCCCGCATGGTGACGACGCGCGACCCGTCGCGGGCGGGCAGCACACGCGGCGTGACGATCCCGGCCTCGTCGCGCAGCGCGTCGAGCCAGGCGAGCTCGCTGGCGATGGCCTCAAGCGAGTGGTAGCCGAGCCGGTGGACCCGCAGGATCGCCCGGTGCCCGCCGTCACCGACCGTGAAGGTCGCGTTCTCCGAGACGTTGAGCAGCGTCACGGATGCGTCGGGGGAAACGTCGTAGTGCCGAAGGGCGCGGCGGGCGACCCCCTCGATGCGAACGAGGACGTCGTCGCCGCCGGACAGGTCGTGGACCTGCATGCGTTCTCCTAATGGGTCCTGTGGAAGTGTCCGTCAGATCTTCCCCCGCTGTGTTTCCCGCATCGCTCGTCGGGTCGCTCACGTCCGCCTGGTCGTGCCGGAGGCGCGCAGGGCACACGGCCCTCGTCACCGCTTGGTCGCTTCGCTCCCGCGCGGCTCCTCAGTCCAGACCGGCGGCGCGCCCCTCCGGCTCGCTCGATGTTTCCCGCATCGCTCGTCGGGTCGCTCCGTGTTTCCCGCGTCGCTCGGTGTGCCCGGCTGTGGTCAGTGGTCGCGGCCCTCGACGGCTTCGAGGACGCGGACGATGGCGTCCCTGGCCGTACGCACCGAGGAGGAGCGACCGCTGATGTAGAGCCGTCCGGCCGACCCGATCATCTGCACGTCCACGAGTGTGATGTCCGGCGCCGCCGCCTCGGCCTCGTTGGCCGCCACGGTCGCGAACAGCGCCGGGGTCATCTCGCAGACCAGCAGCGTCTCCCCCGGCAGGACCATCGAGGCCTGCCGGTTGCGGTTGACGAGCACCGCATGCTGGTCGGTGATGTCCTCGATGACGTCGGTGTAGAGGATCCGGGGCCGCAACTGGTCGCCCGCCGAGGCGCCGATGCCGTCGAGGATCGCCTGCCCGGCCCGCCGTACGTCGTCCAGTGAGGAGCCGTGCACCTCCAGCACGCCGAACTGCCGCTCGACGAACAGGATGCCGGGCTCGACGGACGGCACGGCGCGCAGGGCGAGGTCGATGACCCGCTCGATCGCGAGGCCGGGGGCGACCTCCACGATCAGTGCGTGCTGCCCCTCGTACGGCGGGTAACCCCGGGCCCGGGTGGGCGCGGCCATCGCCGCGGTGAACTGCCGCCGCAGGTTCTCCACCAGCAGGTAGACCCGCAGCTCGGCCGTACGCCGCTCCGCGGGGGCCGCCTTGGCGGCGGCACGCGCGCGGGAACGGGGGGCAGGGGCGGCGCTACTCACCGGTCGAGAGGTCGAACGCGCGGGCGAGGTCGGCGTGCGGGCGCGGGATGACGTGCACGGAGACCAGCTCGCCGACGTTCGAGGCGGTCTCCGCCCCGGCCTCGGTGGCGGCCTTGACCGCGCCGACGTCGCCGATGACCGTGACGGCCACCAGTCCCGACCCGACCTGCTCGCGTCCGACGATCGTGACGTTGGCCGCCTTGACCATGGCGTCGGCGGCGGCGAGCGCAGCCACGTAGCCCTTGGTCTCGATCAGGCCGATCGCGTTGTTGGCCATGTGCCTTCTCCTTCGGTTAGACGGTTTCGTCGATGGAGCCGATGATCAGTGCGTCGATCGGCGGGGACTTCTGGGCGGGGAACCAGGAGGCGGCGACCGAGCCCTGCACGATCAGGACCCGCTCGCCGATGCCGCTGCCGAGCACGTCGAAGGCGATCAGCCGGGCTCCCCCGTCGAGTTCGACCTCGAGGAACGCGCCGGCCGGGATGCCCTCGACCCGTTTGGTGGACCACACGCTCGACGTGACGGTGCCGCGCAGCATCAGTCCTCCCTCTCCACGGTGAGCCCGCAGGCGCGGGCCCGTTCCCTGGCGAGCGGCGTGAGCACCGCGCGGCGGCCGAGGACCAGCCGGGCGCCCGCCGCGGCGGCCGCCGCGACGTGCCGCTCGGTGACGGCCCCCTTCTCGTGCCGCACGACCTCCTGCCGTACGGCCGCCTGAACGGGCTGAACGGGCTGAACGGACTGGGCAGGCTGAACGGACTGGGCGGCGGCGGGCCCGGCCAGGCGGAACCGCAGCCGTCCTGACCGCAGGGCGGCGGCGCGGGCCGGGTCCGCCGCGAGGTCGAGGACCCGCAGCGCGAACGCGTTGAGGTCGTCGTCGCCGCCGATCACGACCGGTTCGGCCGCGGGCGTCCGGCCGAGGGTCCCGGCGGATGCCCCGGGCACGTGTCCGGCCGGCGCGGTGGCCATGGACACGTGCCCGGTCCGCCCGCCGGTCGCGGACGCGTTTCCGGGTGTCCCCGGCGTGGCCGTCCCGGCCCCGATCGGTGGGGGCGCAGTCGGCGGGGCCGCGGCCGGCCCGGTCGCGGCGGAGATCGCGGGAAGGAGGTCGCGCAGCACCTCGCGGACCAGCAGCCGCAGCTCGTCGGCCGGGAGCGCGGTCATCGCACGGCTCCCGCACGGTCGCCCAGCACCTGGCGGGCGGCGTCGGCGGCTTGGCGCACGTCGGACTCACGGCCGGACAGGTACACCCGGCCCGTCGCGCCCATCATGCGGTAGTCCACGACCTTGATCTCCGCGGCCTTCTCGGCCTCGTTCACCGCGAGGATCGCGTACGACGCGGGCTGGCATTCCAGGACGAACAGCGACTCGCCCGGCAGGGCCAGCGATCCGACGCGGTTGCGGTTGATGAGGAAGGCGTGCTGCCCGTCCAGGCTGGAGACGATCTCGGAGGCCAGGATGCGGGGCGGCACGGCGTCGGCGGCGCTCGCGCCGAGCGCGTCGAGCACGGCGTCGGCCGCGGCCCGCACCTCGCCGATCTGCCCGTGGAACTCCAGGTAGCCGAACTGCCGCTCAACCACCAGCACGCCGGCCTTCACGTCGGCGTGCTTGAGCGCCACGTCGGTGAGGGGCTCGATGTCGAGCCCGGGGGCGATCTCGATGATCTGGGCGGCCTGGTTCAGCCGGGGCAGCGCGCCGCGCATCCAGGTGCCGAGGTAGCACATGGTCTGCGGCTGCAGCTGGTCGATGAAGATGAAGGAGCGCAGCTCGGCCATGTCACGACCTCACCAGCGACGCGAGCTCTTCGAGGATGAGCCGCCTGATCTCCTCGCGCAGCACGTCGGCCTGGGGCGCCGGGGCCGCCGGGGAGGCGGGAGCCGTACGCGCGTTGGACGGGTCGGGGTAGCGCGGCACCGGGCCGTCGGGGGGCGACCACGGATCGAGCCCGGCGAAGTCGCCGAACGGCGCGTCCACGTGATAGGCGAGCTTCGTCCAGTTCACCAGGTTGCCCGGCTGGAGGTTCTCCCCCGCCGACGAGCCGCCGACGTAGCCGGTGCCGATCGTCATGGAGATCGGCAGGTTCGTGTGGACGCCGGAGCCGCCCAGGCTGTTGCCGGAGTTGACCGAGACGCGCAGCACCGGCACGGCCGCGCCGTACTCCATGATCGTGCGGGGGTCGGCGCTGTGGATCGCGGCCGAGTGGCCGGCGCCGCTGATGCGCAGCACGGCCCTGGCCGCGTCGATCCCGGCGCGCGTGGACGGCACCCGCAGCAGGGCGAGCACCGGGCAGAGCTTCTCGTGCGCCAGCGGCTCCTCCGGCATCGGCCGGTCGATCGGCGCGAGCAGCACGCGGGTGCCGGACGGCACCCGCACGCCGGCCTCCCGGGCGATCCAGGCCGCGTCCTTGCCGACGAACCGGGTGTCGAACCGGCCGCCGGGGAAGACCGCCTCGCGCACCCGGTCGCGGTCCGCGGGCGACAGCTGGTGAGCGCCGCGCATCAGGGCGACCAGGCGGTCGGCGACCGCGTCCTCCACGATGAGCACCGACTCGTTGGTGCACAGGATCGAGTTGTCGAACGCCTTGCTGTCCACGATCAGCCGCGCGGCCGACTCCAGGTCGGCGGTGCGGTCCACGAACACGGGGACGTTGCCGGGGCCGACGCCGAGCGCGGGGTTGCCCGAGCGGTAGGCGGCCCGGACGACCGGCGTGCCGCCGGTGGCGACGATCACGTCGACCCTGGGGTCGGCCATCATCGACTCGATCAGCGGCAGCGCTGGCTCCTCGACGACCTGGATCACGCCGTCCGGCGCGCCCGCCCCGACCGCGGCCGCGGCGAGCGTCCTCGCGGCGTCGGCGCAGCACTCCTTCGCCATCGGGTGGGGGCTGATGACGATCGCGTTCCTCGTCATCAGCGCCAGCAGGATCTTGAAGTAGACGGTGGCGACGGGGTTCGTCGAGGGGGTGAGCGCGAACACCACCCCGGCCGGCCGCGGGATCGAGACGATCTTCTGGGTCGCGTCCGCGCGCGGGGACACGTAGTCGTGGCCGGCGTACTCCTCGACCAGGCCGGTGGAGCAGGCCACGTTCTTGAGCGCCTTGTGCTCGGCGACGCCGAAGCCCGTCTCGCGCACGGCCCACTCGGCGTACCGGGCCGCGTTGGCGGCGCCGGCCCGGGCCACGGCGGACACGATGCGGTCCACGCTCGCCTTGTCGTACCGGGCGAAGGCCCGGGCGGCCCAGCGTGCCCGCTCCAGCATCCCGGACGTCACTTTCCAGCCTCCTTCGCGGCCCGTGCGATCGCGACGGCCGTACGGTCGAGCAACTCCTCGGTGAGCACGGGATCGATGAGGATGCCCGGCTTGTACTGCAGGACTCTGGGGTCGAGGGTGGAGAAGATCGCCCACACGCCGTTGTCGTAGAGCTGGCGCATGACGAACTTGGCGCCCTCGGGGTGGTCGAACTCCAGGCCGAAGACCAGGCCGTTCTGCCGGATGCCGGTGAACCAGCCCGGGTTGTCGTCCCTGATCCGCGCCAGTCCGCGGCCGATGACGTCGGACGCGTGGTGGACGATCGAGCGGGTCTCGGGCCGGTTGCAGATCTCCAGCGTCTTCAGGGCGGCGAAGCAGCCGAGCTCGCCGCCGCCGAACGTCGCCATGTGGGCGAAGCCGTCCTCGGTCAGCCAGCCGGCGCAGCGCTCGCTGACCAGGACCGCCGCGATCGGATAGAGGCCGCCCGAGATGCCCTTGCCGGTGACGAGGATGTCGGGCCTGATGCCGTGTTTGGTGATGCCCCACAGCTCGCCGGTCCGCATCAGGCCCGTCTGCACCTCGTCGGCGATGTAGAGCGCGTCGTACGTCTCGCAGAGCCGCTTGACGCTCTCCAGGTAGCCGGGGTCGGGCAGCGGGAAGCCGTACGTCGCGGGGATCGTCTCCATGATGACGGCGGCCACGTCCCGGCCCCGCAGGGCCTCCTCCATGCCGGCCAGGTCGTTGAACGGCACGTGGACGAACTCCTCCGGCCGCTCGGAGAGGAACAGCCGGGAGAAGCGCTCGTCGCCGGTGCCGACCGCGAGGCCGGTGTGGCCGTGGTACGCCTTGACGATGGAGACGATCTTGCGCTTGCCGGTCGCGTGCCGGGCCGTCTTGAGCGCGATGTCGATGGCCTCGCCGCCGCCGCTCGCGTAGATCACCTTGCTCAGCCCCTCGGGACCGGTCGTGATCAGCGCCTCGGCCAGCGCGGTGCGGGCGAGCGAGGGGAAGTGGTGGTTGCCGATGTCGAAGTGGTCCATCGCCTGTTTCAGCGCGGCCACGACCTCAGGGTTGCGATGCCCCAGGTTGTAGGTGCCCCCGTTGAGGTGGACGTCGATCAGGCGCTTACCGGAGACGTCGTAGAGGAAGTAGCCCTCTCTGCGGTCGATGACCAGCGGAACGCCGGAGTCGATCCAGAACTGGGTCTTCCCCGGGTTCCAGTACGCCGAGGACTTCTCGAGAACCTCGTCCTTGTCCGCATAGGTGAACAGCCCGTAGTCCAGCATCCCGGTCCCATCGGTCCGTGAATCGGTAGGACCAAATAGTTCACCGGTCGATCCGTATACGTCAACGGTTCTCGTTGTGAGGACTACGAAACACCAAGGGTCTTGCCCAGCGAAACCATGGAGTGGCACGATTTGCGCACCTTGTGTGACATGTCACACATATCCCCCACCCCCACCATGGTCTCCCGGAGGCACTGCTTTGAGCACCTTTGAGACACAGGCGGTGACGACATCCGCCGAGACCCCGGGCGTCAGCCGGTTGCGCAAGGACGCCGTCGGGCTGGTCGGCGTCATCTTCATGGCGGTCGCCACCGCCGCCCCCATCACCGCGATGACCGGCAACGTGCCCATCGCGCTCGGCTTCGGCAACGGCCTGGGGGCGCCGGCGGGCTACCTGTTCGCGACGATCGTGCTGACGGTCTTCTCGGTCGGCTACACCGCGATGGCCAAGCACATCACCGCGGCCGGGGCCTTCTACGGCTACATCTCCCACGGCCTCGGCCAGGTCGCCGGAATGGTCGCGGGAATGCTCGCGACGATGGCGTACGTCGTGTTCGAGGCCTCGATCATCGGGTTCTTCGCCTACCAGGCCAGCGACACCTTCAAGACCATGGGCGGAGTCGAGATCCACTGGCTGTGGTTCGCCTTCCTCGGCCTGGCCCTCAACGCGATCCTCACCTACTTCGACATCAACCTGACCGCCAAGGTCCTCGGCGTCTTCCTGGTCACCGAGATCTTCATGCTCGGCCTGACCGCGATCGTGACCTTGTTCCACGGCGGCGGTCCCGACGGGCTGATGACCTCCTCGATCAACCCGATCAACGCGTTCGCGACCAACGGCCTGGCCGCCGGCGCGGTCGGCCTCGGCCTGTTCATGTGCTTCTGGTCGTGGGTGGGCTTCGAGTCCACCGCCATGTACGGCGAGGAGTCGCGCGACCCCAAGCGCATCGTCCCCCGGGCCACGCTCGTCTCCGTGGTCGGCATCGGCCTGTTCTACACGTTCGTGTCGTGGATGGTGGTCGCGGCCAACGGCGTGAACGCCCCGGCGATCGCCGCCAAGGAGTTCGCCGGCATCTTCTTCAACCCCACCCAGGAGATGATCGGCACCTGGGCCGTCGACCTGTTCAAGATCCTGATCCTGACCGGGTCGTTCGCCTGCTCGATGGCGTTCCACAACTGCGCCTCGCGCTACCTCTACGCCCTCGGCCGGGAGAACCTGTTCCCCGGCACCGCGAGGACCCTCGGCGCCACCCACCCCAAGCACGGCTCGCCGCACGTCGCCGGCTTCGTGCAGACCGGCATCTCGGTCGTGATCGTGCTGGCGTTCTTCTTCGCCGGGATGGACCCCTACATCCACATCTACACGCTGCTCGCCGTGCTCGGCACGCTGGCGATCCTCATCGTGCAGTCGCTCTGCTCGTTCTCCGTCATCGGTTACTTCCACGTCAGGAAGAAGCACCCGGAGACCAAGAGCTTCTGGCGCACCCTGCTCGCCCCGCTGGTCGGCGGCCTCGCCATGCTGTACGTCGTCTTCCTGCTGTTCCAGAACCAGGAGGCGGCGGCGGGCGACGCGTCCAAGACCCTGTTCTTCAAGCTGATCCCCTACATCGTGCTCGCCTTCGCGGTGATCGGCGGCGGCTTCGCCCTCTATCTCAAGGCCCGCAACCCCGTGAAGTACGAGATCATCGGCCGGATCGTCCTCGAGGACACGGTCGAGCGCGACTGAAGGAGCACAGCATGGTGGTGTCGTACGACCTCGATCCCGGCGCGGACCCGGCGGGCCTGACCTACACCTTCGGCGGCGCCGCGCCCGTGATGTCGATCAAACCGGGCACGGCCCTGTCCACCTGGACCCGCGACTGCTTCGCCGGCCGGGTCAGGTCGGCGAGCGACCGGGTCTCCGAGGTCTGCGACCCACGGTTCATCAACCCCCAGACCGGCCCCTTCTACGTCGAAGGGGCCGAGCCCGGGGACACGCTCGCCGTCCACTTCGTGTCCATCGAGCCGAGGGAGGCGCGCGGCGTCAGCACGACCGTGCCCTTCTTCGGCGCGCTCACCGGCACCGGCACCACCGCGCTGCTGCACGAGGCGCTGCCGGAGCGCACCTGGATCTACGAGATCGACCGGGAGGCCCGCCTCGTCCGCTACAGCGCGCTGGAGTCGCCGTACGAGGTGGACCTGCCGCTCGACCCGATGCACGGCACGGTCGGCGTGGCGCCCGCCCTGGGCGAGGTGCGCAGCTCGCTCGCGCCGGGCGACTGGGGCGGGAACATGGACACCCCGGAGATGCGCGCCGGGACCACCTGCTACCTGGGCGTCAACGTCGAGGGCGCGCTGTTCTCCTTCGGCGACGGCCACGCGCGCCAGGGCGAGGGCGAGACCTGCGGGGTCGCGGTCGAGACGGCCATGGACACGGTCGTGATCGTCGACCTGATCAAGGGGACGCCCTGTCCCTGGCCGCGTCTGGAGAACGACGACTTCATCATCACCACCGGCTCGGCCAAGCCGCTGGAGGACGCGTTCCGCATCGCCCACGCGGAGCTGACGAAGTGGCTGGCCGCCGAGACCGGGCTGTCCACGCTCGACGCCTACCAGCTCGTCTCGCAGGCGGCGCTCACCCCGGTCGCCAACGTCGTGGACACGGTCTACACGATGACCGCCAAACTGCCCAAGGCCGTGCTGAAGGGCGCCGCACCCATGGGCGGGGCGCACGCCCGGCTGCGCGCCATGGCGGCCGCGCTATGACCTCCTCGCGACCCGTCGGACTATTCGGTTGGACCAGCCATGGCGGCGCGGTGCGGTGCGATCGGCTTGGTTTCGTAGGTTCGCAGCACCAGCGACGTTGTGACGGGCCCGAAACGGGCGACGCTGTCGACGATGGCTTCGAGGCGTTCGGCGCTGGAGGCGTGAACGTCGATGAGGAAACAGTCCTCGCCGGTGAGCCGGTAGACGTTGGTGATCTCGGGCAGCTGCGCGAAGTGGTCGAGGGACGCGGCGATGCGTGCATGGGTGGTGCGCAGCCGGATCACGGCATGGATGTTCAAGCCGAGCCGGGCGGGGTCGACCACCGCGCGGTATCCGGTGATGACGCCGGATCGTTCCAGGCGCTTGATGCGCGCGGATACGGCCGGCTGGGAGAGGTTGACCCGCCGTCCGATCTCGGTGACCCCCATGCGCCCCTCGGTCTGCAGGATGGCCAGGATCGCTCGGTCGACCGCATCCAATGAATCCGACGTCTCGCCAGCCATAGACCTTCCATTCATCAGCAGAGAGCGACTCTGCCCGATCACTTTCTCATACTGACGCTTAGAGCACTGACCGACTACCGTGAGCGGCGAAGGAACCAGAAGCCATGCGCTATGTGATCATCCCTGGCATCAACGGCTCGGATGAGGACCATTGGCAGACCATCTGGCAGACCGAGTGGGGCCCCTCCGCGACACGGATCTCCCCCTCCTCATGGGACGAACCGGATCTGGACGACTGGTGTCAAGCGATCGACCAGGCCGTCGGGCAGAGCCCATCGGCCGATGTGGTGCTCGTCGCGCACAGCCTGGGCTGCCTTGCCGCGAGCTGCTGGATCGCCCGGCGTCGATCCGACATCCGCGGGGTGCTCCTGGTGGCCCCGCCGGACAACGCCGGACCGACGTTCCCCGCCGAGGCCTCCACCTTCACCGCGGTGAAGGCGACACCGCTTCAGGTGCCGGGCTTGGTCATTTCCAGCGACGACGACCCCTACTGCTCCCCGGACGTAGCGCTGCGCCTGGCCGCCGACTGGCGACTCGACCGCGTCAGCGCCGGCTTCGCCGGCCACATCAACTCCGCCAGCCGACTGGGCAGATGGGATTTCGGTCGCGCACTGCTCACCGCGTTCACCGCCGGCACGCGTCGGCCCTGACCATGTCCTGCCGGCACCGGGTAACGCCCGGCGTCGGCACCAGCCGGTCATGCGCCCCCGACCAGGCCACCGACGTCACCAGCGATCTCACCGCAACCGGCTTCGACCACCTGGCCGGCGCTCTCGGCTGCTGAGCAACGGCCGGCCCGGATGAGGAAAACCGTTTTTCCGCCCGAGATGGTTTCCGTACACTCGCCACTGATCACGCGCGCCGCCACGCCGCGGCGCGCGCCTTGGCCGAGAGAGGGGAGTTGACCGTGCGCCAGCGCATCGCGGTCGTCGTCCTCCGGTCACGGCACGAGGTGATCCTGGTGTCTACGTCGCTTCCCGGTGCCGGCCGCGCGGCCGCCATCGGACGTTCCTGACGAACTCCACCCCTGGTCAGACGGTGCGGGGCACTGGAGCCGCACTCAGGTCGCACTGAGACCTCTCCAGGCCGCACTGGGACCTCTCCAGGCCGCACTGGGACCTCTCCAGGCCACGCTGAGGCCCCTCCGGGGCCGCACGCCGGGCCCGCGCCCGCTTCTTGCGCGCGTCCGCTCCTCACGCCGTTCGCCGGATTCCCCTGCGGTCCTCGCAGGGTGTCCCCAGGGGTCGCCTCCGGCCTGAATCCGGCCGGGTCTTCTCGTCAGGCCAATCGCGCCCGCCACCGTAGGAACCTTCCCGAAGGGCATGGCCATGCGCGCCGACCTGAACCGCGATCACCTCGTCCCGCCGACCGGCATCCGCAACCTGGGCATCCTCGCCCACGTCGACGCGGGCAAGACCACCGTCACCGAACGGATCCTCTACCTCACCGGCGCCGTCCACCGGCGCGGCGAGGTGCACGAGGGCACCACCGTCACCGATTTCGACCCCCTGGAGCGCGACCGCGGGATCACCATCTTCGCCGCGGCCGTGAGCTGCCTGTGGGACGGCCACCGGATCAACCTGATCGACACCCCCGGCCACGTGGACTTCTCCGACGAGGTGGAGCGGTCGCTGCGGGTGCTCGACGGCGCGGTCGCGGTGTTCGACGCCGTCGCCGGCGTGGAGCCGCAGAGCGAGTCCGTGTGGCGGCAGGCCGACCGGTACGGCGTGCCGCGCATCGCGTTCGTCAACAAGATGGACCGCGCCGGGGCCGACCTCGACACGGCGGTCGAGTCGATCCGCGAGCGGCTGCGCGTCACCCCGCTGGCCGTCCAGCTGCCCATCGGGCGGGAGGACGGGTTCACCGGCGTGGTGGACCTGCTGCGGATGCGGTCGCTGGTGTGGGACGCCGGCCGTGACACGGTCGCCGAGGGCCCGGTGCCGGAGGCCGTCGCCGGCGAGGCACGCCGACGCCGCCGCCTGCTCGAGGAGACGGTGGCCGAGCTCCATCCGGCGGCGCTGGAGGAGTTCTGCGCCCTGCCGGAGATCTCCACGCCGACTCTGGCCGCCGCCCTGCGCGACCTGACCCTGCGTGGTGAGGCCGTGGTGGTGCTGTGCGGGTCGGCCTACCGCAACCGGGGCGTCGAACCGCTGCTGGACGCCGTCGTCGCCTACCTGCCCGCACCGCCCGACATGCCGCCCGTACGCGCCGCGGGGGTCGGGACCGAGCAGGAGCAGCACGGGCAGGAGCGGCCCGCCGACCCGGCGGCGCCGTTCGCCGCGCTGGTGTTCAAGGTGCACGCCGCCGCCACCGGGCGGCTGACCTACCTGCGGGTGTACTCGGGAACGATCAGGAGAGGAGACGTCGTGCTGGACGCGGGCGCCCGGCGCACCGAGCGGATCGGGCGCATCCTCCGGGTGCAGGCCGACAGGCACACCGAGACGGACCGCGCGACGGCCGGGGACATCGTCGCGGTGGCCGGGGTCAAGGCGGCCCGCGCCGGAGCGACCCTCTGCGCTCCCGGAGCGCCGCTGGTCCTCGAGCCGCCGGTCACGGCTTGTCCGGTGGTCTCCGTGGCCGTCGAGCCGCGCGGGAGCGGCGACGCCGACCGGCTCGCGACCGCGCTGGCCCGGATGGGCGACGAGGACCCGTCGCTGTCGGTCCGCACCGACCCCGAGACCGGCCAGACGCTGCTGTCGGGAATGGGCGAGTTGCACCTGGAGGTCGCGGTGGAGAAGCTGCGCCGGACCCATGGGCTCGACGTCGCCGTCGGACGGCCCCGGGTCGCCTACCGGGAGACGGTCGTCCGCGGGGTGTCCGGGCTGCTGTACCGGCACGTCAAGCAGGACGGCGGCGCCGGGCAGTTCGCCCACGTCGTGCTCGACGTGGAGCCGCTCGAGCACGACGCCGGCTTCGTGTTCCGGTCCGCGGTCACCGGCGGCCGGGTGCCGCGCGAGTACGTCGGGGCGGTGGAGGCCGGCTGCCGGGACGCCCTCGCCGAGGGCCCGCTCGGCGGTCATCCGGTGACCGGCCTGCGGGTCACGCTGACCGACGGCGCGACCCACCCGAAGGACTCCTCGGAGATGGCGTTCCGCACGGCCGGACGGCTCGCGCTGCGGGAGGCGCTGCGTGCCGGTGAGATGGCCCTGCTGGAACCGCTGGCCGAGGTCACGGTCACCGTGCCCGGCGACGCCGTCGGCGGGGTGCTGGGCGACCTCGCGGCCAGGCGCGGCCGGGTCACCGGTTCGGCGGCGCGGGCGGGCACGGTCGTGGTCACCGCGACCGTGCCGCTGGCCGAGCTGTTCGGGTACGCGACCCGGCTGCGCGGCCGGACCCAGGGCAGGGGCGCCTTCACCAGCCGCCCCGCGGGCTACGCCCAGGTGACCGGTTCCGCCCTGGGGCCGACGCGGGGCTGACGCCGGGCTGACGCGGTAGCCGCCTGGTCGCGGGGGGGGGGGGGGGGGGCGGGGGGCGCGGGGCCGGGCCGCCCCCGCCCGGCCCGACACCCCGACATAAAAACACACAACCCACCACAA